>JADGQS010000194.1 GCA_017881585.1 Gemmatimonadaceae bacterium | reverse complement strand
TTCCACTGCACGACCACCCACCACACGGGCTGATCGCCGTCGACGTCGCCGCCTCCGTCGAGTACCTCGCCGGTCAACCGGTTCCCGTCGGCGGCGATGGTGAATGTGCGCAGCACGTACGCGGCGACGGCGCGCTTCGACACAGGCGAGTCGTTGACCGTCGCCTTGACCGCCTTCTGCAGGTCATCGCGAAACATGCGCACACGCGCGACGACCACCGGCCCCTCGACGATGAGCCGAACGTGCGCGGTATGCATGTCGTGCGGCGGCGCCGGAGACGCGGCACCGAGCGACGCGAACGACCCGACTGCGACTACTCGCCGCCATCGGGTCGTCGCGGATCCGCGTACCGGAGACCGACGCGTCACGGCTGGACTTTCGGCGGCGCCTTCCACGTGTTGTTCTCGCGATTGATGTCGGCGAACACCTCGTTCGGGTCGATCACGACCTGCGACAGTCCCTTGTCGCTGAAGAAGCCGTACGTGAAGCTCTTCTCGCTGTAGCGCCAGACGTCGGCCGGGAGTTTCACGAGGGCGCTGCTGCCGTCGTCGTAGGTGATGCCGAGTTGGATGGGCATCACCAACCCGCCCTTCTGCTCTATAGTGATGCGGTGATAGTACTTGTTCTTGCTCGCGTTGCCGACCACGTCGCTCGCCTGCTGCGTCTCGACGCCGCCGAGGGCCTGGTCGTTCGCATATGCCGTGTAGAAGATGCCGCGCCACCACCAGTTGAGCTGCTCGCCGGCGCCGTTCATCATCGTGCGGAAGAAGTCGGCGGGCTGCGGCTTCTTGAACGCCCACTTCGCCGCGTACTCGTGGAATGCGCGGTCGAACTGCGCGGGCTCGAGCACCTGTTCGCGCAGCATGACCAGCGTCGCGGCCGGCTTGCTGTACGCCTGGTTGCCGTAGTTCGCGTACGCGAGATCGCTCTCCGTCATCATCGGGACCTGCGCCACGCTCTTGAAATACTCGACGATGTTCTTCGCCGGTCCGCGGTTCGACGGATAGTTCGGGTCCCAATCCTTCTCCGCATAGTACTGCACGAACGAGTTCATCCCCTCGTCCATCCATCCCCATCGGCGCTCGTCGGTGGCGAGGATCATCGGGAACCAGTTGTGTCCAACCTCGTGGATCGTGACCGAGATGAGCCGCCACTTGAGCGACGGGTCGAACGTGCCGTCGGGGCGCGGGCGCGCGCCGCAGAAGGCGATCATCGGATACTCCATTCCGCCCACCGAGCCGTGCACGTTGCTCGCCACGGGATACGGATACTCGAGCACCATCCGCCCGTACGTCTCCATCGTCTGCCTGATGGCCTTGGTGCTGAACTGATCCCAGAGCGGCATCGCGTCGCGCGGGTACACCGAATGCAGTTCGATGAGGCGGCCGCCGGGCCTGTAGCGGAAACCCATCGCGTCCCAGATGAACGTCTTGGAGCTCGCCCAGGCGAAGTCGCGCACGTTCTGCGCGGCGAAGTGCCACGTGAGCGGCGCCGAGCCGGCTGGGCGCGTGTCGGGTTTCATCACCTCGTCGGGCGCGACGATGAACACGGGCTCGCTCGAGCTCATCGCCTTGACCAGTCGCGCGCGCTGGGCGGAGGTGAGTACCTCCTGCGGGTTCTGCAGCACGCCCGTGGCGCGCACGATGTGATCGTGCGGAACCGTCATCGTGACGTCGAAGTCGCCGAACTCCTGGTAGAACTCGCCCTGCGAGTAGAACTGATCGTTGGTCCAGCCGCTCACGTCGTCGTAGACGGCGGCGCGCGGATACCACTGCGCGATCTCGTATTCCCAGCCGTCCTTCACCTTGTCGCGCGCGTTGCGCTGCGTGTTGCGTCCGAGTTCGGGCACGTAATAGGCCCACTCGATTTCGAGCAGCGCGCTCTGTCCGGTGGCGATGGGCGCCGGGAGTTCGACGCGCATCGAGGTGCCGTTCACGAAGAACGGGGCTTCGGCTTTCGCGCCGTTCGCGCCGACGGTGCGGACGTGCGCGATGCGCATGCCGAGCGGCGCCTCGTCGCCGGCGAGGCCGAGGAGATGCAGCGACTGTGGGCTGAGGGTCGCCAGTCCTTTCGGGAGTGCGTTCACGGAAACGGAGGCGCGTGAATCGGGTTTCTCGACGTTCTGGTCGAGCTGGAACCAGAGATAGGGCAGCGAGTTCGGCGCGTTGTTGTGGTAGGTCACGCGCTCGGTGCCGCTGATCTCGTGGTGCGTGGTGTCGAGCGAGGCCTTGATCGTGTAGTCGACCTTCTGTTGCCAGTACTTCGGGCCGGGCGAGCCGCTCCCGGTGCGGTACTCGTTGGGCGTCGGCCACTGCTCGATCGCGCGGAAGTTGCTCTGGTTCGTCTTCTTCGACGTATCGGCGTTGAGCCACTGCGGCGGCGTGGTCGGCGGGGCGCCGCGCTGCGCGGCGAGCGGAGCCGACGAGGTGACGAGAAGGAGGGCGGTCAAAGCGCGAACCGCGGACTGACGGCAGATACCAGGAGAACGCATCATCGCACCCGCACGAAGGAGGAGGTGACCACTACCGTATGGAAGTAAAACGGCGCGCGGTCACGAATCGCTGTGCAGTCGCGCCGCAAGCATGACCATTCCAACCGCTGCTGCCACGCCGGAGACGCCGAGCACCCAGGTGCGCCGCGTGACCCGCAGCCACCGCTCCGCCGCCACGCCCATCGCGAAGATCGCGGCCACCACCACGAGCTGCCCGCCCTCGAGACCGAGATTGAAGCCGAGCAGAGGGAGCGCGATCGAGCTCTCCGCGCCGAGCAGGGCGCGCAGGCCGCCGGCGAATCCCAGTCCGTGGATGAGGCCGAAGCCGCCGGCAGTCACGTAGCGCCGAACCAGCATCGCGCGCGCCGCCGCGGCGGACGCCGCCGCGAACTGGTCGCGGATCGCCGCGAGCCCCGTGACGACGATCGTCGCCGCGATGAGCGGCTCGACGACCCGCGCGCTCACCCGCACGACGTCGAACGTCGCGAGTGCCAAAGTCACCGAGTGCCCGAGAGTGAATGCCGTGACGAGCACCGCGATGCGCTTCCACTCGCGCGGTCCGTACGCCGCGGTGAGTGCCGCGACGAACAGGATATGGTCCCAGGCGCCAAGGGCGGCGATGTGGTGATAGCCGAGGCGGAGGTAGACCGTGAACTCGGGCACCGGGGGAAGATAGCCTGCCGGGGCGCTCAGAGCGCTACGACAACCCCACGATCTGCCCCCTCGCGTCGATCGACATCCCCTCCGCCGCCGGAACCTTCGGCAGCCCCGGCATCGTCATGATGTCTCCCGCCTTCGCCACGACGAATCCCGCGCCCGCCGATCCATACACTTCGTTGATCGTGATGCGGAATCCCGTCGGCCTGCACAGCCGCGCCGCGTCGTCGGTGAGCGAGTACTGCGTCTTGGCGATGCATACCGGCGTGTTGGCGAGCCCGATGGATGTCAGGTACTCGATCGCGCGATCCGCGGCCGGCGAGTAATCCGCGCCGTCTCCGCCATACACCTTCTTCACGATCGTGTCGATCTTCTCCTTGATCGGCAGCGCGACGTCGTAGAGCGGCTTGTACGCGCCCGTCTTTTCGGCGAGCATCGCGAGCACTTCCTTCGCGAGCGCCTCGCCGCCTTCGCCGCCTTTCGCAAAGACCTCGCAGAGCACGACGCGCGCACCGAGCCGCGCGGCGAAGTCGTTCACCAGCTTGAGCTCGGCGTCCGTGTCGGCGCCGAACCTGTTGATGGCGATCACCACGGGCACGCCGAACTGCCGCACATTCTTCAGGTGATGCTCGAGGTTCGGCAATCCTTTCTCGAGCGCGCCGAGGTCTTCCTTCATGAGAGACTTCTTGTCCGCGCCGCCCTGCATCTTGAGCGAACGCACGGTGGCGACCAGTACGGCCGCCTCCGGATTCAGCCCGCCCGCGCGGCACTTGATGTCGAAGAACTTCTCGGCGCCGAGATCCGATCCGAAGCCCGCCTCCGTCACCACCACGTCGGCGAGCGCGAGCGCGGAGCGCGTCGCGAGGATGCTGTTGCAGCCGTGCGCGATGTTGCCGAACGGGCCGGCGTGCACGAACGCGGG
>JADGQS010000193.1 GCA_017881585.1 Gemmatimonadaceae bacterium | reverse complement strand
TACTCGCCTCTCGTTGACGTCAATCGCACGAACGTCGCGAAGCTCGCGATCGCGTTCACCTGGGATGCCAACGAGCAGCCGATCCGTGCGAGCGAGGATCAGAAGGCGGCGCGCGGGGGGCAGTTCGAGGCGACACCGCTCGCGATCCACGACACGTTGTTCTTCCCGACGCCGTTCAATCGTGTGATCGCCCTCGACGCGACGAACGGCCGCGAGCTCTGGGCGTTCGATCCGCAGGTGTGGAAGACGTACGGCCAGCCCAGCAACGGCACCGGATTCGTGCACCGCGGCGTGGCCACGTGGACCGACGGAAAGTCGCGCCGCGTCTTCATCAATTCGCACTGGCGGCTGATCGCCCTCGACGCCGGCACCGGCAAGCCCATTCCGAGTTTCGGCAAGAACGGCGAAGTCGACGTGACGGAAAATCTCTCGCGCGCGGTGCGGAAGGAGCACTACACCAACACCTCGCCGCCCGTCGTCTGGGGAAACGTCGTCATCCTCGGCAACGGCGTCGGCGACCGGCTCGTGTATCATGGTGATCCGCCGGGTGACATCCAGGCGTTCGATGTGCACACCGGTAAGCGCGTCTGGCGCTTCAAGACGGTGCCTGAGGCCGGAGAGTACGGCAACGACACGTGGGAAAACGGTTCCTGGAAGTACGAAGGTCACACGAACGCCTGGGCGCCGTTCACCGTAGACAGCGCGCGCGGGCTCGTGTACCTGCCCATCGGAACGCCGAGCGACGATTGGTACGGCGGCGAGCGGAAGGGAGCGGGACTGTTCGGCGAGACGCTGCTCTGCCTCGATGCGCGAACGGGAAAGCGCGTCTGGCACTTCCAGACCGCGCATCATGGATTGTGGGATTACGACCTTCCCGCCCCGCCGAATCTCGTGACGGTGAATCACGACGGAAAGAAAGTCGATATCGTCGTCGCGCCAACCAAGCAGGGATTCCTGTTCGTCTTCGACCGCGTTACGGGCAAGCCGCTCTGGCCGATCGAGGAGCGCGCGGTGCCGCAGAGCGACGTGCCCGGCGAGGCGAGCTGGCCCACGCAACCGTTCCCCACGAAGCCCGCGCCCATTTCCAAGCAGGGATTCTCGCTCGACGATCTCATCGACTTCACGCCCACGATGAAGGAAGCCGCGCTCGCCGAGATCTCCAGGTATCGCGTCGGGCCGGTCTTCACTCCGCCGTCGCTCCAGGGAACCGTCGTGATGCCGGGAGCGATCGGTGGATCAGGATGGGGCGGCGCGGCCGTCGACCCGGAGACCGGGTGGTTGTTTGCGAAGGCCACGAATTCGCCGGCACTCTTCTCGATTCACAAGAATGATTCGCCGAGCGATACCGTGGACGCGCCGTACATGGTGGATCTGGCGCACTCTTCGCTCGGCGTCTCTCTGGGCGCCGGTGCCGGCCGGCTGCCGATCAACAAGCCGCCGTACGGAACGCTCACGGCCGTCGACCTCAACACGGGCGATACGAAGTGGTCGGTCACGCTCGGCGATTGGCCGGAGCTCCGCGCGAATCCCGCGCTCAAGGGCGCCTCGCTTCCGGAGAAGCTAGGAGTGGCCGGATCGCCCGGCGCGCTCGTGACGAAGGGCGGACTCGTCTTCGTCAGCGGAGGCGGGCGCGTGCTCTACGCGATCGACTCGCAAACAGGCAAGACGCTCTGGGAGTACGACCTCGGCCGGCCGGCGTACGCGAATCCGATGACGTATCGCACACGCGAGGGCAAACAGTTCATCGTCATCGCGACCGGTTCGGGCCCGACATCGCGACTCGTGGCGTTCGCGCTGAAGAACGAGTAGCGCGACTTTCTCGTAATCGACGATACCCGGCAAATGGCGAAGACAATTCGCGCGGCGGTGATGACCGCCCCGCGCAAGCCGATCGAAGTGCGCGAACTTCCCTGGCCCACGCTCGAGCCGGGCGCCGCGATGCTCAAGACGCTCTACTCCGAGGTCTGCGGCACCGACGTGCACCTGCATCACGGCCGGCTCTCGGGCGTGCCGTATCCGATCGTGCCCGGCCACGTGTCGATCGGGCATCTCGCGGAAATTCGCGGCACCGTTAGCGATATCGAGGGGAAGCCGTTTCACGAGGGCGATCTCGTGACGTTCCTCGATGTGCACGAGACGTGCGGTCGCTGCTATGAATGCCTCGTGACGAAACAGACCACGCGCTGTCCGTCGCGAAAGGTGTATGGAATCACGTACGGCGTGGCCGATGGGCCGCTCGGCGGGTGGGCCGAACACATCTGGATGAAGCCGGGTGTGAAGCTGCTGCGGATTCCGCAGGGGGTGGATCCCGTCTCGTTCATCGCGGGCGGATGCGGGCTGGTGACGGCGGTGCACGCGGTGGAGCGCGGCGACGTGCGGCTCGGCGCATCCGTCGCGGTGCTCGGCGCCGGACCGGTCGGTCAGGCGGCGGTGGCGCTGGCGCATCTCGCTGGGGCGTATCCGGTGATCGCGATCGGGGCGCCGGTATCGCGGCTCGAGTTCGCGAAGCGGATGGGTGCGTCGCACACGATCGACCTCGATGTTCCGGCGGAGGATCGCGCGGCGCGCGTGCGCGAGATCACGAACGGGCACGGCGCGGATGTGGTGATCGAGGCGGCAGGCGATCCACGCGCGGTGCCCCAGGCGCTCGATCTCGTGCGCGATGGCGGACGGGTCGTGATCGCGGGGCAGTACACGGACGGCGGCGATGTTTCCATCAATCCGCATTTGCAAATCAACAGGAAGCACGCGGAGATTCGCGGGTGCTGGGGGTGCGACTACTCGCACGTGCACCGTGCGGTGCAGCTGCTCGCCCAGCAGGGAAGCGGCCTGCCGTGGGCGGAATCGATCACCACGCGATTCGGGATCGATCAAGCCAACGAGGCGTTGGCGGCGGTGGAGGGGAGGACGGTGATCAAGGCGTTGATCGTGCCGTGAGCCACTACGAGGGAATCCGGGGCTTGACGATTGTCGCACATTGCCTCCGTCGGGCGCGTGAGTGATTCTTACTTATGGCGATGCGATGCCCAAAGTGCGGCAAGGAGAGCAATAACCTCCGGGTTTGCGCGTTCTGCCAGACGCCGTACCCGACCGAGGCGACCTCGTCCAGCGGACTGGCGGCTGCTCCGCGCATCGCGATGGCGCGCCGGTCGCGCGCGAAGCGCTGGGGCGTTATTGGATTGCTCGCGGCGTTCACGGCGGGGTACTATTTCATGACGCGTGACCGGGCAATTCCCGTCGGCGTCGCCATCCCGAACCTGATTGCCGGTCCCATGACGCCGCTCGCCGCGACCGGGATCCTGAAGACGGTCAATGACGCCGCTCCGGTCGAACTGCGTGACGGTGCACTGACCGTCCGAGTCGCGGCCGCGACGTTCCCGGAGCGGCGGGACGGTCAACTCGCGTTTGCGCAGCAGTACGCGCGCGCCGACGAAATCGTCCAGGGGCGCAAGCGCGCGATCAGCTTCCTCGATCCCGCCGGGAACCGCTTCGCCAGGGCTGACCCCCAAAAGGGCGTGGTGATGACGCGCTGAGGGAACCCGCCGTCCGCTTTCACGCGCACGGTGCGGTCGGACCCTACTTGCGCCGCCAGGGACGATTCCGCAACCTGAACGAAGAGAACCTCTGCCGAGAACGTACAATGCCCATGCAACGATTGAGTACCCTTCGCCCCCGGCTCGTCGCTGCGAGTCTCAGCGCGGCCGTCATTGTCAGTCTCATCTCGTGCGGCCGCGGTGGTGCGTCGGCGCTGCGCGGCGACTGGGACTACTACCGCATGCTCGGCGCGAAGCCCAGTGGCGGGTTCGACGCGCTTCGGCGATTCGGCTTTGCGCATTTCGAGAAAGCCGACACGACCGGTGCGTGGATCAATCGGCGCAATGGCGCGCGGATGGAACGGATTCGCAACGTCGCCGTCACCGGCGACTCTGTGGTCATAGATCTCGACGCGGGCACGTCGATTCGCGCGCGAATCGCGAACGACACAATTGCCGGGCAGTACTATCGTGGCAAGGATCCGACACAACGCGTGTGGTTTGTGCGCCGCACCTCGCCGCCCGTGTACGAGCCGTTCTATGCGCTCTGGCCCGG
>JADGQS010000067.1 GCA_017881585.1 Gemmatimonadaceae bacterium | reverse complement strand
CTGCGCGGCCATCCCGCTCGCGCTCCCCGCACAGCAGCCGCGCCCCGCATTCGACGTGGCCGAAGCGACGATCCCGCAGCTGCAGGCGGCGCTCGCCGCCGGACGCGTGACATCGCGCGAGCTGGTCTTCCTCTACCTCGCGCGCATCGCGACGTACGGGCACACGCTCAACGCGGTGATCGCGGTGAGCCCGACGGCGCTCGCGGAAGCAGACGCGCTCGACCGGGAACGCGCGGCCGGGCACGTGCGCGGGCCGCTGCACGGCATTCCCGTCGCGCTCAAGGACAACATTCACACCACGAACATTCCCACGACGGGCGGCGCGCTCGCCTTCAAGGGGCTCGTGCCGCCGTATGAGGCGACGCTCACGAAGAATCTCCAGGACGCGGGCGCGATCATCATCGCCAAGACGGTGATGACCGAACTGGCGAACTGGGTGGCCGGCGGTCCCACGCCGATGCCGGGCAACTACAGCGCCGTGGGCGGCTACGGGATGAACCCGTACGATCCCCGTCCCGATCCGCGTCCGGGTTTCAACGATGGCCGGGCCGTGATGGGTACGGGCGGGTCGAGTTCGGGCATCGGTACGGCGGCGAGTTTCTGGGCCGCGAATGTCGGCACCGAAACTTCGGGCTCGGTGCTCAGCCCGGCGAGCCAGAACATGCTCGTCGCCATCAAGCCCACGGTGGGACGCGTCAGCCGCTACGGCGTCATCCCGATCACCGCCGACCAGGATACGCCCGGCCCGATGACGCGCACGGTCGAGGACGCCGCGATCATGCTTGGCGCGCTCGAGAGTCCGGCACCAGATCCGAACGATCCGGCCACGCGCATCTGCGCGCCGCCTGCAAACCGCGACTATCGGCCGTTCCTCAAGCGCGACGCTCTCAAAGGCGCGCGCATCGGCATTCCGCGCGCCTTCTATTTCGAGCCGTTCACCGTTCCGGGCACCGGAACTCCACGGGGCGGACTCAGTGCCGCGCAGACCGCACTCATGACCGAAGCGATCGCGGCGCTGAAGAAGGAAGGCGCGGTGATCGTGGATCCCGCGAACATTCCGAGCGTGGTAACCGCCGACACGCTGCGGAACATTCTGTTCTGGAACACGTGCAGCGGCGCGGAGAATCGGAAGGGGCACAATGCGAACTGCTCCATCGATTTCAACTACGGCATGAAGCGCGACTTCAACGCGTGGCTTGCTTCACTCGGTTCCGCGGCGCCGTTCCACACGCTGACTGAACTGCGTTGGTTCAACATCGCCAATGCCGGACGAGGCGCGATGAAGTACGGTCAGTCGCAGCTCGACATCTCGGACGAGATGGACCTCGTGGCCGACAAGGCGAAGTACGATGCCGATCGCGCGAAGGACATCGACCTCGGCGGGCCGCACGGGATCGCGCAGGTGATGGAAGCCGAGCGGCTCGACGCGGTGCTCTTTCCCGGCGCGAATGGTGCCGCGATCGCGGCGAAGCCGGGCTACCCGACGGTGATCGTCCCGTTCGGTCGCGTGCCCAACGCGCCGGTGCCCGGATTTCCGCCGGGTTTCGACGCGAAGCCGGTGCCCTATGGCGTGAGTTTCACGGGCGGTGCATGCAGCGAGCCGCGGCTGATCGAGCTCGCGTACGCGTTTGAGCAGGCCACCAAGCGGCGGGTGCCGCCGGTGCTCAGGTAGCGGATGTGGGATATTGGCAGCTGATGCTGTGAGGCGGCGGTATGCCTACAGCCATGGGGCGGACCCCTGATACCAGATGAGCGCCCGCAAACGAATACTCAATGAGTATGCGTTCGTTATCGTTGTACGCGGTCACTGCGCTGATGGTGGCGCTGCCATCGGTGGCCCGCCGTCCTGCTGCCATCGTCTGTCGCACGACGTGCTCGGCCGCGCTGGTGTCGTTCGCCGATTCGACCTTCACACGGCGCCTGGACTACCGGCTGCTCGTGCGCGCCTTGGCGCGGTATCGCTTGCTCGCGGCCGATTCCGCGATCCCGGCATTCGCGACGCCGTCCAGCCGTGTGGTGCGGCCCGGCGATTCGCTCGCGATGGTGTCGCAGCTGCGCGCGCGCCTGATCGCGCTCGGTGACCTCGCTGTCACGGCGGCATCCAACTCGGATGGCCGGTACGCTGAGCCGGTGGTCGGAGCGGTACGGCGCTTCCAGGAACGGCACGGCCTCGACGACGACGGCATCATCGGACCACTGACGCGGACGGCTCTTCAGTTTCCGCTGGCGCTCCGGGTGCCGCAGATCGAGCGGTCGCTCGAGCGCATCCGTCAGGAGCCGCCGATGGACAATGGCCCATTCATCACCGTGAACGTGCCGGCGTACCGCCTGTTCGCATTCGACGGTACCGACATGGACAGTGTGCCCGCGTTCGACATGAAGGTGATCGTGGGCCGAGCGGTTCGCACACCCACGCCGACGTTGGTCGAGCAGCTTCGGTATCTCGAATTCTGGCCGTACTGGAACGTGCCGAGGAGCATTCTCGTCAAGGAGATAATTCCGAAACTGCGCCGCGATTCGGCCTACCTGCATCGCGAGAACATGGAATTGGTGGGGCAGGGCGACGCTGTGCTGGGCGACGCGGTAACTCCGGCCGTGATCGGCGCGCTGAGAGCCGGTCGGTTGCGCGTGCGGCAACGGCCGGGCGCCGCCAATCCGCTCGGTCTGGTCAAGTTCGTGATCCCGAACGAGAGCAACGTCTACCTGCACGACACGCCGAACAAGGCGCTTTTCTCGATGGTGCGGCGCGACTTCAGCCACGGGTGCATCCGGTTGGAGGACGCTCGTGACCTCGCCACCTGGGTGATGAAAGGTCATCCGGCGTGGAACGAGGACAGCGTGGCCGCGGCGATGGCGGGTCCCGGGACCCGGCGAGTGGCGGTGCCGCGAACCATTCCGGTGCTTGTGGAGTACAATACCGTGCTCGCGACCGCGGACGGCCGCGTGTGGTTTCTGCCCGATGTTTACGGCCGTGATTCGGATGCACTGAACAAACGGCCAGAAGGTCCGGCCGTCTGTCCGTTCGAGCGTTGAATGGCGTCCCGGTACTGGTTAGCCTGAGAAGATCCCCGACAAGTCACAGAGGTTGCACTTGGCTCACGCGTCCGGCCGCCTGAGGGCGGCGTTTTTTGCCCTCTCGTTGTTCGTTCCGCTTTCCGTCGTCGCCGCCGGAGAGCCGCTGCGCGACCCCGTCGTGGCGCCGCACATCGACTCCGCCACCGTGGCTACGGTCGAGCGCGCGGCTCAGCAATCGGGCCTTCGCCTCTCCGTTCTCCATGCGGCGCTCGGTGCCTACCGCGAAGCCGCAGGTGCGGGGGCGGTCAGGCGCGCCGTGCTCACGGTGATCGACTATTCACTGCCAAGCCACGTGCGCCGCCTCTGGGTGCTCGACCTCGGTCACGGAACGGTGCTGGCCAGTGAACTCGTGGCGCACGGCCGCGGCAGCGGAGACGACGTGGCATCTCGGTTCTCGAACACGACAAACAGCTATCAGTCCAGCCTCGGCGCGTTCGTGACGGCGGACAGATACGAGGGCAAGAACGGGCTGTCGCTTCGACTCCAGGGCCTGAATCCCGGGCTCAACGACCAGGCCCTGTCGCGCGGGATCGTCGTGCACGGGGCGTGGTACGTCAGCGAGGACATGATCCGCAAGTCCGGACGGCTTGGGCGGAGCGAGGGATGCCCGGCGCTGAGCAAGACGGCGGCGCCCCGGATCATCGACATGATCGAGGGCGGGTCGGTGCTGTTCGCATATTACGCAGCGCCGGAACTGCAGCGAAGCCTGCGCACCCAGTAGTCGAGCTGTCGCGCGACTCGCTCCCTGCGTACACGGCAATTGCGCCGGCCGCTGCGCCGGCGGCGCGGCACGCCGTGATCAACCACATCTCGTTCGGCGTTGCGCAGTGGGACACGGACGGCGTGGCGGCGGAGCTGACCAAGCGCGGTCTCTCGGCGCGGCCCGACACCGGCGGCTCACTCGAGATTCACGACGAGAAGAGGCACATTCTCCGGAGACGCGACCATGACCGGCCAGGGATCCGCGGGTAACGTGATTGCCGCAGTATGCAGCTTCTTCATTCCCGGCCTCGGCCAGCTCGTGCAAGGCCGGCTCGGGATGGCGATTCTGCAGTTCTGTCTGGCCGGGATACTGTGGTTCTTCCTCCTCGGCTGGATCATCCACCTGTGGTCGATCGTCGATGCCGCGATGTGGAAGCCGAAGCCGGAGATCGCGTGATTGCATCTCGCCTTAATCGATGGTCTCGATTCCGGAATTAGTCAGCGTGGGGTCGGTCGGGCTCCGCTGACAGCTCGGGCGCCACGAGCGCTCTCGGCGTGGTGACCACCGGCTCGAGCACCGCCATCTCCTCGCCGCTCGCAGCGCCGAGCTCGCGCAGCTTGCGCGCCGTGGGAAGCACGCGACTCTCGAGAGATCCCACCGCCGAGTTGTAGGATTCCACGCTCTTCGCCAGCGAACGGCGCAGGGTGTCGAGATGCGCCGCGGTCGTGCGCAGGCGGTCGTACAGCTCGATTCCCAGATCGCGAATGCGCTCGGCGTTCTCGCCGATGCGCTCCTGCGTCCAGCCGTATGCGACCGCCTTGAGAATGGTGATGAGCGTCGTCGGGCTCGCGGGAATCACGCCCTTGCTCACCGCGTACTCGATCAGGCCCGGATCGCGCCGGCAGGCCTCACTGAAGAACGCCTCGCCGGGAAGGAACAGCACGACGAAGTCCGGCGCCTCGGTGAGTTCGTTCGCGTAGTCCTTGCCCGCGAGCTGCTCGATGTGCGTGCGAACCTGTCGCGCGTGCTGGTCGAGAAACGCGCCACGCTTCGCTTCATCGGTCTCTTCCGCCGCATCGAGATATGCCTGCAGCGGCGCCTTCGAATCCACGACGACTGCTTTGTGCCCCGGCAGATGCACGATGAGGTCGGGGCGCAGGCGCCCGTCTGCCGACGAAACCGTCGCCTGCTCCACAAAGTCGCAGTGTTCGAGCATCCCCGCGAGCTCGACCACGCGTCGCAGTTGCATCTCGCCCCACTGCCCGCGTACCTGCGGCGCGCGCAATGCGCGCACGAGCGTCTCTGTTTCGTCGGCGAGAAGTTTCTGGCCTTCGCCCATCAGCCGCAGGTGCTCGTGTAGCGCCGCATGACTGCTCGCCCGCTCCCTATCGAGCGCGGCCAGCTGCTCGCCCATGCGCTCGAGCCCCTCGCGAATGGAGGCGCCTTGATGCTGCGAGCGCGTGAAGAACCAGGTAAGGGAAACGCCGACAGCCAATGCAAGGAGCGCGACTAGGATGTAGTTCATCATCTATATAGTAAGTTGGCATTCGTTCTGCGACGCCGCCCAACGAGGAATCCAACATGTTTCTCACGCTTCTCGCCGTCACTTTCGGCATTGCGGCGGCGGTCTCCGTCATCGTCGCGCGCCTGTTCGATCGTCCGCTGCGGCAGATCCTTTCGCGCCTCGTCCAGGAAGAGCTGAGCGCCGCGTGGCACCGCTACATCATCTTCGCGATCTACGTGGTGGGGGTAGGCGGCGGCGTGCGGGTCGCGTCCCTCCAGAAATACATCTATCCGGCGGCCGACGCCCGGCCGGCCCTCACGCTGAACGCCGACCGATGGACGCTCGAGATCTTCGAGACGATAATGGGGACGCTGCAGAGCGTCGCTTGGATGTTGCTCGTGTTCTTCCTCTTCGCGCTGATCGCGTACGTCGTCGTGCGCGGCCTCGAGGCGCGAAAGGGATGATTCGGGATCTCTCTCGTCCCAGGAGTTTCGCCATGGCGATATCGCCACGTTCGTTCGTCTTCTGCGCCGCCCTCGCCGGCGCGCTCTCGCCGTTCGCCTCGCCCGCGTACGCGCAGGTCACGCCTGCAGGCGAGCGCATCCAGTACGCGCGCATCGTCGCGAAGGACTACGTCTTCGAAGCGCCGAGCACCCTCAGCGAGGGGATCGTCACGTTTCACCTGACGAATCAGGGGAGCGACGTGCACCAGCTTGCGATCGTCGAAGTCGGCCTTGGGCACTCCATCAAGCAGTTCTTCGACGCGATGCGCGTCGCCGGGGTGCCGCCCGCTTGGGCCGTGACCGTGGGGATGACACCGACCATCCAGCCCAACAACGAGGCGTTCGTCACGCTCCGGCTCGTTCCCGGCCACTATGTCTTCGCGTGCATGATTCCGGCGAAGGACGGACGGTCGCATGTCGAGAAGGGCATGTACCAGTGGGTCACCGTTAAAGCGCGGGCCAAGCCGCCGGCGCCCCCGGCCACGAAGAAGCCGTGATCAGGTTCTCTCTCTCGGAACGGTTGCGGGGTCTCCGTGTGCTCGTGGGCAACACGCCGTTGCTCGCGATCGAGTTCTCGCTGGACGACGGGCGCACGCGTCACCTGTACGCGAAGGCCGAGAACCTCAACCTGACCGAGAGCATCAAGGACCGGATGGCGCTCCATATCGTGCGCGAGGCCCTCGAATCCGGCGCCCTGCAAGCGGGGGGAATGATCGTCGAGGCTACGAGCGGCAACACCGGCATCTCCTTCTGCGCGATCGGGCGCGCACTCGGTCACCCGGTGACGATCTTCATGCCGGACTGGATGAGTGCGGAACGGATCGCGCTCATCCGGTCGTTCGGCGCGAACGTCAGGCTCGTGTCGAAGGAAGAAGGAGGCTTCCTCGGATCGATCAGGCTCGCCGAGGAACTCGCCGCGAACACCCCGGGTTCGTTCCTCCCGCGCCAGTTCAGCAACGAGGCGAACAGCGACGCGCACTTCCGGACCACGGGACCGGAACTCTGGGCGCAGCTGCAATCGGAGAATCTCGTGCCGGCGGCGTTCGTGGCTGGTGTAGGAACCGGCGGTACGATCATGGGTGCGGGGCGCTTCCTCCGGAGCGTGTGCCCCACGATCCGTCTCCATCCCATGGAGCCATCGAACTCGCCCACGCTGTCGACGGGACACAAGGTGGGCAAGCACCGCATTCAGGGCGTGAGCGACGAGTTCATTCCTGCGATCGTGCACCTCGACCAACTCGATCGCGTGATCGCCGTTGACGACGGGGACGCGATCCTCATGGCGCAGAAACTGGCGACGGAGCTCGGGCTCGGCGTCGGCATTTCGAGCGGCGCCAACTTGATCGCGGCGATGCTGGCACAGGAAGAGCTCGGCGAGGATGCGGTGGTGGCCACGGTGTTCTGCGACTCGAACAAGAAATACCTGAGCACCGACCTGCTTCGCGAAGAGCCCGTCAAACCCGGGCATTGGTCGCCGCGCGTGCAGCTCCTCGGGTTCCGCGCGCTGAATCGCGTATGCGACTTCTGCTTCGACTCCGAACATCCTGCGAGCGCTCCGCCGGGCTTCTATCGGATCGACCCCCTCCGCCGGGCGGGTGCCTTACCGCGGGCCGCCGGTCTGGCGTAGCTTACCGACCACGCCGGTAGGGTCAACCATCGCCGCCCACACGAGAGGACCGCATGTCGGGACCAGCACTCAACGCCCAGGATGCCTTCGTCAACTTCACCTGCAACGATATCCAGAAGAGCATCAAGTTCTACACCGAGGGGCTCGGCTTCGAGATCGTCCACAAGACGGAGAGCGAAGGAAAGATCCAGTTCGTCATACTCAAGGCCGGTGGTGCGCAGCTCGCGCTCGGGCAGGACGACTTCGGCAAGGGGAAGGACCGCTCCAAGGGGATCGGCCTTCGCCTGTGGCTCAACACCACGCAGGACATCACGGCACTCGCAGGTCGAGCCACCGCCGCCGGCCTCAAGCTCGACGAGGGCCCGAAGGCGTTGCCCTGGGGACCGATGGCGTTCGCCGTGACCGATCCGGACGGATTCAAGCTCACGGTCTCGAACCAGACGGCGTCCTGACATGAACACGCGCCGACAGTTCCTCGTCAGCGCGCCGCTCGGCGTCATGGGGGTGATCGCGGCGTGCAACGACGCTGCGCGTGATTCGGCGGGCGCGGCGTCTCCGGCGTCCGGAGAAGTCCCGTCGCCGCAAGCGGCTTCGCCAAGGAGCCTCGCGAACATCCCCGCGGATGCGCCGACGCTCAACTGGATCCCGAAGCATGAGGATCTCGTCTACACGTTCGGCGGCGCGACCCCGAAGCAGCGCATCAAGCCCGGCACGCGCATCGTGACGTGGACGGAGGATTGTTTCGACGGCGCGGTGAAGACTGCGGCTGATCTTCCATCGAAGAAGATGACGCCCGGGCACGACAATCCGCAGACTGGGCCGTTTTTTGTGGAGGGTGCGGAGCCGGGCGACACGCTCGCCATTCATCTCGTGAAGCTCGAGCCCGCGCGGTCGTATGCGGTGTCGTCGTTCGGGCCCGGGTTTGGCGCGCTCGTGGGAAACGACCAGACCGCGATGCTCGGGCCGGATTTTCCGGAAACGACGTGGCGATACGACCTGGATGCGAAGCGCAATGTCGCACGCAGTTCCTCCCACGATGGCAAGCATGCATGGGAGGTGCCGCTCGCACCGTTTCTCGGATGTCTTGGTGTCGCGCCTGCGGGCGGCGAGGTGCGAACGACGATCGTCCCGGGGAATTTCGGCGGCAACATGGACTGCCCCGAAGTACGCGCGGGGAACACGGTATACCTCGGCGTGAACGTGCCCGGCGCACTCGTTTCGTTCGGCGACGGACACTACGCAATGGGCGACGGCGAAATCATGGGCGCCGCGATCGAGGGCGCGATGAGGGTCGAGGTGTACATCGAGCTCGTCAAGAACAAAGCGACGCCGATCCCGCGGATCGAAAATACCGACGAGATCATGTTCGTCGGCTCCGGCCGTCCGCTCGAAGACGCCGCGCGCGTCGCGTTCAAGGCGATGATCGGCTGGGTGCGCGAGCGATCGGAGATGTCCGAGATGGACGCATACCAGTTCGTGTCGCAGACCGCGAAGGCGCCGATCATCCAGCTCGTGGATCCGGAGTACACGATGCTGGTAAAGCTCGAAAAGATGAGAATCCCCGGAGCGCGCTGATGGACGGTCCACTCGTCCTGGTGTTCGTTGTCGTCGCAGTGTGTTGCGCAGTGGCTTTCGCCGCGAGGCGCTTCGCGCGCAGGCGTGAAAAGGAAGGCGTCTGGAACGCGAACGGCCCGATCCATCCGACGGAACCGCCGGCGGACTGGCTGAGACTTCCCGGCTACGTCGCACGCCGGCCGACGATCGAGTCGGAGGACGAGGAGCCCGAACATCCGCCGGGGGACAGCGCCGGATCGTGACGCGCGTCGTCGTGATCGGCGCGGGCGCCGCGGGCACGATGGCCGCGATCTTCGCCGCGGGCGCGGGCGCCGAAACGATCCTGCTCGAACGTACCAACGATGGCGGCCGAAAGATCCTGATCAGCGGCGGCGGGCGGTGCAACATCCTCCCCGCACGGCTTGACGAATCGCGGTTCGTCACGGATTCGTCCGCGAACACGCTGCGCAAGATCGTGCGCGGCTGGCCGCTCGCGGAGCAGGTCGCGTTCTTCGAGCGTGACGTGGGCATCGCGCTCGTCGAGGAACCGGAATCCGTCAAGTTCTTTCCCGCGTCACACAAGGCGCGCGACGTGCGCGACGGGCTGCTCGCGCTGGCGCGCACACGCGGCGTGGCGATCCGGATGGACATGCTGGTGACGGACGTCGCTCCGAGTGGAACGGGCTGGGCCGTGAGTTGTTCCGGCGCGCCGGCGATCGAGGCCGACGCGGTGATCATCGCGTGCGGGGGCCTGTCGGTTCCGATGACCGGGAGCGAGGGCGCCGGTCTGCGAATCGCCGAGAAGCTCGGCCACACCATTCATGCGACGTATCCTGCGCTCACGCCGATCATCGCGCAGCCGGCGCCGTTCGCGAATCTTTCGGGTGTTTCGCTTCCCGTGACACTCACGGCGACCGCACGCGGAAGGAGCGCGGCGGCGACGGGCGGGTTTCTCTTCACGCACGTCGGCTACAGCGGGCCAGCCGTGCTCGATGTGTCGCACGTGCTGGTGCGTTCGCGCGCGGAGCACGACGATCCGCTTGCGCGCCTGACCGTGCGCTGGACGGCGCACGGCGATGCCGAATGGACGGAACGGCTCAGACCGCACGGTGCGCGGACCGCGATCGGAGCGCTGCGCGCGGAGATGCCCGATCGCCTCGCGGCGGCGCTGCTGCTCACCGCGAACGTGGCGGCGGATCGTGTCCTGTCGGAGCTGCAGCGCGATGAACGCCTGCGCCTTGTGGAAGTCCTTGTGCGCGGCGCGCTCCCGTGGACGAGCGACGAGGGCTACAGGAAAGCCGAGGTAACGGGCGGCGGCGTGAGCCTGGCGGAGATCGATCCGCGGACGATGGAGAGCCGGCGGTGCGCGGGTCTGTATCTCTGCGGCGAGGTGCTCGACGCGTTCGGCCCGATCGGCGGATACAACTTCCTCTGGGCATGGGCGACGGGACGCGCGGCGGGGCTCGGAGCGGCGCGCGCGGCGTAGCACGACCGCGCCGGTCAGCCCGCCGGCTGCTTCTCCGTGAACTCCGCCGACATCAGCCCGGCCGCCGACCTGCCGTGCGGATCCTGCTTCGCGCGAATCTCGTTCACCATCTCGAGCGCCGTCTTCGTGCACGGCGGAAGCGCGCGATCGGTGGCGCCGAGCGGCGTGACCCGATCGCCCCAGCGCACGAGCAGCGAGGCCCAGGTGAGCCCGCCGCCGAACCCCGTCATCAACAACAGAGAGCCGGGTTTCACGCGGCCCGTTTCGAGCGCCTCGACGAGCGCGACGGGAACGGTCGCCGCGCTCATGTTGCCGTACTTCTGCACCGTGAGCATCACGCGCTCCATCGGGATGCCGGCGTACTTCGCGACGGATTCGATGATGCGCAGGTTCGCCTGGTGCGGCACCACGAGATCGATCTGCCCGGCGGTGACACCGCATTCCTGCATCACGCGTGCCGACGCGCCGCTCATGGCCTTCACGGCACGCTTGAAGATGACCTGTCCGTCGAAATCCCAGATCGTGTCGCCGAGCGTGATGCCCCGGCCCGCGTAGCCGCATCCGATTCCGCGCACCCGCAGCGACGGCCGTGCCTCCGCGTTGCAGCCGATGATGCTTCCGATCACGCCGGACTCCTTCTCCGACGCCTGCAGCACGACCGCGGCCGCGCCATCACCGAAAAGCACCGCGACGTTGCGGTCGCTCCAATCCATGTAGTGGGTGATCAACTCGACCCCGATCACGACGGCGTTCTTCACGACGCCCGTCCGAATCATCGCGGTGGCCGTGATGAGTCCGTACAGGAAGCTGGTGCAGGCGGTGTTGACGTCCATCGACGCCGCGTGTGTGGCGCCGAGGTTGAGCTGGACGCCGGACGCGCAGTTCGGGACCGCCTCGTCGTAGCTGCAGCTGCCGTAGATGATGAGGTCGACGTCGTCTGCCGGGAGGTTCGCGCAGGCGAGCGCGCGCGCGGCCGCAACGGTGGAGAGTTCGATTGCGGGGACGTGTGAAACGCGCCGTTCCTTCATTCCGGTTCGGCTGATGATCCAGTCGTCGGAGGTGTCGAGAAAGGTCGCGAGGTCGGCGTTCGTCAGGACGGCGGGCGGCATGCACGCGCCCCACCCGGTGATGGCGGCGTAGGTCATAGAGGGTTAAAGGTACGGCATTTTCGGCTTTCCAGCACGTGCCATAAACCGTAGGTTCCGGAATGAGGCCTCATGTCGCAATACTCGTCGCGGCGATCGTCGCGACGAACCTGAATGCGCAGGTCGCGAAGCCGCCCGCGACCACTCAGCTGCGACGGGGCATGGTCATCACGAAATCCACGACGCTCGCGAAGAGGACCTACCGGATCGGCGCCGCCTCGTCGCTCGATTCCGCGCTGATCGTCATCCGGGGCGACGACATCACGCTCGACCTCAACGAGGCGACGATCGAGGGCACTGACCCCGCAGCCGACCCCGATGTAGCCGCCGGCGTCGCGATCCGCGTGGACGGCGGCAAGAACATCACGATCCGGCGCGGCACGATTCGCGGATATCGCGTCGCGATTCTCGCGCGCGGCACGAAAAACCTCACGATCCGGAACACCGACCTCGGCCACAGCTGGAAGCCGCGGCTGTACAGCCTGGTCGAGCACGAGAGTCTCGCCGACTGGCTCTCGTTTCATCACAACGAGAAGGGCGAGTGGCTCCGTTTCGGCGCGGCGATCTACCTCGACGGAGTGAGCGGCGGTGATGTTCGCACCAACCGCGCCGAGCAGGGGATGAACGGGCTGATGATGGTGCGCAGCGATCACGTCCGCGTTCAGGACAACAGCTTCCGTTTCAACTCCGGACTCGGCATCGGACTCTACCGCAGTACCGACAACAGCATCATGCAGAACCGGCTCGACTACAACGTGCGCGGCTACAGCACCGGCTTTTATCGGCGCGGGCAGGACTCGGCGGATCTCCTGATGTTCGAGCAGAGCTCGCACAACGTCGTCGCGTACAATTCCGCGACGCACGGCGGCGACGGGCTGTTCCTCTGGGCGGGGCAGAGCACGATGGACTCGGGCGTGGGCGGCGCGAACGACAATCTCTTCTTCGGCAACGACTTCAGTTTTGCACCCACCAACGGGATGGAGGCGACGTTCAGTCGCAACACATTCGTGGGGAACCGCGCGGAGGGGAGCGACAACGGATTGTGGGGCGGGTACAGCTACGAGTCGGGAGTCGTGGGGAACTGTTTCGTGCGGAATCGCGTCGGGATCGCGATCGAGCATGGGCAGGACAACGAGATCGCCTCGAACCGTTTCGAGGGCGACGGCACCGCGATTCGTCTTTGGGGCGACAAGGTGGAGCCCAGTGACTGGGGGTATCCCAGGCATCGCGACACGAACAGCAGGAATGCGCGCATCGCGGCGAACGTGTTCTCGCGAAACAGGGTCGGAGTGAACGCCGCGAACACGCACGATCTCGCGATGGTCGGCAACTCGCTGGCGGCCGTCGATACACCGATGGTGTTCACGGACACCGCCGGAGTTCGAACGGAATCGAATGCCGTGCGTGCGACGAACGATGCGGCGCAAGCCGATCCGTGCGCGTCGATGGGTCCGCTCCCCGCGGAGTACGCGCGACTGGCGCCGCAGGCTGAGGGCGTCACCCCTGAAGTGCCGGCGTCGACCCGGTCGAAGAGCGATCGGTCGGCGATCATCGTGGACGAGTGGGGGCCGTACGACTGGCGCTCGCCCAAGCTGTGGCCGCTGGACAGCACGCGCGCGGTGCCGTTGCGACTGGCGGTGCACGGTCCCGCGGGGCGATGGCGCGTGGTCGGCCGGCGCGGCATCGCGGCCGTTTCCGCGATGTCGGGGCGAATGAACGACACGATTGTGGTGACCCCGCGCGCCGACTCGCTGCGCGACTGGCAGGTCACGCTCGAGTACAGGGGCGTGCCGACGGTCACTCCGCGCGGGGCGATCGTGGCGCACAACACCCCGACTCGGTTTTCGTTCGGGACGTTCGAGCCGGCGCAGGAGTGGCAGGTGAAGTTCTTCGCCTGGAGCGACAGCACGGATCCGCGCGGCAAGGCGGGCGACTTCGTGGCGCTGTTGCGCGGCGCGCCGGTCACCACCGCGCGTGCGAGTCGGCTCGACTACATGTGGTATCGTCCGACGATCGCCGGAGTGCCGCAGGCGAAGTGGGCGCTCGAGGCGACGTCAGCCGTCACGCTCTCGCCGGGCACGTACACACTTCGCACGATCAGCGACGACGCGGTGCGCGTATGGGTGGATGGGAAGCTTGCGATCGACGACTGGGCGCCGCACGAGTCCGCGGTAGACGCGGTGCCGCTGGCGGACGGGCGGCACGAACTGCGCGTGGAGTACTATCAGCTGGATGGCTGGACCGAGCTCAGGCTCGACATCGTGCGCGGAAGGCAGAGAGCGTCCGGGTCGCCGGGCCCGCATTGATGGCGGCGACCCGGACGCGTCAATGCCGCGCGCCGATATTGATGATCAGCACCCACGCGATCATCGCCACCAGCACGACCATCGCGCCCATGAAGAGCTTCGAGCGCAGGTGCCGCTTTTCTTCCGACATTTCGACTCTCCTCAGATTTCGGTCTTTCGGTTGGCGATCATCCGCAGGAAGCCGTTGATGGCCGCATGGAGCAGTGCGTACACCACGATCGCGATGATGATAGGCAGCACGAGCGTGAAGCCGCCCTCGACCGACGGGCTCGGGACGATTCCGCGGAACAGCGCGTAGAGGGGATCCGTTATCGTCTGGATCAACTGCACGAAGCCATTGTTCGAGCGCGCCGCCATCATCGCCAGCACGAGTCGAATCGCGAGCAACCCGTAGATCAGGTAGAAGATGTAGTCGATCACTCCCGAGCCTCGCGCGAGGCCGCGCGCACGCGACACCTCGCGGTCCTTTCCCACGACCTCGTCGATCGCGCCGCCGCGCAGGTTGCTGGCCACGCGGTCGAGTCTCGGGGCTTCGGCAGCGTCGGGCCGATCGGAGCGCTTTTCGATGTCGGCGTTCACATCGTGTTCGACGTGCGACTTGACTTCCTCGTGCTGGGCAACTCGCCGGGCTTCGTCGGCGGCTACGCTATCGTCCTTCATGGGGCCTCCTGCGTCGGTCGTTCCGGGTCGCGTGCGTCGGGTGACGAATGCGAAGTCCGTACACCGGATGAGTAGCAAGAGACGCGGCGAGGAACCATCGCACCGAAGGACTACTCTGGCTGGAAGTGCCATGAAGACCGCTCCCGACCCGGCTGGTAATCCCCTCGATGGCCTAGCCCGTTCGCCTGATAGTTGGTCTAGTTCCCACCGACTACTTTCCACATGCGGGCTTTCGGGCCCGGCGCACGGTGCCTCCGTAATCTCGCGCACCGCCACTCCCGAGAGCTGGACATAAGGGGCACATGTCATCTGCGCGAAAGAACCCGCCTGGACGGGTCGACGTCAGCACGGAAGTCCGGCACGCCGAGGCCCTCCTGCAAACAGGAGCGCTGCGGAGCGCGATCTTCAACAGCGCCAACTTTTCGAGCATCGCCACCGACGCGAAGGGCGTCATCCAGATCTTCAACGTCGGCGCCGAGCGGATGCTGGGGTA
>JADGQS010000192.1 GCA_017881585.1 Gemmatimonadaceae bacterium | reverse complement strand
GGCGGCGGCCGGGGCGGATACGACTGGTGCAGCAACGGCGCGCCGCGCCCCGCGAACGACACCACCAAGCCTCCCGCGCTGGCCGCGGACAAGAGCGGCATCTACCGCTCGGAGAACAAAGGGCGCACGTGGACCGCGGTGAGCAACTGCAACAACCGCCCGCTCTACTTCAGCCAGATTCGCATCGATCCGACGAACGATCAGCGCATCTACGTGGCGGGCGTTCGCATGGCGAAGTCGGTGGATGGCGGAAAGACTTTCAACTTCCTCGATCTCGAGCCGGGCTCGGGAAATCAGGGCGAGGACCAGCACGCGTTCTGGATCGACCCGTCGAATCCCGACCACATCCTGCGCGGGACCGACGCTGGCTTCATGATCTCGTGGGATCAGGGGCTGACTTGGGAATACGTGCGCACGATGGCGACGAGCCTCGCGTACTGGGTTACCGCGGACATGAGCCATCCGTACAACGTCTATTTCGGATTGCAGGACAACGACAGCTGGGGCGGGCCGAGCGCGACGCGGAGCCGCGCGGGGATCCAGAACCACGAATGGTTCCGCTTCAGCGGCGGCGATGGGATGCAGACCGCGGTGAATCCGAACGATCCGCACATCGTGTACGGCGAATCGCAGGACGGCAACACGAATCGCGTGGACCTCGGCACGGGCCGCTCGCAGAGCATCCGTCCGACCGCGCCTCCCGCGGGCGGGCGCGGCGCGGCTGCGGGAAACGCGAACGCCGACGCGACTTGCGTGGACGGCCGGATCACGACGGCCGGCGCAGGCGGTCGCGGTGCGGGAGGCGGCGGCGGGCGCGGCGGCGGCGCGGCGAACGTGCTGAATGCGGAGCCCGGCGACGCGTACCGCTTCAACTGGAACACGCCGGTCATGCTCTCGCCGCACAACGCGAACGTCGTCTGGATCGGCGCGAACCGGCTGTTCCGGTCGTACGACCAGGGGAATCACTGGGTCGCGTCGGCGGATCTCACGAAGCACATCGATCGCTGCAACGTCACCGTGATGGGCGCGCCGGGAATCGCCGCCCAGCTCTCGAAGAACGACGGCGTGTCGTCGTTCAGCACGATCACCGCAATTTCGGAATCGCCCGTGATGCCCGGCGTGGTGTGGGCCGGCACGGACGACGGAAACCTGCAGGTCAGCGCCGACAACGGCACGACGTTCACGGAAGTGGGCAAGAACATTTCCGGATTGCCGGCGGGCGCGCTCAACGGCGCGAACCCGTATTGGATCTCGCGTATCGACGCGTCGCATTTCGAGGCCGGCGGCGCGTACGTCGCGATCGACGGTCACCGCTCGGACGATCTCAAGCCGTACGTGTTCGTCACGCATGACTATGGACGTACGTGGTCGAACGCGTCCGGTAACCTGCCGGCGTACGGAAACGTGCAGGTGGTGCGCGAGGACCCGAAGAACAGGACCCTGCTCTACGCCGGCACGGAGTTCGGGCTGTTCGTTTCGCTCGACGCCGGAAGGAGCTGGGAGAAGTTCATGACCGGCTATCCGACGGTGCGCACGGATGACATCCTCGTGCATCCGCGCGACGGCGATCTCATCGTCGCGTCGCATGGACGCAGCATCTGGATCGCCGACGACATCACGCCGCTCCAGCAGCTGACAACCGCTGCGGCGGCACAGGACGTCGTGCTGTTCGACGTGCGTCCGGCGGTGGCATATCAGAACGATTTCCACTACGACGAATACGTCGGCGGCTATAAACAATTCGAAGGCGAGAACGCCGCGCGCGGCACGGCGATTCAGTTCTATCTCAAGGCCGGCGTGTCGGCCGACGCGAAGGTTTCCATTCTCGACGCCGCCGGAAATGCGCTGTGCGAGACGAGCGTTGCTGCGACGGCGGGAATCCATCGCGTTCAGTGGACGCTCGTCACGCCGCTCGCGAACGCGGGCGCCGGGCGCGGAGGACGGGGCGGCGGCGCGCCGGGTGCCGGCGGTCCAGGTGGTGCTGCGCCCGCGACGACCTGCTCGGGCGGTGGTGGCGGCGGACGAGGCGGCGCTGGTGCCGGCGCGCTACCCGGTACCTACACGATCAAGCTCACCGTCGGCGGGCGCGACTACACGAAGCCCGTGCAGGTGCTCGAGGACAAGTGGGCGCGCGAGAGATAGGAGAGAAGTGCAACTGCAACAGCGTTAACACGGATTTTCGCGGAGAACGGCCGGACAACAACCGGATAAATCTTTGGGGGGAACTACAACAAAAAAGCAGTTGTAGTTCCCCTTGGAAGTATCCGTGATGATCCGGCAGTTATCCGTGTAATCCGTGTTAACGCTTTAAGCAGTTCGCCTTACTTGATGAAAGTCCCATTGTTGAGCTCACTCACCGCCTGCCTGAGCTGCTCCTGCGTATTCATCACGATCGGCCCGTAACACGCTACCGGCTCCTCGATCGGCTTGCCCGATACGAGCAGAAACCGAATTCGCGGCGGAGTTTTACGCCGGCGCCTTCGCGTGTGGGAGTGGCTTCAACGATGCGTCTTACGGGTCGGATCGACCTTCAAGTCTCGGGACGGGGTCAGCAAAGATACTCGATTCCGGAAGCCTTCGATCACAAGGGACAGACCTGGCCGACCGAGGGCTTTCCGAACTCCGCGCTTTGCGGTCCGAGAGAGGTGACTTGCTTGGTGACCGTATCGTACACGGCGACGGCGATCGTGACGGTTCGCCCGCTGACCTGGCCGCTGAGCTGCGCGGGCATGTTGCCGTCGAGGCGAACGGGGCCGATGGAGAGATTCCAGGTGCCGTTAGCGATGAAGCGGCCGTTCGCGTCGAGCGGGATGTTGCCGGAGAACACGCCGGACATGCAGCCGAGCAATACGTTGGTTTGGGTTTGACTCGCAACGACGTCGACATGGTCGCCGCCCCATTCGCCGAACGCGAGATGTGTGCCTGGCGACATGGCCGCATTGGAATTGGCGCACGCCGCAAGTGCCGCCATCGCGAACGCGAGCATCGCGAACGATGCGACGATGCGATGGCCTGCACCTCTGCGCGAACGAATCCTCATGGCGTCTCCGGGGATGGCCCTATTCGAGCTACCCCGCGGACCAGCGGATGTCACGAGATTCCACATCATTGCGCGCGCCGGCGTGATGTCCGCAGCCGCGGTGAAACGCGGGAACCCTTGCATGCGCGCGACGACCGATTGTGAGGTGTGCGCTCGCGCGCCGAGTTCTCGTTGGGCGATGCCGGCTTTGGCTCGCGCCCGAACGAGCAGGCTCGCCGAGTCTTCCGTAGATTGAGGAACATGCTCGCCGGACATGCCTGATGATAGCTATCAAACTGCAAGTCTATAAACCACAACGAGTTAAATGACTAAATACCTTCGTGCTGGACTCGTCATTTTCGTCGCCGGCTCGATCCAGGGCGGCCCCTCGGTCGAGCAGACGGCGCAGGGCTCGCGACCGCCGGTGCCGATCGTCGCCAGCTTCGACGGACTCGGCGTCGGCTTCGCGAGCCTGCAGCCGACGCAGAACGGCCGCAACCCGTCGGACAACAGCTTGGCGGTCGGACCCAATCACATCGTGCAGATCGTGAACTCGCGCCTCGCGGTGTTCACCAAGAAGGGCGCGCTGTTCGACACCACCGGCAAGCTGATCTACGGCGCGGTGCCGACGAACACGCTCTTCGCCGGATTCGGCGGAGTGTGTGAAGCGCGTCCCAACGGCGATGCCGTGGTGCGATACGATCAGCTCGCGAATCGCTGGCTGTACGTGATGCCGATCTTCCGGCGGCCGGCGAACGATTCCACGGGCCCGTACTCGATGTGCTACGCGCTGAGCCAGGGCGCCGATCCCACGGGACCGTTCTATAGGTACGAGTTCAAGCGGCCGCTCTTCCCCGACTATCCGCGCCCGGGCATCTGGCCCGACGGCTACTACATCCCCACGAGCACGAGCGACGACTTCATTCAGAAACACGTCTGCGTCGTCGAGCGCGAGAAGATGCTGAAGGGGCTCCCGGCGCGGGAGCAATGCATCGTGATCGACGGCGTGAATTTCCTGAATAACGCCGACATCGATGGAACGGCGCTCCCGCCCAAGGGCGCGCCGAACATCATGATGGCCGC
>JADGQS010000011.1 GCA_017881585.1 Gemmatimonadaceae bacterium | reverse complement strand
CGTCGCGTCGCGATCACCGGCATCGGTGCGATCACGCCGGTCGGCACGGGCCGCGTGAACTTCTGGAAGGGCATTCGCGCCGAGCGCTCGGCCGTGCGATCGATGACGCGGTTCGACCCGTCGATCTTTCGCTCGCACAACGCCGCGGAGGTGGACGACTTCCGGCCGAACGATCACATCGAGGCGAAGCGCGTGAAGCGTCTCGACCGGTTCGGACAGTTCTCGGTCGCGGCGGCCCGCATGTCGCTCGAGGACTCGGGAATACGCCTCGAACGCGAGGATCGCGAGCGCATCGGCGCGATGATGGGCACGGCGCTTGGCGGCATCGGCTACGCCGAGGAGCAGCTCGGACGTTTTCTCTCAGCGGGGCTGCGCGCGGTGGACGCGACGCTCGCGCTCGCGGTGTTCGGCGGCGCGGCAAGCTGCAACATCGCGATCGAGTTCGGCGTGAGCGGGCCGAACTCCACGAACGCGATGAGCTGCGCGAGCGGCACGATGGCGATCGGCGAGGCGTTCCGTCAGATCCGCCATGGCTACGCGGATGTGATTCTCGCGGGCGGCGCCGAAGCGCCGCTCTCCCCACTGTGCTTCGGCGCGTTCGCGTTGATCCGCGCGATGAGCACGCGCAACGACGAGCCGGAGCGGGCATCCCGGCCATTCGACAGGGACCGCGACGGGTTCGTGATGGGTGAGGGATCGGTGGTGCTCACGCTCGAGGAGTGGGGCCGCGCGGAGGCGCGCGGCGCGAAGATCTACGCCGAACTCTGCGGCTACGGCACGACGAACGACGCGCATCACATGACCGCTCCGCTTCCCACCGGAGCGCAGGCGGCGCGCGCGATGCGGCTCGCGCTGGACGACGCGCACCTCTCGCCCGCGGAGATCGGATACATCAACGCCCACGGCAGCTCGACGCCGCTGAACGACCTGAGCGAGACGCTCGCCATCAAGCAGGTCTTCGGCGAGCACGCGCGCCGCATCCCGGTGAGCGGCACGAAGGGCTACTACGGCCACGCGCTCGGCGCGAGCGGTGCGTTCGAGGCGGCCATCTGCTCGCTGTCACTCGGCGATGAATGGATTCCGCCGACGGTGAACCTGGACACGCCTGATCCGGAGTGCGATCTCGACTTCGTACCGCGCGCGGGACGCGCGGCCCGCGTGGAACACGTGATGTCCAACTCGTTCGGGTTCGGGGGCATCAATGCCGCGTTGGTACTCCGGCGAGCCTCGTGATGTCCGAGATCGAGATCGACCGCGAGGGGGTGATCCAGACACTCTGCTTGCATTTCGCGAACGACAATCTCAGCACGCAGGAGTTGGAACTCCGGTTCGACCATGCGTACAAGGCCGGGACGAGCGCCGAGCTGCGGGCGCTAGTGGCCGGACTGCCGGCGCTGCCGCCGGACGTCCTGCCGCCGGCGCCACTCTACGCCCTCGCGCCCGGCGGACGACCGGACCCGGCGGAGAAACGGCACCTCGTCGTGATGTCCACGGTGAGGAAGACGGGCCAGTGGACGCCGGCCCGGCACAACAAGGTCACGTGCGTGATGGGAAACGCGAAGTTCGACCTGCGCGACGCACTCATGCTCCACGGCGAGACGCATTTCGAGCTCAACGTCGTGATGGGCGAAGTGGAACTGATCGTTCCGCCGGGCCTGCGCGTGGAGTGCGACGGCTTTGCGCTCATGAGCGAGTTCGACGATGCGCACAGCGAGGGACTCGCGCCGCCGGACGCGCCGGTGATTCGCGTGACGGGATCCGCCGTGATGGGAGCGGTACGCATCAAGACGCGCCTGCCCGGAGAATCGGCGCTCGCGGCGTGGCGCCGGCGGCTGGTCGAGGGGAGCCGCTAGCGAGTTTTTCACATCGCCGGCGGCTCCGTCGAACGCGCGGGGGTCAGTGCTCGAGTTCGAACAGGTACTCGAGCTTCGTCAGGGCAATCATCTGCTTCACGGACGCTGGAGCGTGCAACAGCTTCGTCGCCATCATCCGCTCTCGCGCCCGCTTCTGCACCAGCACCAGCACACCGAGGCCACTGGCGTCGATGGCGATCGTGTGCTGCAGGTCGATTACCATCCACGTCTCGTTGCGCTGCGCGGCGCGCTCGAGATGTTCGAGTGCCGCTCGCCGGAAGTCCAGTCGCGATCCAGCATCGAGATGCTCCGGTGCAATGAGGACTTCGCTGTAGTTCTCCGCACTCGACATGGTATGCCTTCCTCCGCTTGGGGCGAGAGCACACCGCGCTGCCTGGAATTCGGTTCGCCGATCGGAGCGTGCATCGCTCCGCTCTTTCTTCCTTTGGCAACCGGACGATCTCGTGAAGAACTTTCGAGATTCCTGGCTTTGCGGCCCCACCTCGCGATGGGTGTGCCCTTTTCGTGGTGAAGCGACCTGTGATCCTGCCCCAGAGATAAGCGAGAACCGTGCCAAACCGGCGAGCCTCGTAACTGATTGATATGCATCGACTTATGCGACTATCACAGTGTGACGAAGAAAAATGCCGCTGGTTTGCGCGACTCGAAGTGCACTCTGCGGTCAGTGTCACTTTTTCGCAGTATTTCAACGTGTGACGGAACTATCACAAGACAACACAAGGCAGACGGCAGACCGCAGCACCCACTCATCATGCGGCGCCGCGCGTGCCATCTTATGGAAACGTGTTTGCTGCCATCTGTCCTCTGCCCTCCGCCGTCTGGTTATGTCTGACATTGATGTCCTGCTGACGGAAAACAGATCCTTCCCGCCCTCGGACGCGTTTCGCGCCCAGGCGTTCATCAACAGCCCACGCGTCGCCGCCGAAGCCGATCGCGACCCCGAGGCGTACTGGGCCAGGATGGCCGGCGCTCTCGAGTGGATCGCGCCTTGGAAGAAGGTGCTCGACTGGAAACCGCCGCACGCGGAGTGGTTCGTCGGCGGCAAGCTCAACGTCGCGGCGAACTGCGTTGACCGTCACGCCCGCGGCGGCGCGCGAAACAAGGCCGCCATCATATGGGAGGGCGAGCCGGGCGACCGGCGCACGCTCACGTACTGGGATCTGTACCGCGAGGTGCAGCAGTTCGCGAACGTCCTCAAGTCGCTCGGCGTCGGCAAGGGCGATCGCGTGGGTATCTACCTCCCGCTGATCCCCGAGGCCGCGATCGCCATGCTCGCGTGCGCGCGGATCGGCGCGATTCATTCAGTCGTTTTCGGCGGCTTCTCGCCGGAGTCTCTGCGCGACCGGATGAACGACGCGCAGGCGAAGGTGCTGGTGACCTCGGACGGCGGATACCGCCGCGGCCAGGTCGTTCCGCTCAAGCGCAACGCCGACAAGGCGCTCGAGGAGGCGCCGAGCGTGAAGCACGTCGTGGTGGTGCAGCGGCGCGCGGGCGGCCCGATCGGCGAGGCATATGTCGAGATGCAGGAAGGGCGCGATCACTGGTACCACCGGCTCTTGCACGCCGCGAGTGCCGTGTGCGAGTGCGAGAAGATGGACGCGGAGGACGTGCTGTTCATTCTCTACACTTCGGGCACGACCGGAAAACCGAAGGGAATCGTGCACACGACCGGCGGCTACCTCACCGGCACGACCGCGACGACGAAGGAAGTGTTCGACCTCAAGGACGACGACGTCTTCTGGTGCACGGCGGATGTGGGATGGATCACCGGCCATTCATATCTCGTGTACGGTCCGCTCTCGAACGGCGCGACGTGCCTGATGTACGAGGGCGCACCCGACTGGCCCGAGAAGGACCGTTTCTGGGATCTGTGCGAACAGCACGGCGTGACGATCCTCTACACGGCGCCGACAGCGATCCGCGCGTTCATGAAGTGGGGCGCGGCGCATCCGGCGAAGCACGACCTCTCGCGGCTGCGACTGCTCGGGAGCGTCGGCGAGCCGATCAATCCCGAGGCGTGGATGTGGTATCACGAGCACATCGGCGGCAAGCGCTGTCCGATCGTGGACACATGGTGGCAGACTGAAACAGGTGCGATCGTGATCTCGCCGCTGCCCGGTCTGACGTCCACGAAACCCGGAAGCGCCACGAAGCCGCTGCCGGGATTCACGGCCGACCTGCTCGACTCATTTGGAAAGCGTATCGATGTAGGTGGCGGCCTGCTCGCGCTCACCAAGCCGTGGCCGTCGATGCTGCGCACGATCTGGGGCGACGACGCGCGCTACGTCGAGACGTATTTCACGAAGTGGAAGGACCGCCCGGATCTCTATTTCCCCGGCGACGGCGCGAAGCGCGACGACGACGGCTTCTTCTGGATCCTCGGTCGCGTGGACGACGTGCTGAACGTGGCGGGACACCGCATCGGCACGATGGAAGTCGAGAGCGCGCTCGTGGAGCACCCCGCGGTCGCCGAGGCGGCGGTGGTCGGGAAGTCACACGACATCAAGGGGCAGGCGATCGCCGCGTTCGTCACGGTGCGCGAGGGGATCAAGCCCTCGATCTCGCTTCGCGACGACCTGCGCGAGTTCGTCGCGAACAAGATCGGCGCACTGGCCCGGCCGGACGACATCATCTTCAGCGCGGACCTGCCGAAGACTCGGTCGGGGAAGATCATGCGGCGGCTGCTGCGGGACATCGCGGAGGGACGCGCGCTGGGCGACACGACGACACTGGCGGACCCCGGCGTGGTGGCGTTATTGAAGGAGCAGTACGAGGATAAAGAGGGCTGATACACCTCTGACGGCGGACGACGATGCAGCCACTCCTGGAGCAGGAACTGCAGGGGGCGCTCGGTGCGGCGTACACGATCGAACGCGAACTTCCGCGCGGCGGCATGTCGCGCGTGTTCCTCGCGAACGAGAATGCCCTGGGCCGCAAGGTCGTCATCAAGGTCCTCGCGCCGGAACTCGCGGCCACGCTGAGCTCGGAGCGCTTCAAACGGGAGATCATGCTCGCCGCGCGGCTGCAGCATCCTCACATCGTGCCGCTGCTCCATGCGGGTCAGGCGGGCGGGTCGCTCTACTATACGATGCCCTTCGTGGACGGCGAATCGCTTCGCGACCGCATGAGCCGCGAACGACAGATGAACATCACGGACGTGTCGCGCATCCTCGAGGAAGTGGCGAGCGCGCTCGGGTATGCGCACGAACAAGGAGTGGTGCACCGGGACATGAAGCCGGAAAATGTGCTCTTCTTCCACGGGCAGGCCGTGGTGCTCGACTTCGGAATCGCGAAGGCGGTGAGCGCGTCGGCCACGAACGACGAGGCGGCCGGACGCATCACGCAGCGCGGGATGAGCCTTGGCACGCCCATGTACATCGCGCCGGAGCAGGCGGCGGGCGATCCCGATCTCGACCACCGCGCGGACATCTACGCGCTCGGCGTCGTGACGTACGAAATGCTGTGCGGCCATCCTCCGTTCTCGGGGCGCTCGCCGCAGCAGGTGATGGCGGCGCACGCGACGCAGAAGCCGGAGCCCATCAGCCGGAGGCGGCACGACACGCCGAACGAACTCGCCGCGGTCGTCATGCGCTGTCTCGAGAAGCGCCCCGCCGACCGGCCTGCGAGCGCGATGGAAATCGCGCGGATGGCGGCCGTCACGCCCATGGAGGGCACGCGGGTCGTGATGCCCGGCGGCGGCACGTGGCGTATTCCGGCCTGGGTGCCGTGGGCGATCGCCGGAGCCGCGACCATCATCGCCCTTGGCCTCGCCGTCAAACTCGCGAGCAAGGGCTGACGAACGGCAGCCCTTGCTCGTCAGATTTAAGCCATGTTCAACAACTTCCTTCCCGAGTCCCTCTTCTCCAGAAAGCTGCAACCGGCCACCGAGCGCCGGATGCGGCTCGCGCAGGCGCGCGCGGAGGAGGCGATCGTTCGCGCGCACGTCGAGAGTGCGCTCACGTTCGTCGACGCGCTCGCGGAGGAGCTGCCGTTCGACCGGGCGATCGACTCCTACATCCGGGTGATGGGCGTTCCGGAGCCACTCGCGAGCATCATCGTCACGCGCGTGCTCGTGGTGCTGGGGCAGGACCTGCTCCCGGCGAAGCGCGTGACGGAGCCGGTACCGGACGAAATGCGTCCGCGGCTCAGGCTGGCGGATGCGTCGGATCGGTCGAAGCTGCCGCGGAGAGCTTGAAAACAGGGACGAGCGACGGGTGAGGGGCGACTTGGTGAAGAGCGACGGGTGAGGGGCGACTTGGTGAAGAGCGACGGGTGAGGGGCGAGGTGACCGTCTCCTCGCCGCTCACTCGTCGCTCTTTTCCAGATCGCCCCTCACCCGCCGCTCATCGCTCTTCAAGTCAACGACACTCAGGATGAACAGCACGACCACGATCCCCGCGCTGGCCACGCAGTAGCGGCAGATCGCGTGCAGCCAGGCGATCTCCACGAACGTCAGCCATCCTGAGAACAGCACGCCGCATGCGCTCATCAGCGCCAGGCCGATGCCGACCAGCCTCGACCCGGCGAGCCGGCCGACCGAGCCCGCGAGCGACAGCGCAAACATCGCGAAGTAGAAACCCGCGCCCCAGAGCGCGACCGGCTGACCCCAGAGCCTCGACCATCGGCTCGCCTGCACGACCTCGCAGCTGCCTGTGCCGCAGGCCAGCGCCTCGACGTACCCGAGCTTGTAGAGCGTGAGGTACGTCGCGAGAAAAACGCCGACCAGCGACAGCACGGCGATGGTCATGCGGCGCGTCACTTCGCCGCGCCCTTCTTTCCCGCGGCGGGCTTCCTGGCGGAATCTGGCGTCGACTTCTTGATGTCGGCGAGGGCGTCGTCGACGAGCTGTTTGAACTGATCGTACGTCACGCCGTTCACCTGCTTGTTGCCGATGATGAGCGTGGGGGTCGTCTGCACGTTGCGGCGCACGCCCTCGGCCTGGTTGCCCATGATCTTCGCCGTGTACTTCTGCGTGGTGACGCAGCTCTCCCACGACTTCACGTCGAGGCCGAGTTCTTTCGCGTATCGCCTGAAGATCGACAGGGGGTTCGTCATGCTGGGCGAGACCAGGTCGCTCCACTCGTCCTGGCCCGCGTAGATGCGATCGTGCATCTCCCAGAACTTCTGCTGATCGTCGGCACACGCCGCGGCGAGGTGCGCGGTGAACGTGTTCTTGTGCTGCGTGAGCGGAAAATCGTAGAAGCGGAAGCCCACGACGCCGGTGTTGATGAGCCGCGAGCGAACGTCGGGCTCGGTGAGCGTCGCGAAGGTGCCGCAGCCGGGGCACTCGAAGTCGCCGAACTCGAGCACCTGCACCGGCGCGTTCGGGTTGCCCATGAGGTGGCCTTCGGCGGCGCCGGCCGGGATCTTCGGGTCGACGATGATCACCGTCGGGCCGCGATGCGTGAGCACGTAACCCAGCGCGGCGACGCCGACGAGCGCCACGGCGACGAGCGCGCCGGCGAACTGTCTGTTGTTGACCTTCTTAACGGGCTTTTTCGCCATGGGCGTTCCTCTCGATGATCGTGCGCCGCGTACGGGGTGGGCTTTCGCCGGCGCGTTTCTGGGAGTTTCTCGTTCGCTGGAAACTAGCGGTACACTGCACACGAGGACAGGTTGCACGCGTGCGGATTCCGATCGGACCGGGCGCGGTTCACGTCGAGCGATACGGATTCGGAGACCGGCCCGTGGTGCTCCTGCACGGGTTCGGCACTTCGGGATTTCTCTGGCGCAACGTCGCGCCTGCCCTGCCGCTCGGCCGCGTCACGGCGTTCGCGGCGGACCTGTTCGGGTGGGGCGAGTCGGACCGGTCGCTCGAGGCGGATTACGGGGTCGGCGCGCAGGCCGACTATCTCGATCGCGCGCTCACGGTGCTGCGCGTGGCCCGGGCCGACGTCGTCGCGGTGGATCTCGGCTGCGCCGTGGCGCTTGCGCTGGCGGCGCGCCGCCCGGCGCGCGTGCGCTCGATGGTGCTCGTCAATCCCAGCGACCCATCCGCGCTCCGGGGCGACGACTTCGGCGAGCTCAAGCGGCTCGCCGCGCGCCACCTCCTCGACGCCTCGCGCGGTATGCTCGGCGCGGCGACGCTGCTCGGGCCGATACTGGAGAAGAGCGTGGCTCGCCCCGAGGCGATGCCGCCGGCGCTGGTGGGGCGATACGCCGCGCCGTTCGTCGGCCGCGATGGCGTGCGGCACCTGATGCGGGTCGAGCGCGCGATCAACGATCAGGCGCTGGCGGACGTATCGTGGGAGAAGATCGCCGCGCCCGTGCTGGTGGTGCGAGGCGACGCCGATTCGTGGGTAGCGCCGGACGTCCCGGCGATGCTTGCCTCGCGGCTTCCGCGCGCGGAGCACCGCCGGATGGCCGGAGTGGCGAGGCTCGTGCCCGAGGATGCACCGGCCGCGCTCGCGGCGCTGCTGCGAGAGTGGATCGGCCCCGAGACGCAGGCCGGTTGACCCACCGGTGAGGCACCGGTGAGGCACCGGTGAGGCACCGGTGAGGCACCGGTGAGGCACCGGTGACCCATAGGAACCGCCGCATCGACCGTTTAGCTTTCAGTGACGTGCTTCACCCTCAAACGCGAATAAATGAATATTAAGAAGACGAAGCCCCGCCGAGTCGCGGTTAAACCCAAGCCGTTCGACCAGGCGCGCGACGAACTGTTCCAGCATATCATGCGATGCGAGGTCGCTGGCTCGCACCCCGATCACCAGAAGGAATGGTTCGACGAGACGCTCGCCTACATGGCGGAGCGCTACCACGAGCTCTCAGCGGTGGAACTCGCGGACCTGCGGACGCTGGGTGAGCGGTTCGCGCAGCCGGCGAAGACGGCGCAGCAGGCAGTCAGCGCTTAGCTGGCTGGAGGCTACGCGCCACGTCGGCGCTAGCGACCGTTCGAGCGCGCGCGGCGGAGCACCACACCGAGCCGCGCGCCTCCGCCCAGCCCGAGTTCCACCGACGTGCGCCAACCCGCACGGGCGGGCCCCTCGACGCCGACGAGCAGCAACAGGTTCCCCCGCCAGTTCGCGCGCCGGTCCCACTGCGCGGTGACTCCCCCGCCCGCGTACGGACCCCACCGGAACTCATGGAAAGGATCCAGCAGGTATCGCGTCACGACGTCGACGCGTCCGCTCGCGACCGCGGCGCCGTCGCGTGACGACGCGCCGGCCGCCGCGTCCGCGCCGATCCTGAGGTAGTAGCCCGCGGCGACATTCAGGCCGACGCCCACCTGTGCTCCGGCGGGCGGGCCGCCGAGTGCATCGAGGCGCGCCTCGAACTGCACGGCCGTCTTGAACGCATCCGGCTGCGCGAGCGCGGGAGCCGGTGCCGCAAGGAATGCCGCAGTGCACACCGTCAGACGCATGGCCCGGCGAATGCCGTCGCTACGCGCGTGAGCGTGCATGCCAGAGCGCGAGCGTGTAGTCTCCGATCGAATAGAGCGACGCAATTCCCACGAACCAAAGCGCGGGGTTCACGAGATCCGGCATGACGAAGACCAGCACGAGTGTGGCGAGCTGGAACACCGTCACCACCTTGCCGCTCATGCGCGACTTGAAGCGCACACTGCGCAGCCATGGAATGACGCGCGCGGTGAGAAACCCGATTGCCGTCATGAAGTCGCGCGAAATCAGGATCGCGTACTGCCAGGTGCCGATCATGTCGTCGAACAGCAGCGCGCAGACGGCGGCGAAGACGAAGAACCGGTCGGCGATCGGGTCGATGAGCGCGCCCCACTTCGAGGCGCTGCCGCCCCGGCGCGCGAGATAACCGTCGAGAAAATCGGTCGCGCCCGCCGCGGCGATGACGAGCAGCCGCGCGTTCGTCCCCTTGAGCACCACGAAGGCGGCGGCGAGGCCCAGCCGAGAGAGCGAGATCAGGTTCGGCAGGGTCGCCAGCGTTTCGCGCTTCATATGGCCGTAAGCTAACGGAGCCTCCGGTGCTTGCCAGCGCGCACGGTGCCATCTAGCTTCGCGAGACGCACCAATTCCTTCGACCGAACGGTTCCCATGGCGAACGTGATCGACCTGCTGCGGAAGGTCGCCATCTTCAAGGATCTCGACGACGGCGAGCTCGCGCGCGTTGCGGAAGTCTGCCGCAACCAGGAGTTCGTGTCGGGCGAATACGTGTTCCGGGAGGGCGAGCCGGGGAACCGGCTCTTCCTGATCGTCGAGGGCGAAGTGCGCATCAGCCGCACGATTCCCGGCAGCGGCGAGGAAGCGCTCGCCGTGCTCAAGCCCGGCGCGCTGTTCGGCGAGATGTCGGTGTTCGACCGCAGCGAGCGCTCGACCGACGCCATCTCGAACGGCGGCACCAAGGTCCTCACGATCGCGCGCTCGGACTTCGAGCTCCTGCTCGACTTCAATCGCGAGCTCGCCTACAAGGTCCTCTGGAGCTGCGTGCACGTGCTCTCCATGCGGCTGCGCTCGACCAACGACTCGCTGCGATCGTTCCTCGCGATGAGCATGTTTTAGAAGACGACAGATGACAGACGGCGGACGGCAGATGACAGGCAGGGTTCTCGCGTTCGCCATGGCGTGGGCCGCGATCGCGCCGGTATCCGCGCAAAAAGCGCCGGACGTCAGCATCGGCCTCAAGCGCGATGCCGCGCTGTCCGCCGCGCTCGCCGAGGTCTCGCCGGCGCGCATTCGCCAGACCGACTCCGCGCTCGTTTCGTTCGGCACGCGGAACACGATGAGCGACACGGCCTCCGAATCGCGCGGCATCGGCGCGGCGCGGCGGTATCTCTATCGCGAGCTTCGCGCGTACAGCCGCGAGTGCAGCGGCTGCCTGCGCGTCGAGTACGACCCCGCGATGATCGTGAACGCGCGACATCCGCAGCGCGTGACGATGAACGTCGTGAACGTGCTCGCGTGGCTGCCCGGGCGCGACACCACGCGCGTGATCGTGATGGGCGGGCACTACGACTCGTGCGTATGCAGGACCAGCACCAACGATTCGACCTCCACCGCTCCCGGCGCGGACGATGACGGGAGCGGAACGTCGGCGGTGATGGAGCTCGCCCGCGTGATGTCGAAGCGGTATCCGAAGGGGCTCGACGCAACGATCGTCTTTGCGCTCTATGCCGCCGAGGAACAGGGTACGCTCGGATCCGCGCACCTCGCGCAGCGCCTCAAGGACGCAGGGTTGACGATCGTCGCCGGAATGACCGACGACATCATCGGGAATGTGGTCGCGGAGAACGGAAAGACGGACTCGACGAGCGTGCGCATCTACGCGGTGGATTCCGTGCCGGGCCTGAGCGGCGAACTGGCGCGGTACGTGTGGGGCCTCGGCCAGGTCTACCTCCCGAAGTTCGAGGTCAGGCCGACCTTCCGTCTCGACCGTCTCGGACGCGGCGGCGATCACGGGCCGTTCCAGCGGATCGGCGCGCCCGCGCTGCGATTCACCGAGCGCCTCGAGAACTACAAGCGGCAGCACCTCCCGACCGACGAATTCAAGTTCGTGAACTTCGGATACGCGGCCAATATCGCCAGGCTCAACCTCGCCACGGTCGCCGCGCTTGCCGCCGCGCCGGCGCCGCCCGACAGCGCGCGGCAGCGCCGGGACACCGTGAGCGGCGGGCAGGACTGGGACCTCACGTGGCCGGCCGTTCCGGGCGCGGCGTCGTACGAGGTGCTCGTGCGCTCGACGGCGCAGCCGACGTACGTTCGCGTCATTCCCGTGCAGGGCACCTCGTTCCGGCTGGACGAGGAACTCGACGACGCCATCGCGGCGGTTCGTTCCGTCGGCCCGACCGGGGCGCGCTCGCTCACGCGCGTGTTCCAGCAGCCTGCGCGGCGGCCCGCCGGCGCCACGCCGCCGCCGGCGCGCTGAGCCGATGGCCGTCGAGGCGCATGGGCCGCCGCCGCTCGTGCACCGCACCGCGGATTTTCGCGGCGTGACGTCGCCGATCCTCCGGGACGGCGCCGCACTCTCGGGATTGCTCCTTTCCGCGGCGGGCGCCGCGGGCCTCTCCACCGCCGAACCGCCGATGGTGCGCGAGCTTCCGCGCGACGGACTCGCCGTGCTCCTGCTGCTCGACCTCGGCCACGTCATCGTGCACACGATTCCCGCGCGCGAGACACTGCTGCTCGACCTGCTCGTGCCCGCCGGACGCGATCCGCAGAAGGCGGTTGACGTATTCACACGGAAGCTCGGCGCGGGCGAAGCGCGGAGCGGACGGTTCGACCGGGGCTGAGACCGAAGACCGAAGAAAACGCTAATCCCTCCCGATCACGATGCAATCGTTCCGCGGATTCAGACCCGAGGCGCTCGCGTACCTGCGCGGACTGAAGAAGAACAACCGCCGCGAGTGGTTCGAGGCGCGGCGCGAGGAGTTCGTGCGCGAGGTCTCCGATCCGATGAAGGCGCTCATCGAGGAACTCGACGTGCGCTTTGCCGGTCTCGCGCCGGAGTTCGTCGGCGACCCGAAGCGCTCGATGTTCAGGATCTACCGCGACGTGCGCTTCTCGAACGACAAGTCGCCGTACAAGGCGCACGTGGCGCTCTGGATCTATCATCGCGCGCCGGGCCGCGGCGTGGCCAGGGAGATCGACGGCGGCGCGGGATTCTACGTTCACCTCGAACCGAACGCGTCGCTGGTCGCGGCGGGGCTCTGGATGCCGCCGCGTCCCTCGCTCGCGAAGGTTCGCGAGCACTTCAGTGAGGATCTCGCCGGATGGAAGCGCGCGGTCACGGCGCCCGCGGTGTTGAAGCGATTCGGCGGCCTCGTGGACGACGAGGATGGAGTCCTGCTCAAGCGGCTGCCGCGCGGGTTCGAGGAGGGACATCCGGCGGAACGCTGGCTGCGATTCAATTCGTTCACGATGCACCGCATGTACAGCGATGCCGACATGCTCTCGCCGAAGCTTGCGGACAAGGCGATGAAAGATTTCGCGCGGCTGGTGCCCATGTGCCGCTGGCTGAATCGCGCGCTAGGGTACCTACCAGCGAAGAGTCGTTAGGGGGATTCGGAATCTCCCGAAATTGCAGGTTGCAGGTGAGGAATGCGGGTACTGGGGTAAGTGATGAGAAGTGAGATCGGATGCGGGATGCGGGAAGAAGCGAGACGCGGCGTTCAGCTGTCAGAGTCGGGCGTTCGCTTCGGAAAGTCGCGCATCGAGTGCGCGGGACCGTCCGGGCGCGTCCTCTTGAGCATGGTCAGGAGCAGTCGGCGAATCTGAATCAGCGTGCACTGACGCTCTGCGGCGACGTCACCCAACTCAAACTGCAGCGTGTCGTACCACGCGATGGCCTCGCGAGTCGATCCGAGGGCGTACCCGTAGAATCGCGTGCGATCCGCTACCGACGAACGAGAGTAGCCCTCCGCGAGGTTCGCGGAGATGGATCCGATTGCCCGCGTGAGTTGGTCGAGGGCGGCAGCCATACCGAACTGTGCGTTGATGCGCCGATCGAAGGTATGGCTCTCGATCGCAAAGAGACTGAGTCGATAGGCTTGCACACTCCAAAGCGGATCACCGACGCGCGATTTGTCCGCGCCCTTCTCCCACTCGCTGAAAGCTTGCACCGAAGAGTTGGTCATGCGTCAACGATGCAACCCTGATGGCCTCAAAACACAAGCCTTTCCCCGCATCCCGTATCCAAACTCGCCACTCTCATCTTACCCCGCATCCCGCATTCCTCACCTGCAACCTGCAATTCGGGAGCATTCCTCACCTGCACCCTGCAATTGCTGGAAATCCCGCATCCCGCAACCGTCTCGGAACTCGATTCTCATCACCGAATCGCGCGCACGATTCCTTCCACGCGTCGCTCCGGATCGAAATAAGCACGCGCCAGCTGGAGCATCTGCGCCGCTGACACCGCGCGAACTCGAGACTCATACTCCGTAAGTTCGGAGAGCGACCGGCCGAACAGCCACGCGTCGGCGATGTCGCCCATCACGGCCGCCGCGCTCTCCCGACGGATCGCCCATGTGCCGAGCGCGTACGTCTTGGCCTGCGTGAGTTCGCGCTCCGTGACGGGCGACTCGCGCAGGCGGGCGAACTCGCGGAGCAGGCCGCTGCGGGCCGCCTCTTCCTTTTCGGGCGACATGGCGATGTAGGCGCTGAACGCCCCCGCGCGGTGACGCACGAGCGGTGCCGCCATGACTGTGTACGCGAGCGACTGGCGATCGCGCAGCTCATCGAAGAAACGCCCGCCGAGCCCGCTCGCGACGCCCGCGATCATGCCGGCGGTGAAGCGCGCGTCGTCATCGCGAGCCGGACCCTCGAACAGCATGGCGAGCGCGCTCTGCGCCTTGTCGCGCCGGTCTTCGTTCTGCAGGACGCCGGTCGGCCAAGCGGGTGCCGGCACGGCTTCACCGTCGGCGGCGCGCAGTCCGCTGAAGAAGCGCGTCGCGAGCGATGCGCCCTCGTCCGGCCCGACGTCGCCGACGCACACCAGAACGCCCGGCGCCTCGACGGCCACCTTTGCGTGCCAGCGGCGCAGCGCAGCGGAATCCATCGCCGCGAGCGATTCCTCCGTGCCGAGCACCGACCGGCCGTATGGATGCGAACCCCACGCCGCTTGCGTCGCGAGGCGGAGCGGCCAGCGATACATGTCGTCACGCAACGCCGCGAGGCTCGCGAGCGCGACGGCGCGCTCGGATTCGAGCCCTTCCTCGCTGAACGACGGGCGCTGCACGACGTCGGCGAGCAGCTCGGCGGCCTCGTCGAGACGGCGCCTCGGCACCGAGATCGTCCACTGGAATCCGTCGGCGGCGGCAGCGGTCGACAGCACGCCACCCAGAAACTCCGCGTCCTCGGCGATGCGCTGCGCGCTGCGGCGCTCCGTTCCCTTGAGCGACACACGCGTCATGAGCGATGTCAGACCGGTCGCGTTCGCGGCCTCGTGCACCGCGCCGCCGCGCACGAACCATCCCAGGTGCACGAGCGCGCCGGGACGGCGGTGCACCAGCACGGGAACGCCCCCGGACATGCGGAACACGCGCACCTCGGCCTCCTCGCGCTCGAAGACCCACGCCCGCGAACCATGGACGGGCGTCGGCGGGACCGGGTGCGTGAGCGGAGAAAGAGGCTCGAGGCGCTCGCCTTCCAGGGCGTCGCGCATCTCTGCCGCGTTCGTCGCGAACGGCGGCGCGCCCGAGGGACGATACGCGACGAGCCCGGCGCGCTCCGGCGCGAGCCAGCGGCGCGCCACGTCCGTCAGGCGGTCGGCATCGGACGTCAGCAGGCGATTGAGGTACGCGCCGCCGAGCATCCAGTTGCCGGCGAGCTCCCAGCTCGCGAGGTGGTTCGCCTGCCCTCCCATGGACTCGAACCGGCGGAGCCACTGGGCCTCGAGCACGCGCCGGGCGCGCTCGACCTCGGCAGAGGTGATTTCGCCGTCGCGCGCGCGCCGGATCTGATCCCACGCGGCGTGCGCGGCACTTCGTCCGCGCTCGGGCCGCGCGGTCGCGTGCACGACGAACACGCCGATCTCGCCGGGAGTGTAGTCGTACGCCACGATCGACGACGCGAGACGACGCTCGCGCACCGCGCGGTACAGGCGCGAGGCGCGGCCGGACCCGAGCACGGCCGCGAGCAGGTCGAGCGGCGGCGTGTCGTCGTGCAGCAGTGCCGGGCTGCGCCAGCCGAAGACGAGCTCCGCCTGCTGGATGTCGCCCGCAAACTCGGAGTAGCGGAACGACGGATCGACGTGCGGCGGTTCCGCGGGACCCGGCACGCGATGGACGGTCCCGCCCGGAATCGAGCCATAGTGCCGCTCGACGAGCGCGCGCGCCTCTGCCGGATCGACGTCGCCGACGATCGCGACGACGGTGTTCGAGGGACGATAGAACCGGCGGTAGAACCCGTCGACCATCTCGCGCGTGAAGGTGCGCAGCCCCGCCTCGTGACCGATGCGCCAGCGCCGGATGCGATGCCTGTCGTGCAGCAGCTCGAAAAGTGTTTCGGTGGCAAGCGCGCCGGCGCTGTCGGTCTTGCGCTTGGCCTCTTCGATGATGACTTCGAGTTCGCGGGACAGTTCGCCGCCGTCGATCAGCGAGTTCGCGTACGCGTCGGCCTGGATCGCCAGCCCTGCCGCGAACCCGCTCGATGGCAGCACCGTGTAGTAGTACGTGTGGTCATAGATCGTGCCGGCATTGAGATAGCCGCCGCTCGCCTTCGTGTCGCGCGCTATCTCACCCGGGCCGCGGGTGGGCGTGCCCTTGAAGTACATGTGCTCGAGCACGTGCGCGATGCCGATCTCGTCGTCGGTCTCGTCGAAATAGCCGGCTCCGACGTAGGTGACGATCGCGACGACCGGCGCGCTCGTGTCGCGCCGCACGAGCAGGCGCAGCCCGTTGGCGAGCGTCGTGCGTACCACCGATTCCGGCGGGAGCACGGAGTCGAGCAACCCCGCGTACGGTACCTGAACCAACCTGGTCATCGCGCGAGCGGGCGCCGGCGGAGGAATATCAGGCCGAGAATCCATCCTCCGGCGCCGTACGCGAGCACGTGCCCGAGCGGGGCGCCCAAGAACGGATGCGCGTCGCTCAGCAGGTGGCGCGTCTTCTCGAAGTCGGCGGCGGGTGGAAGGACCTTCGCCGCAATCACGAGCCACCGCGGCGGCGCCGTGTAGTCGACCAGGGTGAATTGCGCCGAGATCGCGAATATGAAGGAGAGCGGCGTGAGCGCCGCGTCGGCATTCGTGAGGGCTCCGAAGCCGAAGCCGAGACCCCCGATGAGCGCAAACGCGATCATGCCCACATACGACGCGCGATGCAGCGATTCATGCGGCAGCCACGTTCCCCACGCGAGCGCGAGGAGAGCGAGGAGAACGCAGACCGCCGCGCCGTGCACGCAGAACGTGTGCAGGTAGTACGAGACGACGTTGACCGGCTTCGAGAAGAAGAACCGGTAGTAGCCCGTGGTGCGATCAACCGTCATGACCGCGATCACGGCGAGGAACATGGTGAAGTACAGCAAGACCGCGGAGAAGCTTCCGTACGCCGAATGTATCCCTGCGAGAAAGCGGGGATCGGCCCACTGCTTGGGCCCGGCGAACCTCAGCGTCTGACGCGCGATCATCCAGGCGAAGAACGATATGAGCGCCACCGGCAGCGCGGCGCGCAGCAGCAGGTAATCCTGCAGCACGTATCGCGTGTGCACGACGAGCCGCGACGGCGTCAGGAACAAGCTTCGAGCCGCACTCATCGGGCGAGCGGGAGCCGGCGCAGCAGCACGAACCCGAGGAGCGCGGCGCCGCTTCCGTAACCGAGTACGTGCCAGAGCTGCGCCACGTCGAGCGCCTCGCCGGCGTACAGATGGTTGCGCAGCACGTCGAGCTTCATGACCGGAGGCAGCCCCTTCGCGATGACCACCAGCCACCCGGGGAGTCCGCCGTTCTTCAGCCCGTTCGGCGCAGCCACCAGCTGCTGCAGGATCAGCGCCAGGACGTAGAACGCGATGAGCCCGGCGCCATCGTACCTCGTGAGCGCTCCCAGGAGCAGTCCGAGCCCGCCGATCAGGACGAACGTGAGCGCCGCGGCCTCCATCGAGCGGTGCACGGAGAAGTGAATCGTGTACGAGCTGAATCCCCAGACGATCAGGCCGAACACCGCGACGAACACCATCGCGTGCAGCAGGTACGTCTGCGCGTAGTACGCGAGGACGTTTACCGGCTTCGAGAACAGGAACCGGAAGTAGCCCTGCTGGCGGTCCGCCGAAATCACGCCGACGGCGCCGACGAACGCGCCGAGCGGCAGGTAGAGCGTGATCGCCTGCGCGAACATCTGCTTCGCGAGAAGGATCCCCTGCGGCGACTGCATGAAGCCGGGGGTCGTGTTCTTGGTCATCAGGTACGTCGGCAGCCCGGCCGCGAACGTGAGCAGGACCAGCGGCAATGCGAGGCGCTGCAGCAGGAAATCAGGCACCTGAAACCGCGCGTACCGCAGCAGGCGCGTGTTCACTGCGGTCCCGCCCCGACCGACGCGTGGAACGCCTGTTCGAGCGCGCTTTCGCGCGGGATCACCGCCGAGATCAGCGCGCCCGTTCCGATGGCCGCCGCCAGCCCGGCGTTGAGCGTCGGCACATCGACGGGAGGAATCTCGAGATCGCCGTTCGCGCCGAGCACCGAGCCTGGAAAACACGCGACGAGCGCATCGCCGCCCGCCACGACGCGGACACGATACGCCATGAGCGCGGTCACCGACGCGCCGCTCATCGTCACCACGCGCTGGATGCGGCCGCGGTCGATGATCGCCACGCGATCCGTGAGCCGCTCGAGCTCGTCGAGATTGTGCGACGCGATGATGATCGCGCGATCGGCGCGCTTCAGCGATGCGACGATTTCGCGGAACTTCAGCGTCCATACCGGATCGAGCCCGTGCGTGGGCTCGTCGAAGATCACCACGCGCGTTTCCATCAGCAGCGCCTGCGCGAGGCCCACGCGCTGGAAGTTTCCCTTCGAAAGCGTCTTGAGGCGTTTCTTGCGATGTTCGCCGATCGCGAGCGCCTCGATCACGCGGTCCACTTCGGCCGTGAGCCGTTCCCCGGGCACACCCGCGAGCACCGCGAGCCGCCGCAGCGCGCCCTCCGTGGTCCAGTGCGTGGGAAGCGCCATCAGTTCGGGCACGTACGCGACGCCGAACTTCTCGACGAAGGCACGCGGCTCCATGCCGTCGATCGAGAGCGTGCCGCTCGTCGGCCGGAGGAATCCGAGCAGCAGCGAGATGATCGTGCTCTTGCCCGCCCCGTTCGGGCCGGCGATGCCGAGCACCTCACCCGGCGCGACGTCGAGCGTCACGTCCTCCACCGCACGCACCTCGCGCCCCAGCAGCGAACGGTACGTCTTGGACACGCCACGCAATGCGATCAGGGCCCCGTCCTCGGGTCGAGGGTGAAATCAGTTGTCGATGAAGCGGATCAGAGCAGAATGCGCAGCAGGCCGGCGTCCGCACTCCCGCGCACGAAGCTTTCCGCGTCGGCGGTGGAGATGAGTATACCCGTGAGCGAGAGGCCCCGGCGGGCTTCGCTCTGCATGAAGTCCTGTACCGACTTCGCCGGCTGCGCGCAGGCGTCCCGCATCTGGGCGACGATTTCGTCCCACGTCCCTTCGTAGCTTCGTCCGTCGCGGCCGGTCACCTGGTGTGCCGCCTCGGCCTGCTTCTGCTCGCTCAGGTCCGCCAGCAGCGCACCGAAGAGTTCGAGCTGACCCTTGGCCTCCTGCTCGGCGTCGCCGTTCACCGCCTGCTCGATTTCGCCGAGCATCTCGTCGATGGTATCGGGCTCGCCCGCGAGTTCGTTGAGGCGGTCGTCCCACGGCCGCAGCACCGGATCGTCGTCGGCGAGCCGGTACGTGCTCTTCTTCAGCTCGATGAGGCGCCAGATGCCGAGTTCGTCCCAGTGGTCGTCGGGGCTCGTGCGGTCGAGGTGATAGAGCGTCGCCTCGTATTCGCCGCGGTCGTACAGAACGTTGCCGAGATAGATGCGCGCTTCGACGTACTCGGGATCGAGCTGCAGCGCGCGGCGCAGCGTCGCGATCGCGGCGTCGTCGCGGCCAAGCCGGTGCTCGGTGTAGCCGACCATCGCCACCGCCTCGGCGTTGTCGGGCACCTGCTGGACGGCCGTGTCGAAGTACTCTTTTGCCTCGTCCATGAGGCCGTCGCGGAAGAGCGCGCGGCCGACCTGGAGCATGAGCTCGATGTCGTCCTGATAGCCGAGCTCGAGGATCCGGTGAAAAGACTTCAGCGCACCGGACGTCTGGCCGAATTTCAGGAGCGTCTCGCCAAGGCCCGCGAGCGCGTCTTCGTGATCGGGGTCGAGGACGAGCGCTTCCTCGAAGCTGCGGCGCGCCCACGCGAATTCGTCCCTGGCGACCCTCGCATAGCCGACGCCGACGTGCAGTTCCGTCGCGTTGGGATACAGGCCGAGCCCTTCACGCAGCGTGGCGAGAGCGTCGTCGTAGTTGCCCTCGTTGTAGAGCTGGTGAGCGCGTTCGTCGTACTCCTCGGAACTCAGGAACGGAGAGGGCATCGCTCGGGTGACCTCCAGCTCGGGGACGTTTCCGGAACGATATCAGCGGGAATCCGTCAACGCCACGGCAATTTCGGCGGCCAGGGCGGCATTGGCTTCGAGCATGGCGATATTGGCGGCCAGCGAGCGGCCGCCGGTCGCGCGCTCCACCTCGGTGAGCAGGAATGGGGTCAGGCGGGCACCGGAGATTCCGGCCGACGAGGCCGCCGCGAGCGCCTGCGAGACCGCCTCTTCCACGAGGCGGGTGTCGAGAGCCATTGCCGCGGGCGGAGGCTGCACCACCAGCAGCGCGCCGGGCCGGCCGAGCGCGCGATTGGCGAGAAAGGCGGCCGCGATGTCGCCAGCCGAGTCGGCGACGGCACTCACGGGCAGACCCGTGTGAGCCGTGAAGAACCCGGGAAACTCGTCCGTGCGGAACCCGACGACCGTTACACCGAGCGTCTCGAGGCGTTCGACCGTGGCGCGCAGGTCGAGAATGGATTTCGCGCCGGCACAGACGGTGACGACGCTCGACCGCGAGAGTTCGAGCAGGTCGGCCGATTCGTCGAAGGCCACACCGGGAGACACACGATGCACGCCGCCGATGCCGCCGGTAGCGAGCACCGGAAGGCCGGCCCGGCCGCAGAGACAGAGCGCCGCCGCGACCGTGGTGGCGCCATCGGAGCCGCGCACCATCGACCACGGAATGTCGCGCGCGGAAACCTTCGCAATTCCGGAGCGCGCGAGAAACCGCTCGAGGTCGGCATCATCGAGCCCTGCCGCCGGGACGCCACGAACGACGGCCGTGATGGCCGGAACGGCGCCGCGGGCGCGAATCGCGGCGCGCATGCGACGGTCGGCTTCGCGATTCGATGGTTCGGGCAGTCCCTGGGCGAGGACCGAGCTTTCGAGCGCCACCACCGCGCGCCCGTCACGCAGGGCCGCGGCGACCTCGGGATGGAGATGGACGGCCTTCAGCAACCCGCTAGGCGTTGTCGAACTCCTCCGCCTTCTTCGTCATCACCAGTTCGCGCTCACGTGCGTCGGGGTCGTACACCGCGAGCACGCGCACGGTCTCGCCGGCGAAGATGTCGAACGTCTTGCCGACACCGCGCTTCACGACGATCTCGTGACCGTCCTCGAAGCGAAGCACGACGTTGGGATACTCGGTGTTGACGTATTGCTTGCGGAGCTTCTGCGGAGAGGTCGGCATTCGGATGGTGGTGGGAGTCGAGGCGAAAGTAGCCTTCGAAAGATGCAGGTGCAACCGCGATCCGCGCTACGTCACCGTCGGCCGTGAACCTTCGAACTGCTTCCAGGCACCGGATTCGAGGATGGCCGCGGTCTCGGCGACGGCGCGCTCGACTTCGTCGTCCGTCGTATAGAAGTGCGGCGCGACGCGAATGCCCGCGCCAGGGCGGTAATCGATGATCACGTCGCGCGCGAGCAATGCCTGCGCCACCTCCGCGCCGTGCGGCACGTCGAACGCCACGGTGCCGCCGCGCCGCGAAGGGTCACGGGGCGCGCTCACAGGATAGCCGTGAACGCCGGCGAGCTCCACGAGACGCGCGGTCTGCCGCATCGACTTCGCGCGAATGGCGGCGATCCCGGCGCGCTTCACGATCCGCGGGCCCTCGGCGTTGGCGTAGAGCGCCGGGATCACGGGCGTGCCGCCGAGCCAGCGCGCCGCGCCGGCGGCGTACTCCATGTCGCCCTCGAACGCGAACGGATGCGCGTGCGCCTGCCATCCCGTGAGCGCGGGCGCGTGATGCGCCGACATGTCCGGCGACGCGTAGAGGAAGCATCCGCCCGGTCCGCCGCACAGCCACTTCAGCACTCCGCCGGTGAGGAAGTCCGCGCCGATCGCCTGCACGTCCACCGGTACCACGCCCACGGAGTGGTACGCGTCGAGCGAGACGAGCGCGCCCATGCGGTGGGCGTGCGCGGCAATGCGCGCGGCATCCACGATGTACGCGGACTTGAAGAGCACGTGCGAAATGGCCACCAGCGCCGTGCGTTCATCGATCGCGGCGCAGAGCCGCTGCTCGTCGATCGAGATGCCGTCGTCGCTCGGCACGACGACCACGCGCGCGCCGAGCTTCGGCGCGAGCTCGTCGTACATGTAGCGCACGCTCGGAAAATCGAGCGCGCTCATCACGATCGTGTCGCGGTGCGGCGAAAATGTCAGGGAGGAGAGGACCACCGCCTGCGCGAATGTGACAGTCGGCACCATCGCGACGGTGCCCGGCGCGGCGCCGATGAGCGGCGCGATTTCGTCGCCGAGGGCGAGCGGCATTTCCCACCACCCCTTGGCCCAGGCGCGCACGCCAAGCGACGCCCACTGCTCAGCATACTCCGCGAGCCGTGCCGGGACCGAGCGCGGCATCGCGCCGAGCGAGTTCGACACGAGGTACGTGGCGTGCTCGAGTATCGGGAACTCCCCGCGGAAGGCGAGGAGGGGATCGTCACTCAATCGGACTAGTCCATTCTGGCGAGAGACGACAAGGTATCGTGCCGGTACGTTGGTTGTATAGAACAGAGGGTTCGGACACGACAACCAGGAGAATCCAGATGACTATTTCACGCCGCTTCATCACCGCTGTCGCCGTGCTGTTCGCCGCCGCCGGCACGCTCGCCGCGCAGGGCGCCGCGCAGAACGCCACCGTCAGCGATCCGCAGGCTCCCGCCATTGCCGCGCCGGCGGCGACGCAGGCGCCGGTCGCCGCACCAGCCGCCGAGCAGACGACGTCGCTCGCTCCGCTCGCCGACAAGGCGAGCGTGGGTGTCCGCCAGCTGTCACCGAGCGGCCCCGTGCCGTTCGCGCCACCGCGTCGCGAAAAAGTGGGTAGCAACGTTGCGTTGATGATCGTGGGGGGCGCCGTGCTGATCGTCGGCGCCATCGTCGGCGGAACATCCGGAACGATCATCATGGTAGGCGGCGGCGTCATCGGCATCATTGGGCTGTACCGCTACCTGCAGTAGATAGACAGCGGGTAATCAGTCGTTGGTCGTTGGTTCTTGGTTCTTGGCATCGCCAAGAACCAAGAACCAACGACCGATTACCCGCTGTTCGCGGGTGCTGTAATCGGCTAGACTGCAGTTCTGATGTCTCCCGCAGCCACCCCGCCCGCCACACACGTCAAGACGGCCTTCCCCGAGCGCCTGGCGCTCGTCCTCGGAGGCGGTGGACTGAAGGGGTTCGCGCACATCGGGGTGCTGCGCGCCTTCGAGGAGCGGGGAATCCGTCCCGCGCTGGTGGCTGGCACCAGCATCGGCTCGCTGATCGCGGCGGCGCATGCGAGCGGGATGCCGGTGGACGAGATGGAGCGCCGCGCGCTCGCGCTCACGAAGCGGGATCTCTTCCGCATCGACCGCCTGCACATGGTCACGAAGCGGATGCTCTCGCCGTCGCTGTACCTCGCCGGCCCGCTCGACGCGGTGGTGCGCGACATCGTGCCGCCGGTGACGTTTCGCTCTTTGAAGGTTCCGCTGCTCGTGAGCACCGTTGACCTCGAGCGCGGCGCCCAGGTCATTTGGGGATTGCCTGGACTGCAGGACGTCCTGGTGGCCGACGCCGTGTACGCGTCGTGCGCCCTGCCGGGCTTCTTTCCGCCACGCGTGATCGCCGGCCGCACCTGCGTGGACGGCGGCGTGATGGACAACCTGCCGAACGCGATCGCCGTGCAGGGCATGGACGCCGTGATCGGCGTCGACGTGGGCAGTTCGAGCATGGCCACCGCGCGCCGCATCAAGGACAAGGGGTTCGCGGCGATCTACATGCGCGCCGCGCAGACCATGATGAAGTCGCTGCAGGTCTCGCAGCTCGCGACGTGGGCCGGCCCACCGCTGCTGCTCGTGCGTCCACCGGTGTGGCACTATAACTGGTTCAGCTTCGCCTCCACCCGAAAGATGATCGACGCGGGGTACGCGGCTGCGCACGACGCGCTCGACCGCGCCGGCGAGGCGCTGTCGTCCGCCGGCGGCGTCTATCCGCGGCGCACGATCGAACTCACGGTCATCCGCGAGAAATGCATCGGCTGCACGCTTTGCGTCACGCTCGCGCCGGATCTCATGGCGATGGACGCCGAGGACAAAGCGCGTGTGCTCGAATCGCCGCTCGAGTGGTCGCGCGCGGACGGCGATTTCATCCACCAGTGCCCCACCGACGCGATTCAGGTGACGGTGGTCGAAGGGAACGTCCGTACGCTGACGATGGAACGAAAGATCGAGCCGGAATAAGAAGACCGAAGACCGAAGACCGAACAACGCGAAATACCCTCAGGAACCTGAGCCATGACAACCAGAAACAGCTTCAAGTCCCGCGCGTCGCTCCCCGTCGACGGCGAATCGTACGTCGTCTACCGCCTCGACGCGCTCAACGCCGTCCCGGGCAACACGGTCGCCTCGCTCCCGTTCTCGCTGAAGATCCTCCTCGAGAATCTCCTGCGAAACGAAGACGGCGCGTTCGTGAAGGCCGCGGACGTGCTCGCGATGGCGACCTGGAACGTCCGCGCGCGCGTCGACAAGGAGATCGCGTTCCGCACCGCGAGAGTGCTGCTGCAGGACTTCACCGGCGTGCCGTGCGTGGTGGATCTCGCCGCGATGCGCGACGCGCTCGCGAAACTCGGTGGCAAGCCGTCGAAGATCAATCCGCTGCAGCCCGTGGACCTCGTGATCGATCACTCTGTGCAGGTCGACGAATACGGGACGGACGCAGCGCTGCTCATCAACACCAACCTCGAGTACGAGCGGAATCTCGAGCGCTACCAGTTCCTGCGCTGGGGACAGAAGGCGTTCGAGAATTTCCGCGTGGTGCCGCCGGGCACCGGCATCTGCCATCAGGTGAATCTGGAATACCTCGGCCAGGTCGTATTCGTTGGCGAAGAATCGCCAGAGAGCGACGAGAGCGGACGGCAGACGGCAGACGGCAGACGGCAGAAGGCGGCGTACTGCGATTCATTGGTCGGGACGGACTCGCACACCACGATGATCAACGGCCTCGCCGTGCTCGGGTGGGGCGTGGGCGGCATCGAAGCAGAAGCGGCGATGCTCGGACAGCCGGTTTCGATGCTCATCCCGGAGGTCGTCGGATTCAAGTTTCACGGAAAACTGCCCGCCGGCGCGACCGCAACCGATCTCGTGCTCACGTGCACCGAGATGCTTCGCAAGAAGAAAGTCGTCGGAAAATTCGTCGAGTACTACGGAAGCGGCCTCTCGTCGCTCGCGCTCGCCGATCGCGCGACGATCGCGAACATGAGCCCCGAGTACGGCGCGACGATGGGCTTCTTCCCCTGCGACGACGAGACGCTCAAGTACCTGCGCCTCTCCGGACGCAGCGAGCACCAGGTGAAGCTCGTCGAGGCGTACACCAAGGCGCAGGGGCTCTTCCGCACGGACGCGACGCCCGACCCGGTCTTCTCCGACACGCTCGAACTCGACCTGGCGACGGTCGTGCCGAGCCTCGCAGGGCCGAAACGCCCGCAAGATCGCATCCCGCTGTCGGCGTCGAAGAAGATGTATGCCGAGGCGTTCGCGGCGCAGATGGCAGGAACCGCGGCAGCCGCTCCGACGGACAAGGCCGTCGCCGTGATGGAAGGCGAGGCGCCCGTGCACACGGAAGAACCCGGCATTCCGTGCGAACACAACGGCGAGAAGTTCACTCTGAAACACGGCGCGATCGTGATCGCCGCGATCACGAGCTGCACGAACACGAGCAACCCGAGCGTCATGCTCGCCGCCGGTCTCCTGGCGAAGAAGGCCGTCGCGAAAGGATTGCGCACGCGCCCGTGGGTGAAGACGTCGCTGGCGCCGGGCTCGAAGGTCGTGACCGACTACTACGCGAAGGCCGGCGTGCAGCCGGCGCTCGACGCGCTCGGATTCGATCTCGTCGGATACGGCTGCACAACGTGCATCGGCAACTCGGGCCCGCTCCCGCAGACGATCTCCGAGGCGATCGACCGCGGCAAGCTCGTCGTTGCCGCGGTGCTCTCGGGGAACCGCAACTTCGAGGGCCGCGTGAACCCGCAGACGCGATTCAACTACCTGATGTCGCCGCCGCTGGTCGTCGCGTACGCGATCGCGGGGCGGATGGACATCGACCTCGACACGGAGCCGCTCGGCGTCGGCACCGACGGCCCCGTCTTCCTGCGCGACATCTGGCCGAGCCCGAAGGAAGTCGCGGACACCGTTCTGACGAGCGTGCTCCGCGAACAGTTCGAGAAGCAGTACGCGAACGTGTTCGACGGCGGCGACCAGTGGCGCGCGATCAGCGTGGCCGAGGGCGACCGCTTCGCGTGGAGCGACACGTCCACCTACGTGAAGCACCCGCCGTACTTCGAGGGGATGACGATGACGCCGCCGGGCGTGCAGCCAGTGACGAACGCGCGAGTGCTCGGCATGTTCGGCGACTCGATCACGACGGACCATATATCACCGGCCGGATCGATCGCGGAGAAGAGCCCGGCGGGCCAGTGGCTGATCGCACAGGGCGTGACCAGGAAGGATTTCAACTCGTACGGCGCGCGCCGCGGCAACCATGAAGTCATGATGCGCGGCACATTCTCGAACATCCGGCTGAAGAACGAGCTCACGCCGGGCATGGAAGGGTGGTGGACGCGCACGGCACCGAACGCGGATCCGACGTCGTTCTTCGAAGCATCCGAATCGTTTCGCAAGAGCGGGACGGCGCTCGTGGTCATCGCCGGCAAGGAATACGGCACGGGCTCGTCGCGCGACTGGGCGGCGAAGGGCACGATGCTGCTCGGCGTGCGCGCGGTGATCGCGGAGAGCTTCGAGCGCATCCATCGTTCGAACCTCGTGGGCATGGGCGTGCTTCCGCTCGAGTTCACCGACGACGCCACGCGAACGTCGCTCGGCCTCACCGGATTCGAGACGATCACGATCGACGGATTGAGCGACGCGATGGCACCGCGCGCGGTGCTGACCGTGAAGGCCGTTGGCGCGGACGGCACGGTGAAATCGTTCACCGCGCGCAGCAGGATCGACACGCCCGAAGAGCTGAACTACTTCAAGCACGGCGGGATCCTGCCCTACGTGCTGCGGAACCTCGCGAAGTAGCGTTCCGTCTCGGACGGCAGACGGCGGATGACCGGAGTCGTTACTGCGTAATCGCCTTCACCGCCTCTCGCGCCCGCTCGCGCTCGCCCCATGTGGGAATCAGCATCTTCCCAGGCGCGATGCACCGCGTGTCCGGGGCGGTCGACTGCGGGCCGCTTATCGGGAGCCAGGCGTTGATGCACTTCATCACGGCGTCCGAGTCTTCCTTTGTCCAGCCGAACTGTGCGCCGGCGAGCGCCGGCGCGGAGACGCTGGGCCGCGGTGACATCGCGACGGGCATCGGACGCTGGACGGGCTCGCCGGAAACCGCCGCGGCGGCGGCGGCCAGGGCTTCCGCGACCTTCGTGCGAGCGTCCTGCACGAGGTGTCCGGTGGACGCCTCGGCCGTGTTCTGCCGCATCTCGCCGCGATAGAGTGAGTGCACCGCAGCTTCGACGTCCTTCGCGAGCTTCTCGAGTATTTGATCGATGTCGGATGCCATTGTGACGCTCCGTCGGGTTTCAAAGGTATATTTAAGGTTGTGTGCACGACGGCGACGCGCAAATTTCTGTAGAGTCGTTCACCACCAAACCGAGGTAGTTCCATGCTGCATCGAAACGCGACAGTTCTCGCGTCCGCGCTCGTTACGTCCGTCACCATGGCCCATGCCCAAGTGCCGGCGACACAGCCGGAAGTCGGGCCGAAGGTTGGCGAGATGGCGCCGGATTTCACCCTCCCCGGCGCCACCATCGATGGGGTTATGAAGGCACCCATCACGCTGTCCAAGCTGAAGGGTCAGACCGTCGTCGTGGCCTTCTTTCCGAAGGCCCGCACCAAGGGCTGCACGGCGCAGATGACCACGTATCGCGACCAGTGGGCCACCCTCTTCAACGGGGGCAAGGGCATCACGGTGATCGGGATCAGCATGGACGCCGATACGACCACGGCCGCATGGGCGAAAGAGGCGAATCTGCCGATGATGTTCGCGAGCGACATGAAGGGTGATGCCGGCAAGCTTTACGGCGCGTACGTCGAGGGGCGACCGGTCGAGAACCGTCTGTTGTACGTCGTCGGTCCGGACGGACGCATCGCCTACACCGCGAAGCCGTTCAATCCGATGGTCGACGACGCCTACACCGATCTCGGCAGCGCCGTCAAGAAAGCCTCGGGTGCAAAGTGATTTCGCGCGCCGCAGCCGTCGCCCTCGCCGTCACCGCGCTCGTCGCGGTGGCGGCCGGGCGTCTGCGCGCGCAGAGCCCAAAAGTCGGTGAGATGGCTCCCGACTTCACGCTGAAGGGCTCCACCAAGGACGGCCTCCTCCCGAAGCCGATCCACCTCGCCGATTTCCGCGGCCAGACCGTCGTGCTCGCCTTCTTTCCAAAGGCGCGGACAAAAGGCTGAACGGTTCAAATGGAGGCGTACCGTGATCAGTACGCCACGATCTTCAACAACGGCAAGGGCGTCGCGGTGATCGGCATCAGCACCGATGACGACACCGTGCAATTCAACTGGGCGCGCGACTCGCGATTCCCGGTGTACTTCGCGAGCGATCCCGACGCAAAGGTAGTGAAGCTGTACGACGTGAAGTACCCGCTGTTCAACGCGGCCAGGCGCGTCCTGTTCGTCGTCGGTCCTGACGGGAGGATCGCGCACGTGATGGACGAGTTCAAGGAACTCGTGGGGGACTCGTACACCGAGCTCGGGAGCGCGGTCGCCACCGCGATGAAGGGGAACGCCGGGAAGCCGTAGAGGAGAGAAGACCGAAGACGGAGGGACCGAAGAACGACAAAGTCAGGCCGGTGCATAGCGCACCGGCCTCACTTTTCATCTAGATTTCGCGCGTCATGACTCCCAGAACGCACGTCACGATCGGGCTCATCCAGGACGCCGTCACCGGCGACCAGACGCAGACCCTCACGGCGACCATCGCGCGCATCCGCGATGCCGCCGGCCGCGGCGCGCAGATCATCTGCCTCAAGGAACTCTTCAACGCGCCGTACTTCTGCAAGTCGCTCAAGCAGGAGTACTTCAACTTCGCCGAGCCGATTCCCGGCGCCACCACCGAAGTGCTGCGCGCGCTCGCTGCGGAACTGCAGGTCGTGTTGATCGTGCCGATGTACGAGCGCCAGGGGCCGGGCATCTACCGCAACTCCGCCGCCGTGATCGACGCCGACGGCTCCCTGCTCGGTGTCTACCGCAAGATGCACATCCCGCACGATCCGATGTTCGAGGAGAAGTACTATTTCGCGCCCGGCGATGCGGAATCGGATGGGCCGCAGTCGGCGAGCGGATTCAAGGTCTGGAAGACGCGCTATGGAACCATCGGCGTGCTCATCTGCTGGGACCAGTGGTATCCGGAGGCAGCGCGCATCACGTCGCTGCTCGGCGCGGAGATCCTGTTCTATCCGACGGCGATCGGCTGGCATCCCGCAGAAAAGGCGGAATGGGGCGACGCGCAACTGGAGGCATGGCGCACGGCGCAGCGCGCGCATGCGATCGCCAACGGCGTGTTCGTGGCCGCGACGAACCGCGCGGGCTTCGAACCGGAGCCGCTCACGCAGGGACTCGAGTTCTTCGGGCACTCGTTCGTGTGCGATCCGTTCGGACGGATGATCGCCGAGGCCGGCACCGATCCGGCGATCATCGTCGCATCGTGCGATCTCTCGCTGATCGAGTCGACGCGGCGCAATTGGCCGTTCCTGCGCGACCGGCGGATCGACGCGTACGGGCCGATCCTGAACCGCTGGATGGGATGACAGCGACGGGATTGCGCTGGCCCGCCGAATGGGAACGGCACGACGCGACGTGGATTGCGTGGCCGCACCACGAGCCCGACTGGCCGGGGAAGTTCGAGCCGATTCCGTGGGTGTACGCGGAGATCGTGCGCACGCTGCACCGGCACGAGCGCGTCGAAGTCCTGTGTAATACCGGGGCGGTTCGCGACAATGCCAAGCACTGCCTCGATGCGCACGGCGTGGATTCGGCCCGCTATCGCCTGCATCTCTGCCCGACCGATCGTGTGTGGCTCCGCGACTCCGCGCCGACCGCGGTGCTGAACGGCGCGGGCGCGGTGGAGCTGGTGCGCTGGGGATTCAACGCGTGGGCGAAGTACGACAACTACGCGCACGACGAGAACGTCGGCGCGGCGGTGTCGCGGCACACGGGACTCGCGCTGCGCGAGCCGCGACGACCTGACGGAAAGGGCCGGGTGATCCTCGAGGGCGGCGGCATCGAGACCGACGGGCTCGGCACGATGCTCGTGACGGAGGAGTGGCTGCTGTCCGATGCGCAGGTGCGAAACCCCGGACTCGGCCGCCCGGAGTACGAGCGCGTGTTCGCCGATGCGCTCGGCATCTCGAAGACGATCTGGCTCGGTGAAGGCTGTGTGGGAGACGACACCCACGGCCACGTGGACGATATCGCGCGCTTCGTCGCGCCCGGCACGATGGTGCTCGCACACGAAGAAGACCCCGCCGACGAAAATCACCGTCGATCGCTCGACAATCTGAAGCGGCTCAAGGGTGCGCGGGGGGCGACGGGTGAGGAGCTGCGCGTGGTAACGCTTCCATATCCACGCGCGGTGATGATGGAAGGGCAGCGGCTGCCGGCGAGCTATGCGAATTTCTACGTCGCGAATGGAGTGGTGATCGTGCCGACGTTCAATGATGCGAACGACCGGGTCGCGCTGGACACTCTCGCCGCGCTATTCCCGGGGCGGGAGATCGTCGGAATCCATTCGGTCGATCTGGTATGGGGGCTCGGCACGCTGCACTGTCTCACGCAGCAGCAACCGGCGGCGCTCCAGACTTGAGTGGCGAGTTCAGTGGCGAGTTCAGTGGCGAGTGGCGAGACCAGGGGGAAGTGGCAAGGGTGAGTGGGAAGTGGGGAGAACCGAGTGGCGAGTGGGCAGTGGGGAGCTCTCGCCACTTCTGAGCAGGTCGCGTCTCTCGCCACTTCTCTCAGAACTCCCATCTCACATCTAGTGTTCGTGCTCGGATTTCGGCGGAGCGACCCACCCCTTCGGCGGCACCTTCAGCGCCTCCTGCTCCCGTATCACCTTCCCTCCCAGCCACGCCGCGCGCCCAACCGTTGATGCGCCCAACGCGCTCGCGAGGATCAGCACCAGCTGCATCCACCTCGCGATCACCGCGTCCTTCGAGCGCGTGAGTTTCCACCACGTGAACGCGGCGAAGGCACCGCCAACGAGAAGCGCGATGTTCGCAAACCCCGCAGCCTCCTGATGCTCGTGCCACGAGTCCGCCTTGACGTACCAGAAATCCTCGATCGCCTCGTGCGCGCCGTGACCGGTGATGAATGTCGGGTAGCTGAACAGCCCCGCAATGGTGAGTGACGCGGCCGCGTAGAGCCACGCCGCGCGCGATTTTGTCGCGATCGCGAGCAGTGACGAAAAAAACGCCACCGCGGAAAGAATCACGGGAATGTGGTTCAGGATCAGGTGCAGTTCGCGTTCGTCCATGGCTCCTGGTGGGTCCTGGGGACGAGTGAAAGTCGACCAACATGGCGCAATCGGTTCCGCGAAGTGCGTCCGCTGTGCACATTCAAACATGGCTCGGACGCGCGCACGAATCCCGCATATTCTACTGCTTCTGGCCTCGGCCTGCTCGCCGGGCGGCGGCGGCGGCGGCGGCGCGCCGTACACGATCGCGGCGGCGGGGCCGTGGCAGTTGAGTCACGGACGAAACACGCGACTGGGGATCGAGCTCGCGCTGAAGGAGATCAACGACGCGGGCGGCGTGAACGGGCACAAGCTCCAGGTCAAGGAAGCGGACGACAGGGCAGACGGCGCGACCGCCGCGCAGATCGCGCAGAAGTTCGTCGACGACAGGACGGTCTCTGCCGTCGTCGGACACGTCACCTCGGGCGCAATGGTCGCGGCGGTGCAGGTATACGACGGCCATCTCGCTGCCGTCGCGACCTCCGCGAGCTCTCCCGATCTCACCGGCATTTCGAAGTGGGCCTTCCGGGTCATCTCGAGCGACTCGGCCAACGGCGCCGACATGGCCAGGTTCGCGGTGCGCACCGGACACAAGCGCGCCGCGATCCTCTACGAGAACGACAACTACGGCCGCGGGCTCGCCGACGCGTTCCGCAGGAATTTCAGCGGCGAAATCATCGACATCGATCCGATCCGCGCGGACGCGGCGAACCACGAAGTCTTCATCTCGTATTTCCGGCTCAAGCAACCCGACATCGTCTTCGTCGCCGGCACGTCCGGCTCCGCCCTGCCGCTGCTCGCCGAGGCAAAGCGGCAGGGACTCAAGGCCGACTTCATGGGCGGCGACGGATGGACGCCGATCACCGAGCACCCGGACGTTTCCGAAGGTGCGTACGTCGGGGCGCCGTTTGCTCCGACCGATCCGCGCCCCGAGGCGCAGAAGTTCGTCTCAGCGTACAAGGCTGCGTACAAGGGGGCGGAGCCGGACGGCAACGCAGCGCTCGGCTACGATGCGACGAAGATCATCGCGGCGGCCCTGGGCGCCGTGGGGCCCGACCGCGAGAAGATCCGCGACTGGCTGGCCGGTCTCTCCCTGCCCTTCGCCGGTGTGACCGGCCCGATTCGATTTCTTCCCACCGGTGACCCGGCGGGCAAGAGTATCACGATGACACGCGTTCGAAAGGACGGCGCGCTCATCGTCGAGGGCGCTCCGAAGTGAACCGCCCGTGAACTCGCTTTCGCTCGGCACTATCCGCTCGCGTCTGCTCGCGGGATTCGGCGCGGTCATCGTTCTGCTCGCGGTCGCGGGAATCGTGGGACGGTTGTCGCTGACCTCGCTCTCGCAGCGCATCGAATCGACGCTCGCCGCCACGCGACGCGAGGCGCGGCTCACCGCGGACATCACGTCGAACGTCGCGCAGGAACTCTCGGCAGGGGGCCGCTACCTCGAGACGTCCGACATCGCGAGCCAGAACGCGTTTCGTTCATACGGCTGGGCGGCGCACCGCGCGCAGAAGGACCTCAACGAGAGCGCGGGGATGACCGCGGACGACATCGCGCTCGTCGCCGCCATCGACGTGCGGCTCTCCGGGCTCGAGAACGAGCTCGCGGTCGCGCACCGGCTCAAGGATCTCAAGCGCGACAAGGAGGCGTCCGCGGCCGAGGGGCTGGCGCACGTGTCCGAATCGGCACTTCTCGCGAGCGTGCAGCAGCTTGGCCAGCGGCGCGCGCGGCAGATGGAGCACACCTCGCAGGACCTGCGCGCGGAAGCCGACCGCCGCTCGCTGCTCCTCGTCGCGTTCATCGCCGGCGCGATCCTGCTCGGCATCGGCATCGTGATGAGCACGGTGCGCTCGATCGCCATTCCGCTGGCGGCGCTCGTTTCTCACGCGCGCGCCTTGAGCAACGGCAGACTCGACGTGCGCACCAAGACGGAGATGCCCGGCGAGTTTCGCGAGCTCGCGATCGCGATGAATTCCACCGCCGATTCGCTCACGAGGCTCGTGGACGTCGCCGCCTCGACGGCGGAAGACGTCTCGACGTCGGCGCACCAGCTCGCCTCGGCGGCCGAGCAGATCTCGCACGCGGCCGGTCAGACGGCCACGGCGATGTCGGACGTCACCGAGGGCGCCGAACTGCAGGTGTCGGCGCTGCGCACCGTCGACGATTCGTTCCACGTGATGCGCACGAGCGCCGACAGCGTGCGCACGGGCGCGAGCCAGGTGAAGGATCTCGCCGAGGGAATCGAGCGCTCGGCGCGCGAGAAGCGCGCGGAGATCGATCGCTCGCTGGGCATGCTCGCCGAGGTGCGCACGAGCGTGGAGCGCGCCGCCGGCGAGGTGCGCGAACTGACGGGCGTCGCCGAGCGCATCAACCGGTTCGTCGCGATCGTGAGCCGCATCGCCGAGCAGACGAACCTGCTCGCGCTCAACGCGGCGATCGAGGCGGCGCGCGCGGGTTCCGCGGGGCGCGGATTCGCCGTCGTCGCCGATGAGGTGCGCAAGCTCGCCGAGCAGGCGCAAACGGCGGCCGACGACGTGGTGCAGCTCACCGCCGTCGTCACCGCCCGTGTGGGCAGCACGACGCAGGCCATGCAGGCCGGATCCTCGAGCGTCCGTGAGATCCAGCAGCTCTCGCGCGACATCGACGCCGCGCTTTCCGAGATCACCACCGCCGCGAAGGACACGCTCGTCGCGGCAGGCGACGTGACGGTCGCCGCCGACGAGAACGTGAACGCCGTGCTCGGCGCGAGCGCCGGCATCTCGCAGGCCGCGCGCACGGCCGAGGGACACGCGGCGGCGGCGCAGGAAGTCAGCGCGAGCACCGAGGAGCAGAGCGCCGCGTGCGAGGAGATGAGCTCGGCGTCGGCGTCACTGCTCACCGGCGCGAGCCGGCTGAAGGAAATCGTGTCGGGACTGCGCACGAAGACATGAACCTGCGCGCCGACGGCAAGCCGGCCGTCCTGCTCCTCAGCGGCGGACTCGACTCCACTACCCTGCTTGCCCTCGCCACGACGGAAGGGTACGCGGTGAACGCGCTCACCTTCCGCTACGGCCAGCGACATGGACTCGAGATCGAGCGCGCCCGGGCCGTCGCTGCGCGATACGGCGTGGCACGGCATGTCGTCGTGGACATCGACCTGCGCTTGTTCGGCGGATCGGCGCTCACGAGCGACATCGCGGTGCCGAAGGACCGCAGCGCGGCCGAACTCGGCCGTGGAATTCCCGTCACCTATGTGCCGGCGCGGAACACGATTTTCCTGTCGTTCGCGCTCGCGTGGGCCGAGGTGCTCGGTGCGAACGAGATATTCATCGGCGTGAACGCGCTCGACTACAGCGGATATCCCGACTGCAGGCCCGAGTTCATTCGCGCGTTCGAATCCATGGCGAACCTCGCGACGAAGGCGGGCGTCGAGGGCGCCGCGCGCATCGCCGTGCGCACGCCGCTCATCGACATGAGCAAGCGGGAGATCGTCGCGCTCGGACTCTCGCTCGGCGTGGACTACTCGATGACGACGAGCTGCTACGATCCCGCTCCGGACGGCACCGCGTGCGGACGCTGCGACGCGTGCCAGCTCCGTCTCAAGGGGTTTTCAGAGGCGGGCGTGCCCGATCCGATTCGATATCAGCGAGGAGCGACGGGTGAGGGGAGTCCGGTGGTGAGGGGAGTCCGGTGAGCTACGCGGCGAAGGAGATCTTCTACACGCTGCAGGGCGAGGGCTTTCACACGGGACGCCCGGCGGTGTTCCTGCGATTCGCGGGATGCAACCTGTGGACCGGGAAAGAGGAAGATCGCGCAGATGCCGTCTGCAAGTTCTGCGACACGGATTTCCTCGGCATCGGCGCTGACGGCGGCAAGTTCGCCGCGGCGGATGAGCTCGCCGATGCCGTCGCGTCGCGGTGGCCAACGGGCCGCGAGGGAGGGAGCCGCCGCTTTGTCGTCTGCACCGGCGGCGAGCCGCTGCTCCAGCTCGACACCGACGCCACCGACGCGCTGCACGAACGGGGATTCGCCGTCGCAGTCGAGACGAACGGCACACAACCCGCGCCTCGAGGCATCGACTGGATCTGCGTGAGTCCGAAGGTGGGCGCTCCGCTCGTGCTCACTGCCGGTGACGAGCTCAAGCTCGTGTTTCCGCAAGCTGGTGGTGACCCGGATCACTTCGAGCAGCTCGACTTCGGTCATTTCTTCCTGCAGCCGATGGACGGCCCGGACATCGCACGGAACTCCGCACTCGCGCTCGAATACTGCCTGAGAAACCCCCGGTGGCGTCTTTCTGTCCAAACACACAAGGGGCTGGGAATCCGGTAGGCACGGGTTACCATAGCACGTTTGACGTACTACCTTTAGCGGTCGTCTACCCAATACCAGGACCTGATGATTCACTCACGCCTCACCCTGTTGGCCGGCGCCATCCTCTTCGCCGTCGCGGTTCCCGCGGCGGCGCAGCAGAAGGCGTCGCTCAAAACCCCGAAAAAGGGCGCGGTGCAGGCTGTCACGGAGCGCGAGGCGAACCCGGCCGGACCGTTCGCCCGCCTCAGTTCGTTGCAGCGTGACTCGATCATCAAGCACACGCGCAGCCTGCTCGGCGTGAGGTACAAGTGGGCGGGGCTGAATCCGGCCAAGGGGCTCGATTGCAGCGGCATCGTGAAGTACGTCTTCGCGAAGCTCGGCGTCGAACTGCCGCACCGCGCCGCCGAGCTCGCAAAGATGGGCGACCCGATCACGAAGGACACGGCCGCCATGCAGCCGGGTGACCTGCTCGTGTTCGGCAAGGCGGGCAAGCGCATCTCGCACGTCGGCATCTACATCGGCGACGGAAAGATGATCCATGCGTCGAGCAGCTCGCATCACGTCGTGGAGACGGAAGTGGTGAAGTACCGTCCCGCCGGCGGCCTGCAGTGGAAGGGCGTTCGCCGCATCGTCGCGCTCGACTCGGCAGCGATCGAGAACGAGCCCGAGCCGCTTCAGCCCGTCCGCTAGCGTTCGTCAGGTTTCACCTGGGACGCGGCTTGATCTCCCCGCTGGGCGAGATCTCCGCACCGGTCGCCGGAAAGTCCTGCCTCGACAACTCCGCCACGTCACGGGCCCCGAGATTCGCGGGGTCCGCCTGCACGTAGCCCGGGGCGCGCTGCGTCGTCGAGCGCAGCACGGCGTCGCGGACTGAGCCGTCGGGCGTCAGTGTCGCGCACAGGAGCGCGCCGTGGTCGTTGTAGCCCGAGTGATTGAACGGCCCGTACGTGACCAGGTTGCCGAGCGAGTGTGCGATGAGCGAGTGCCCGTTCCACTCGATGGCGCGCAGCACGTGGGGTCCGCTTCCGATCACGAGGCTTGCGCCGCCCTCGACCGCTGCCCGCGCGAAGGCGACGCTGTTGCCCCGGTTCTCGCCGGCGAAGTGCTCGATCCGGTCCGGCGTGTGACGCGCGGTCGCGCCCTCGGCACCGATGTGCATCGTGACGATGACCCGGCCGTAGCGCTCCGCGGCCCGCGTGACATGGCGCCGGACCGCGTCGAGGTCGGTGACGCCGGCGATGCTCCACGGGCTGAAGCCGAGCACGGCGACCGTATCGCCGTCACCAACGGGCACGGGAGTCGCAAGTGTGTCGGCTCCGGTGGCCAGCACTCCGGCCTGGGCGAGCCACCGGCGCGTTTCGAGGAGACCCGCGTCGCCTGCGTCGTGCGCGTGATTGTTCGCGAGGTTGCCGACGACCACACCCGAGTCGTTGACGTGGCGCAACGCCGCGGCCACGGCCGGCTGCTGGCGCAGCGCATAGCAAAGCGTCGATCCCCGGGCGCACTTCCTTGGCGCGGGGCCATCGCCGATGGCGCCCTCGACGTTCAGCAAGAGGAGACCGGCGTCGGAAACGAGCGGCGAGAGGGGAGCGAGAAGTTCGCGCGGATCGGGGAGGGCGCGGACGCGAGTGTTGCCGTCGAATCGATTGATGGCCCACGAGGTGTCCAAATTGGTGCCGAGGGATACGTCACCGCCGGCGCAGAACCGGACGTCCTTGCGCGTGGATGGTTGGGCGCTCGCGACTCCAGAAATGAGAATGAGAGCGGCGAGAACGGATGCGTGATGCGGGTTTCGGCCCGATGCAGGGTGCGGAAGAGGACTGCGGATCACGGGATAAGTCATGAGAGATGAGGTGGATCAAGGATGCCGGATTTTGTTGCGCTCCGCACCCTGTAATCCGAGGTGTCTTGCCTAATTGGCGACAATGCCTAAAGTTTGTCCCGTCATTCAGTTAAACCTCTGCGATGGACGGCCGATCCGCATACCCGGCCGATCACTCCCAGCAACACGAGGTGTCTCATGGTTCGACGTTTCGTCAGCCGGCTTTCCGTACTCGCTGCGCTCTGCGCGTTCGCGGGAAGCGCCGAGGCTCAGACGGGCAGTATTGCGGGGAAGGTCAGCAATGCGGAAGGAGGGGCGCCGGTCGTTGGTGCGCGCATCACGGCGGTGTCCGGATTGCGAACGGCGGCCACGGTGGTGTCCGGCGACAACGGCACTTACCGGATCACCGGCCTCGCGGCCGGCACGTACGCCGTCACCGCCACGCGGATCGGCTTCTCGGCCAAGCGTGCCGACGGCGTGACCGTCTCCGGGTCCGTCACCCTCGACATCGCGATGACGGAGATCACCACGAGACTCAATGAAGTGGTCACGACCGTTACGCGCGGCGCCACGCCGGAGAAGATCCTCGACGCGCCCGCGTCGATTTCCGTGGTGAACTCGGAGCAGATCACGAACGTTCCCGCGGTCACCATAGCCGACTATCTGAAGTCCACGCCCGGCCTGTCGGTCTCGACGGGCGGCATGATGCAGTCCAACATCGTTTCGCGCGGCTTCAACAACGCCTTCTCCGGCTCGATGCTGGTGCTGCAGGACTACCGCTTTTCCGGCGTTCCGTCGCTGCGCGTGAACGTGCCCGCGCTGTTCACCGGCACGAGCGACGACATCGAGCGCATCGAGGTCGTGAACGGCCCGGCTGCGGCACTCTACGGCCCCAACGCCGCTGACGGCGTGCTGCATATCATCACCAAGTCGCCGTTCACCTCGAAGGGCACCACGATCTCGGTGGACGGCGGCGGCAACGCGATGCTGCAGGGTTCGTTCCGCACGGCCGGCGTATTCGGCGACAACAAGTGGGGATACAAGTTCTCGGGCTCGTATTTCACGGCGACCGACTGGAAGTACAACGATCCGAACGAGCCGGCAGTGTACCCGACCATCGCGGGCAGCCCCCGTTCCGGACAAACACTGCAACGTGACTTCGCGGACAAGAAGTACTCCGGCGAGTTCCGCCTCGACTACAAGCCGAACGCAGACTTCGACAACATCATCAACGCCGGCTACTCGAAGATCCTGAGCGGCATCGACATCACGACCGCGTTCGGTGCGGTGCAGGCCAAGAACTGGTCCTACCTGAGCCTGCAGGACCGCTTTCGGTACAAGAAGTTCTTCGCGCAGGTGTTCTACAACGCGAACAACTCGGGCAGCAGCAACCCGAGAGACACCTCCGGCACGTTCTACCTGCGCACGGGCCTTCCGGTGGTCGACCAGTCGACCGTCACCGTCGCGCAGCTCCAGCAGGCGTTCCAGCTGGGCAAGGCCGCGCTGGTGGCTGGCGTCGACTACATCAAGACCCACCCCTACTCGGATTCGACGATCTTCGGGCGCAACGAGGGGTCGACCGACATTACGGAGCAGGGCGTCTACCTTCAGGCCACCATTCCGCTGACGCCGAAGCTCGACTTCATGTCGGCAATCCGCGGTGACCAGACGGACCGGCTCGCCGGGTCGCAGTTCTCGCCGCGCGTGGCCTTCGTGTACAAGGCGGACGAGAACAACAACTTCCGCTTCACGTTCAGCCGCGCGTTCAGCTCGCCGGCCAGCTTCTCGTACATGCTCGACCAGATCGTGAACCCGAACCAGGCGCCGGGCTTCGCGCTGCGCGCCATCGGCAACCCGTCGAAGGCCGGCTGGCAGTTCGCCCGCACCTGCGACGCGACCGTCAACAGCGGCCTATGCATGCACTCGCCGTGGGTCGCGGGCGGACCGACGGCCAGCGTCTCGTCGACGTCGGCGAACGCCTTCCCCGGATTCATGTCGCAGTTCCTCAGCGTCGCGAACGCACTTCCGGCGTCGACGTTCGGCGGCGCGGCGCAGAAGGCCGGGTTCATCGGCCTGCTGACGTCGCTGAATCCGATCCTGACGTCGCTGCGCCCGACCGACGCCCAGGTGGGCTCGGTCCTGCGCATCGGGGCGATCGCCGTTCCGGTCAGCAGCGTGGCCGACATCGAGCCCCTCCACGCCGCGTTCAACACGACGTGGGAGGTCGGATACAAGGGCATCATCGGCCAGCGGCTCCGCGTCGCAGTCGACCTCTGGTATCAGCTGCGCGGCGATGTCGGCGTCCCGATCGGCCAGATCAATCCGCTCGTGTTCATGGATCCGGCCAAGCTCACCTCGTATCTCGGCACAGCGCTCGTGCAGGGACTCATGGCCGGCGGGTATTCGCTGGCCCAGGCGCAGGGGGTCGTCGCGCAGGCACTTCCGGCGCTGATTCCGGTCATGGCGGCGCTGCCCCAGGGCGCACTCGCCTTCACCAACACCAAGCTCGCTCCCGACCAGTCGATCATCGCGTCGTACACGAATGGCTTGGGAGAAATCGACGTGCGCGGCGCGGATGTCGCTATCGACTACCAGGTCAACGACCGGTGGATGCTCGCAGGCCAGTACTCGCACATCGGACAGAACGTCTTCCCGCAGATCGGCGGCGCGACCAATGCACTGATGTCGAACTCACCGAAGCACCGCGCTTCGGGCACGGCGACCTACACGAACGATGCCAGCGGCTGGTCTTTCAACTCGACCGTGCGTTACGCGGACGCGTTCCCGGTGAACTCGGGACTGTTCAACTCGTTCAACCCGAACACGGACCCGGTTGGCGCCGTTGCTTACGCGCCACTGCCGGCCAACACGTTGATCGACGTCGGCGCTGCTTGGCGCCTGCCGTTCGCGACGAACGTGACCTGGTCGCTCAACGTGTCGGATCTCCTCGACACGCGCGTCGCGACCTTCGTGGGCGTGCCGGAGATCGGCCGCCTCATCGCGACGCGGGTGAGGTACACCTTCTAACAGACGGCAGAGGGCAGATGCTGGATGCTAGAGGCTAGAGGCTAGAGGCTAGAAACTGGACGACAGAAGGCGGGTGGCGGACTTGATCCGCTGCCCGCCTTCTGCCGTCCCGACTGCCGTCCCGACTGCCGTCCCGACTGCCGTCCCGACTGCCGTCCCGACTGCCGTCCCGACTGCCGTCCCGACTGCCGTCCGCCGTCTGCCGTCTGCTAGCTTTCAGTGATGAACGCCCTGCTCGACCCCGCCGCGAAGCTGGTGATCGCACACCGCGGCAACTCCGCCTTCTTCCCTGAAAACACGCTGGAATCGTTCCAGCAGGGGATGGCGCTGGGCGCCGACGCGCTGGAATTCGACGTGCGTGTCTCGCGCGATGGAACGGCCGTGGTCATCCACGATCCGACGCTCGATCGCACCACCGACGGCACCGGCGCGGTGAGCGCGCTGACGCTCGAGGAGCTCCAGCGGCTCGATGCCGGCTACCGGTTCACGCGCGACGGCGGCCGCACTTTTCCGTTCCGCGGGTGCGGGCTCACGATCCCCACGCTCGAGCTCGTGCTCTCGGCGTTTCCCGGCGCGCACATGATCGTGGAGATCAAGACCCGTGATGCCTCGGCCGAGGTGCTGCGGCTGCTCACGGAGGCGGGGGCCGCGGGACGCTGTCTCATCGGGTCGTTCGACGAGGAGGCAATCATGCCATTTCGCGGCACGCCGATCGCGCACAGCGCCTCGCGCCGCGAGCTGATCCGGCTCTACGCCCGTGCATTCGTTCCGGGAGGCCCGTCGCGCCTGCCGTATCAGGCGCTCGCGATCCCGCCCCGGTTCAATGGCATACCGATTCCCGTGATGCGGTTCGCGCGAATGGCACGCCGTGCGGGCGCGACCACGCACGTCTGGACGGTGGACGACCCGGCGCAGGCTGGTCTCTACTGGGCCGGCGCCGTCAACGGCATCATCACGAACGATCCGGGAACGATCCTCGCGTCGGCTGGACGCGCCGGCGTCCGTTCCCGCCCCCTGTCTCCCGCAGCCTGACCATGGCCGAACCCGTCAAGAAGAAGAAAGTCAACTACGCGAACGCGTGGGCCGAAGCACGCGTGCTGATGCGCCGGCACCGCTCCTCGCTCGTGGTGGGGTTCGCGCTGATGCTCATCAGCCGCCTCGCGGGATTCGTGCTCCCGACGAGCACCAAGTGGCTGATCGACAAGGTGATCGGGCAGCACCGAACGGAACTGCTCGTCCCGATCGCGCTCGCGGTCGGCGGGGCGACGCTCGTGCAGGCGATCACTTCGTTCGCCAACTCGCAGGTGATCAGCGTGGCGGGCCAGCGCGCGATCACCGAGCTGCGCAGGCGCGTGGAGGAGCACGTGATGCGCCTGCCGGTGAGCTTCTTCGACTCGACGCAGAGCGGAGTGCTCGTCCAGCGGGTGATGAACGACGCGGAGGGCGTCCGAAACCTCGTCGGCACGGGCATCATCCAGCTCGTGGGAGGCATGGTCACCGCCGTGCTCGCGCTCGTGTATCTCTTCTATCTCAACTGGAAGTTGACCACCGCGACGCTGGTGCTGCTCTCGATCTTCGGCGGCGTGATGGCCTACGCGTTCAACAAGCTGCGGCCGATCTTCCGCGAGCGCAGCAAGGTCTACGCGGAAGTCTCGGGGCGGCTTGTGCAGGCGCTGGGCGGCGCGCGCGTGGTGAAGGTGTACACGGCCGAGAAGCGCGAGGAGATCGTGTTCACGAGGGGCGCGCACCGCCTCTTCAGGAACATCGCGAGCACGATCACGGGCACGTCGGCGGTGACGGCGTTCTCGACGGTGATCGTCGGTGCCGTCGGTGTGCTGATGACCATCGTCGGCGGGAAGGAGATCCTCGCGGGCCGCATGACGACGGGCGACCTCTTTCTGTACGTCATCCTGGTTGGACTCGTGACGCTCCCCGTGGTGCAGATGGCCTCGATCGGCACGCAGATCAGCGAGGCGTTCGCAGGACTGGACCGCATCCGCGACATCATGCAAACGCCGACGGAAGATGCGGACGATGCCAACCGCGCGCCGCTGAAATCGGCGGACGGCGACATTGAATTCCAGGACGTCTGGTTCGAGTACCGGGAGAACATTCCGGTCATCAAGGGCGTGAGCTTCGTG
>JADGQS010000191.1 GCA_017881585.1 Gemmatimonadaceae bacterium | reverse complement strand
GACGGCGCCTTGATGGTAAATCCGCCCATGATGTCCTGGATGACCTTGACCTTGTTCTTCTGCCTGTCGAGGTCGGCACCCACCTCACGCATCTTGGCTTTCGCCTGCTCCGTCTTGGTCTTGTAATCCATCTTGGCCTGCGCGAGGGCGCGGTCGGCCTTTTCGTAGTCGATGTCGGCCTGGCGTTGAATGCTCGGCGCCTCGAACTTCGAGCCTTCCTTGGAGAGCTTCTTTCCCTCGAGCTCGAGTTCGCCCGTGTGGATGTCCTCGCGCGCCTTCGAGAGGTTGAGCGTGGAATCGAGCATCGCCTGCTCGTAGACGGCGTCGGCCTTCGTCAGGGCGAGCTGGAAGTCCGCGAGCTTCTGCGCGACCGTGGTGCGGTCGATTTCCGCGACGACGTCGCCCTCCTTCACCACCGTGCCCTCGGGAACGAGCGACGCGATCTTCAACTGGAACGATTCGGCCTGCTGCGAGTTCTGCGGGAGCGTGATCTGCACGAACTTTGGCGCGCGCAGCTCGCCGGACGACGTCACCGTCACCTTGAATTCGCCCTTCTTGACCTTGGCGACGAGGGTCTCGTCTCCGCCCTTGACGTCACGCGCGATCAGCCACGACGCGGATACGAGGACCAGCACGACGACGGCAGCGACCTGAAACCAGCGGCGGCGGAGGAGAGCCTTCATGTTGCGCTCGTGTTGGTGGGTGGTCCAACTGTACTGCTATACTAATACACTCGACGCGGTTTGCAAATACGCGATTTCACCTGTGTAGGACACCGGAACCGGCGATTTGGTTGATTGGCCGGGTCAAGTCGTTCCACACCATGCACCAATCCTGCCGCTCGCGCATCGGCCTTAACCATCTCGTAACGCGATCATAATTCGGCGGTTAGTCGGGTGTCTGAATCTGGTCATTCGAAGGCCCCACTTCCCGTCGCCGGTGGCTTGATCTCGTCGTCACCCGCGCGGGTGAAACTGCTTGTGCACCGACCGGAGATACTCACGGTCCACGTGCGTGTAGATCTGCGTCGTCGATATGTCCGCGTGGCCAAGCATCTCCTGCACGGCCCGCAGGTCGGCGCCTCCCTCGAGCAGGTGCGTCGCGAACGAGTGGCGCAGCGTATGCGGGCTCACGCGCTTCTCGATGCCCGCGAGGGTCACGTACTTCCTGAGGATCTTCCACGCTCCCATGCGCGACAGCGGCTTCCCGCGCGCGTTGAGGAAGAGCCGTCCCTTCCCTTCGCCGCGCTCGAGGCGCGGCCGCAGCTCTCGCAGATACATCCCGACCGCGCCAATGGCCGAGCGGCCGATCGGAACGAGGCGCTCCTTCGAGCCCTTGCCGAACACGCGAATCACGCCGTCGTCGAGCATGAGATCCTGCACGCCGAGGTCGATCCATTCGCTCACGCGAAGGCCGGCGCCATAGGCGATCTCGAGCATCGCGCGATCGCGGAAGACGAGCGGTTCGTCGAGCGAAATGGCGGACAGGAGCCGGTTCACCTCATCCACTGTCAGGACCTCTGGCAGGGTCAGCCACTTGCGGGGCGTCTCGAGGCGTTCGCTCGGATCGCTCTGCATCTGCCCCTCGCCGATCATGAACTTGAAATAGGTACGGGTGGCAGACACGGAACGCCTTATGCTAGCTGGCGATAGACCTATGTCTTTCAAGTGATACACGAAGTCGCGGAGGAGTGCCGGTGTCAGCGCGGCCGGCGCGGCAACGCCCTTCGTGGCGCACCAGACGACCATCCGCTCGAGATCGCGACCGTAGGCCTCGAGCGTGCGGGGCGACGCGCCATCCTCGAGCGCGAGGTACTCCTGGAATCGCTCCAGCAGGAAGGCGCGTGCCACGCCGTCCTCGAGCACGTCAGCCTTCCTTCGACTCCGGCGTCTGCGGCTTCACAGCGGCCGATTCGCCGGTCTTCTCTGCCGCGAGCACGTCGGCGAGGCGTTCGGCCGCACGGCGGCGCACCACGACGATCACGACGATCGCGAACAGCGTGGCCGCGACCAGCGCCACCACTCCGACGCGCTGCGCGAAGTGGCGGACCGCCGCCTGCATCGCGACCCAGTCGTCACCCACGCGGAAGGCGATCCAGGCGATGGCGCCGTACCAGATCGATGAGGCGAGGATGAACACCGCTGTCGTGCGTACGGGCGGCACGCGCATCGCCCCGGCCATCGGCGGCGCGACGGCTCGAAACACGGGGAGAAAGCGGCTCACGAACAGCGCCATCATTCCGTAGTGCGAGTACATCGCCTCGAGCCGCTTCTCTACGTTGTCGATTCCCGCCTTCCGGAGCCGCGCGTGGAGCCACCGCGCGCCGAACCGGCGCACGGTGGCGTACACGACCATCGCGCCGCCGACGCTGCCGGCGACGATGCACGCCGCCGTCATGGGAAGGCTCGCCCCGCGCCGCGCCGCGAGGAAACTGCCGAGCGCAACCACGAGATCCGCGGGCACCGGCGGGAAGATCCCCTCGATGAAGGCGGCGACGCCGAGCAGCGCATACAGCGCGCCGATGGGAATCGTCGCGACCCAGTTGCTGACGGTATCGAGGAAACCGGTCATGCGTCAGAGCGATTCCAGCGTCGCGACCGCGATGACGGCCAGGCCCTTTTCCTTGCCGATCCAGCCGAGCTTTTCGTTCGTCTTCCCCTTCACCATCACGGCGCCGGTCTCGACGCCAAGCGCCTTCGCCAGCGAGGCGCGCATCTCGTCGCGATACGGGCCGATCTTCGGGCGCTCGCAGATCACCGACACGTCGACCTGCACCGGCGACCACCCCGCCGCGCGCACGCGATGCAGCGCGAGATGCAGCATCTCGATCGAGTCGCGTCCCTTGTTGGCCGGATCGGAGTCGGGAAACATCTCGCCGATATCACCCACGCCAGCGCCGCCGAGGATGGCATCGGTCAGCGCGTGCGCGACCGCGTCGCCGTCGGAATGCCCGACGAGCTTGAACGGCGCCGGGATCCTGATGCCACCGAGCAGGACGCCGTCGCCCTCCGCGAATCGATGCGAATCGTACCCAATCCCCACACGCGTCTTCACTGCTGGGACCTCACGCCGCGGCCGTCGTCGTTGCTTGCTCTTCGTCGACGAATTGGTAGTTCTGTCTGCGCTTGCGCGGCGTGAATCCTGCCTCGCGAATGAGCCGCTCCATCTCGGCGATCGACGTGCGATAGGTCGTGTTCGCAGCCGACACCACGTTCTCCTCGAGCATGAGCGAGCCGAAATCGTTGCAGCCGAAGTGGAGCGCCGTCTGCCCGACCTTCAGGCCCATCGTCACCCAGCTCGCCTGCAGGTTCGGGATGTTGTCGAGCACTACGCGCGCGAACGCCGTCGTGCGCAGGTAGTCCACCGCGTCGGTCTTGGGCTGCGCGCTCATCGCCGGGGTGTTCTCGGGCTGCAGCGGCCAGCAGATGAACGCGGTGAATCCGCCGGTGCGGCTCTGCAGGTCGCGCAGGCGCTGCAGGTGCTCGAAGCGCTCGTCGAGCGTCTCGCCAATGCCGTACATCATCGTGCACGACGTCTTCAGCCCCTCGCCGTGCGCGATCTCCATGACTTCGAGCCAGCGATCCGCGCCCGCCTTCTTCTTGGCGACCTGGTCGCGCACGCGCTGCACGAGGATCTCGCCGCCGCCGCCGGGAATCGAGTCGAGTCCGGCCTTCACGAGCTCGCGAATCACCTCGACCGCGGGCATGCGGTAGAGCGTGCTCCAGAAGTCGACTTCGCTCGGGCTGAATCCGTGGATGTGGATCGGGTGGTATTGCTTGATGTAGCGCAGCAGGTCGAGGTACCACTCGAACGGGATGTACGGATTGTGGCCGCCCTGCATCAGGATCTGCACGCCGCCGAGCGCCTTCACCTCGTCGATCTTCGCTCCGATCTGCTCGTAGCTGAGCGTCCAGCCTTCGTCGTGCTTGGGACGGCGATAGAACGCGCAGAAGCCGCAGTCGGCGACGCAGACGTTCGTGTAGTTGATGTTCCGGTCGACGATGTACGTGACGACGCCCTCGGGATGGAGGACCTGCCGCACTCGATCCGCCTCAGCGCCGAGTTCGAGGAGCGGTGCGTGCTTGAACCAGTCGAGGAGGTCGCGCATCAGAGGCCGGAAGCCGGAAGCCGGAAGCCGGAAGAACGACGACCGAAGA
>JADGQS010000066.1 GCA_017881585.1 Gemmatimonadaceae bacterium | reverse complement strand
GCCATTCCGCCGCCTCCCGTTGCAGCTCCGTTGCATCTACGACGCGAGGGCGTGTCCTCTCGACGAACGGATCTGGCGCGCTCGAAAACACGTACCGGTGAGCGTGTTCGGCTACCAGCCGACGGACCACCGCCGCCTTCTCACTGTCCATACGTGTTCCTCGAGGAGGCACTGCCTTGCCGACCTGCGTAAACAGAAGGTGTTGCGGCCCCAGCGGAAGCATTAGATCCGTTCCGATGCTACCCCATCCTCCGCCGAAGGCATAGTCGGTCAAACTATTGAAATTCACCTTCAGTACCGGGTCGTCGCTGGTGAACCATGATTCACCCGCAGGAGGCTTCAGAATCGTCCAGCGATGACTCTGCAGCGCCCGGAATGCCAGAGACGAGTTCGTCAGTATCTGTTGGATACTCCAAAGCCAGAGGGCGCGACCTGAGACCGTCTCCGCCTTTAGCCAACCACCCGGCTCAGCCTCTCGCCGTTCAACGGTGACACGAAACGGGAGATCATCACGCGGTGAGCCCTTTGTCGGCAACGTAGCACGTTCGGCCGCCGTCATGTTTTCGAGTTGTGTCACCGACGCGTTGAGCGTGCTCTGCATGAGCTCCGGCAGCGACACACGCCAGCGGGACATATTCTCGAGAAGTCGGGCGGGCGTCCGGACGTCTTGGGCGGCGAAGAAGCGCGCAAGCAATCGCCAATCCGATGGACTGAGCTTTCGCTCGGATATGACGCGTTCGATGACTTTCTCGGCAGGAGCCTCGAACTCGGCGTCCAGCCAGCGCTCGACTGCATCACTCTCGCCGGAAGCCGCGACTTTGGTGTAGAGATGCTCATGATAGGCAATGCCGCGCGTTGATACGGATTTCCAAAGCGGCACACCCGCGTGTGAGACGAGTACGCGATAAGACCAGACCTTAGAATCGGGCCCGGTCCAGCGCTTGAGGTAGCTGCGCGGGACGTAATGATTGTCGCGATGCATGGGATTGCTGGAGCGTACCGTTCCCGGTGAGTGTCGTCACCTGACAAAAGAGATTCTACTGCGCGCCCCTCTCGCCGCGCGCAGCTACGATCGTCGCCGCAGAGCGCGGAGACGTGCAATCACGCGTCGAGCACGGCATCAGCGACAGGCGGTATCAGCCAGCGGCGGACGGGAGAATGCCCAATACAGGCGGCGCGAGCTGCAGCGTCACAACCTTGTTGCAAGTCGGGCAACGAAAACTCGGCTCATCAATCGGCAGATGCACGGAATAGCGTGATGAGCAGTGAGCACAGCAAGTCGCCACGCCCTGTGGCCGCTGGTTGAGAAGCGTCGCGACCAAAAGGGCGATCCCAGCGCCGATCACTGCCCCTTCACCTTTGCGGATGGCGCCGCCTACCGTGCCGCCCGCTACCATGGCCGGCAAGACATGAGAGTCGTCATACGACATAATGATCGAACGGAAGTACGGGACCCAAGCGTCAGACGCATCGTAGCGAACTAGGTGCTTGAGAGCAGGCGTCACGACTTCAACCTTCCCGGCATCACCGCGCTGCTCTAGCACCCATACATCACGATGAGCCGCAACGCCGGTCTCCCAAGACACCCAATCACGTGAATGCGCGAGCGAAGCGAGCTGCGGTGTCACCACGACGAAGACGGCATTTGACGATTCGATGTCAGCCCGGATTTTCTCCGCGGTCATCTTGCCGCTGACGATGCCCTCGAGTTCCTCGAAGACTATTTGCACTTGAGTCCCCGCTCCGACACGCGCGAGGAAATCCACGATGTGGCGATCGTGCTGACTGTGTGATACAAAGATTTTTGCCATACGAAGCTCCTTGGGCCGCTGGCTAACGAACGAGGTTCCGCTGCGCGGCCGGACGGGCGCACCCGTTGACACTCGCAGCTTCAGAAGGCGGGCGCAACATTTAGAATGCTTGCAAGTACCGCGTCGGGGGCGGTGGACACGAGCAGCCCAGGCTATGAAGCATCCGGCTCAACTTCAAGCAGCGAGAGGCGCCTCACGATCTCGATGATGCGCGAGTCAGGGACATCCTGGAGCAGCGGTCGGATCGAGTAGCCGTGACGGCCAAGGCGCCGTTTCCACGAACGGCCAACGAGGATGAGAGCTGCCACCTTGTCGTGCGCAACGACAATCTTGCGTCGTAAACGTTCGACGAGCGCGCTGTCGACTCGGTGCAGCTGATCGGCCATCCAGGTGCCAACGATGACTACACGCAGGTCGTTGCCAGCTGATCTCGTTTGGGCCAACTTCGCCTCGACTCGATTGCCTAGCCGCTCGAGCGGCTTTGCAAGGTCCCGCTTAATGGACCGCTCGGCTCGAGTTTCATCGCAAAGCCAAATTCCCAGATGGTGTGTCCCAACCCCCGCTCTTAGGTTAGGGTTGAGTCCTTTCATATCCGACTGATTGGCCACGTCTGCACGCAGAAACAGGTCGTGGTCTTGGCCTTGTTTAGAAAACTGCGGCGCGACAAGCAAGCGCGGCCGAGTGATCGACGGGCGGCTTCAAGCGACCTAGCGTTTGGGAAGCAGGGTCGAGCGGCGGGCAAGCGTCACCGTGAGCCTTTGAGATCGGGGAAGACGCCGGCGATCACGATCTCGTACGGAATGGTCTTCGTGAGTTGCGTGGAGTCTGCGGCTGAGGCCCTCACGCGTCGAAGGACCTCGACGAAATTCACGCGCGGCAAGCCGAAGACGTGCAGCCGTGCGCCCGTGGAGAGCCCCCTGACCGCGCGCTCGGGCGGAGTACCCTTCACGAACACCATGCGCACGTTCTGCGCGACCACTTTCCCGCCCATGTCGAGCGCCGAGGCCGTGACGAACCTCCCATCGCCGACCACGAGGGGCCGGTCGCCGGTGATCTCCATGATGAATTCGGCGTCGTTGTACAGCCCCTTTCTGGTGACGATGGAGATCGTGTTCTGCTTGAACATGATCTTGCAAACCGTCTTCTCGTAGATGTCGAACGCATCGGGCGCGAGACCGGGGCTGAATCCCTTGACGGGCTTGAAGGAGTCGAGGAGGTCGATCCGGTTCATGCGGGTGATCGGATGGATCTCGAAGATGTGGTTGGGAGTGTAGCTATCCACGGGGTCCATCCCGACGCCCTCACCCTGCGTCACCTTGGAGCTCCCGGAATGCTCCGGCCAGAGCCTCCAGACACCGGTGAGCGAGAGAGGCCGTTTCGAACTGTCGGCCTGGACGAGGAGCTTCACCGCTTCCGGATAGTCGGCGGCGTTCGCGACTTCGGCAACGGTCATCAACGCGATCTGCGGGGCGCGGCCCGCCGCGTGGATGTCGCCGTCGAAGTTGGCCGGATTGGGAGTGTGCCTCGCCTTGTCGACCGTGAACGTCGCGTCGATCGTGACGCGATTCTGGTATCGTTCGATGAACGTCCGGTCGATCTCCATCTCGATCTCTTTGGCGGAGAAGGACGAATTGGCCACCATGTAGAAGATCGAGCCTTGCCTGCCCAGGAACGCGCAGCCGAGGAGCATGAACGGAAGGACGAGGAGCGCGGTACTCGAACGTTTCATGTTTCTCCTGGCCAGAGCGGCGGTCATGGCCGCAACCCAGTGTGGGCAACGAGCCTGCGTAGGGTAGCGCCCCATGTAGTGCCCCCGGGCCGATTCGAACGGCCGACCTAGCGTTTAGGAAACGCTTGCTCTATCCACCTGAGCTACGAGGGCGATTGCAGAGAAGCCTAGCGGCGGCCGGCGACGAGCGAAAGTGTCTCAGTACGTAATCAGCGAATCCGCCCGCGTGCCGGCCAGCCTCGCGCGCCCGCCCAAGGCAGCCAGCTCGATCATGAAGGCGCACGCGAACACCTTCCCGCCCGCACGCTCCACCAGCCTGCACGTCGCCGCCGCGGTCCCGCCGGTCGCGAGCACATCATCCACCACGAGCACGCCCTTCGCCCCGCGCAGTGCATCCGCGTGCATCTCGAGCGCGTCGGTCCCGTACTCGAGCGTGTAGTCCTCGCGCACTGTCGCGGACGGCAGCCTGCCGGGCTTTCGCACGGGCACGAACGCCGCGCGCAGCTCGAGAGCCACCGGCGCGCCGAGAATGAATCCGCGGCTCTCGATCGACACGACGTGCGTGATCCCCTGCCGCTCGAACGGCGACGCGATCGCCACCATCACCTTTCCGAACAGCGACGGGTTCGCGAGGACGGGCGTGATGTCCCTGAACAGGATTCCGGGCTTCGGGAAGTCGGGAATGTCCCGCACGGTGCGGCGGACCTCATCCGCGATCGCGGCGCGCTCGTCGCTGTTCATGGCATTTCCTCAGCGCACAATGGTGAATGGATCGGGAAGCGGTTCAGCGGAACGCCGCGGCCCCTCGAGCACGTACTCGATCTCCGTCCATCCCGGACCGGCGCCGACGCGCCGGCGGAACGCGGCCATCGCCGCCGCCTCGCCCTCGGCCTCCAGCTCGACGGAACCGTCCGGAAGATTCCTCGTCCAGCCCTTCACGCCGAGCGCCCGCGCCGTATCGCGTACGAACGCGCGGAATCCCACTCCCTGAACGTACCCACTCACGATCAGGCGGCATTCCATCGGCGGCTCGTGCTCCGCTACGTGTTCCATCCGTGATCGCCCAGCAGCGGCACGAACCGCACCGGCGTGAGCATTTCGCGCGCGAACGTCGTTCCTTTTCGCGTGATCAAGAGCAGTTGCTGCTCCTCTTTCGATCCGACCGGCACGAGCAATCGCCCGCCCTCGGCGAGCTGGTCGAGCAGCGGCTGCGGCACGTCGGGGCTCGCGGCGCCAACGAGGATCGCGTCGTACGGCGCGTACGCTTTCCACCCGTACGTGCCGTCGCCGAGCATGAGCGAGACGTTCGACACCTCGCACAGCTTGATCGCCTCTCGCGCGTTGTCGAGGAGCGCCTTGATCCGCTCGACGCTGAAGACCTGCGCTACCAGATGCGCGAGCAGCACGGTCTGATACCCCGACCCCGTACCGATCTCGAGCACGCGCTCGGTGCCCTTAAGCGCGAGCGTCTCGAGATATCGCGCGTGGACCGATGGCTGGCTGATCGTCTGCGAACTGCCGATCGGCAGCGCCGTGTCTTCGTACGCGCGATGCCGAATGCCCGTCGGCACGAAGAGATGGCGCGGCGTGAGATCCAGCGCGCGCAGCACCGACATGTCGCGCACGCCCTTTTCGCGCAGCTCCTCGATCAGCCGCGAACGCGCGCCCTTGTACTGACGGCCTACGGGGCTTTCCACCAGGTCTCCGCGTCGTCGAGGCGCGCCTGGAACGTGACGTCGAGGTGCAGCGGCGTGACGGAGATGTATCCCTCTCGCACCGCCGCCACGTCGGTCCCCTCCTCGGCGGTCCACGTCACCGATCCGCCCCCGATCCAGAAGATGGGGCGGCCCCACGGGTCCTTCATCTTCGCGATCGAATCGGAGAACGTGCGGCGTCCGAGCTTCGTGAGCTTCACGCCCTTGATCTGCGCGACGGGAATGCCGGGGATGTTCACGTTGAACAGCGTGTGCGCGGGAAACGCGGGAAGCGACGTGAGGTGCGCGAGCAGCTTGTTGAGCGGCTCGACCACCTCGTCGAGAAGCGACTCCTTCGCACCGATCGTCTCGCGGCCCGCGAAACTCACCGCGATCGACGGCACACCGAGCGCCAGTCCCTCCATCGCGGCCGCGACCGTGCCGGAGTACAGCACGTCCTCGCCCATGTTCGGGCCGTGATTGATTCCGCTCAGCACGAAGTCGGGGCGCCGCGGCATCAATTGCTCGATCGCGAGCATCACGCAGTCCGTCGGCGTGCCGTCCACCTGCCAGCGATTCTCGCCGAGCTGAACCGGACGGAGCGGATGATGCAGGGTCAGGGAATGGCTCGTCGCGCTTTGCTCGCGGTCCGGCGCCACGACGAACACCTCGCCGAGCGGGCGCGCGGCGCGCTCGAGACACGAGAGCCCGCGCGCGAGAATGCCGTCGTCGTTGCTGCAGAGCAGAAGCATCAGGCGGTGTCCCCGTCGAGCAGTGCGAGAATCTCGCGAAGGTCGCGCTCCACCATCTGCACGGTCTCGGTGTCGAGGCCGGCGCGCACGGCGGGTTTCATCCCGCCGCTCTTCCTGAATTCGTCGAGCTTCTGGCGCGCGCCCTCGATGGTGTACTTCTCCGCGTACAGCAGCTGCTTCACCAGCATCACCATCTCGATCTCGCGGCGCTGGTAGACGCGATTGCCCGAACGGTTCTTGGCGGGGCTCAAGAACTTGAACTGGCTCTCCCAGTAGCGGAGCACGTGCGGCTTCAGCTCCGTGAGTTCGCACACGCCGCCGATGCTGAAGAACTCCTTCACCGGCTCAGGCTTCGCGTTCCCGCGCGCCATCATCAGTCCTGCTCCCCGCGCAGCCCGCGCGTCATCAGCTCGACCAGCGCCCAGCGCGCCGGCTGTCGCTCGAACAACACCCGGTGCACCGCATTCACGATGGGCATCTCGATTCCCTCCCGTTCGGACAGTGCCTTCGCGCTCTCCGTGGTCACCACGCCCTCCGCCACCGTCTCGCGGCCCGCGAGCACTTCGCTCAGCGTGGCGCCGCGTCCGATCTCCAGTCCGACGTTCCGGTTGCGGCTGAGCGCGCCGGTGCACGTCAGCACGAGGTCGCCGACGCCCGCGAGTCCCGCGAACGTCGCAGGCCGGGCGCCGAGTTTCACGCCGAGCCGCACCATCTCGGCGAGTCCTCGCGTGATGAGCGCGGCGCGCGCGTTGAAGCCCAGGCCCAGGCCGTCCGAGATGCCGGTAGCGACCGCCATGACGTTCTTCAGCGCGCCGCCGAGCTCGACCCCGATCACGTCGTCGTGCGTGTACACGCGGAACCCGGGCGAGCTCAGCGCCTGTTGCGTCTGAATCGCGGCCTGCGCGTCGACGCTCGCGGCGACGACCGCCGTCGGCTGGCGCGCCGCCACCTCGAACGCGAAACTCGGACCCGACAACGCCACCACCGGATGGCCCGCGAACTCCTCCGCGATCACGTCCGTCATCAGCGCAAGGCGATTCCGCTCGATCCCCTTCGTCGCGACGACGAGCGTCGCGCCGGGCGTCACCCAGGCCTTGGCCGCGGACGCCACGTCGCGCAGCACGTGACTCGGCGTGGCAAATACGATCAGCTCGGCGTCCGTGACCGCGGCTTCCTTGTCCGCCGTCGCGCGCAGCTCGGACTGCAGCTGGACGCCCGCCAGGAACCGCGGGTTCTCGTGCCCGTCGTTGATCGCCTCGGCCACGTCGGGCTCGTACGCCCACACGATGGTCGGATGCCCGTTCTCCGCGAGAAGATTCGCGAGCGCCGTTCCCCACGCGCCCGCTCCCATGACGGCGCACCTCATTCGTCCCTCATGGGCCACGCTCCTTCTTGCGGAAGAGCCGCGGCTCCGTGCCGTTGCGGAGACGCACCATGTTCACGCGGTGCGTCCAGCAGATGAACGATGCCACGAGCAGGGCTCCCCACAGCACGGGTGAAACGCCGCTATCGAACCAGACGAGCAGCGGGAAAAGCGCCGCGGCGGTGATCGACCCCAGCGACATGAATCCCGAATACCAGACGACCGCGATGCACACGACGACCGTCGCGAGCAGCGCGCTCGGCACGAGCACCACGAATACGCCGGTCGCGGTCGCGACGCCCTTGCCGCCGCCTTTCCAGAGCAGGAACACGGGCTTCGCGTGCCCCGCGATCGCGGCGATGCCGTAGGCGAGCGCCCACCAGAGCGCGCGGTCGCTGCCCGGCGTGCCCGCGTCGAGCAGGCGCGGCAGGAACATCACCGGCACGGCACCCTTCGCGAGGTCTATTAGGAGCACGCAAACTGCAGCCCCGAAGCCCAGTGAGCGATAGACGTTCGTGGCGCCGAGGTTGCCCGAGCCGACCGTGCGCAGATCGATGCCCTTGATCAATCGTCCCGCGAGATACGCCGACGGGAACGAGCCCGCGACGTACGCGATGAGCAGACCGAAGGCTGGATGCATTGGCCCGGATTCAGTCCGCGGACGAGCCCGACTTTCGACGAAGCAGGATCTTCAGCGGGTTGCCCTTGAAGCCCCAGAACTCGCGAAACCCGTTGTGCAGGTAGCGCACGTAATGCTCCTGCAGCATCTCGGGATTGTTTCCGAACACGGCGATGGCCGGCGGATTCGTCTCGACCTGCGTCGCGTAGTTCAGCTTGATCTCGTGGCCGGCGGCCTGCGGCGGCTGGCGTCGCGCGAGCAGCTGCTGGAGTGCGTCGTTCACCACCGACGTGGTGATGCGCTTGCGGCGTTCGGCGTCCACCTCGGCGATCACGTCGAGCACCTTCGTCACGCGCTGGCCGGTGAGGGCCGACGTGAAGAGGAACGGAACGAACTTCAGGAAGGGAGCCTTCTCCGCGCACTCCTTCTCGAACTTCGCGGCGGTCTTGTCGCCCTTGTCCTCTTTGATGTCCCACTTGTTCACGATCATGATCAGCCCGCGCCCCGCTTCCCACGCGAGCGCGGCGATCTTCAGGTCCTGGTTGTGCAGGCCTTCGGTCGCGTCGATCAGCAGCAGGCAGATGTCCGAGCGGTCGATCGCGCGGCGGGTCCGGAGTGAGGAGTAGAATTCGATGCCGTCCTCGGTCTTCGACTGCCGGCGCAAGCCGGCGGTATCGACGAAGATCATGCGACGGCCGTGGAAGGTGAACGGCGTATCTATCGAGTCCCGGGTTGTGCCGGCTACGTCGGATACGACGAGGCGCTCCTCGCCGAGCAGCTTGTTGATGAACAGCGACTTGCCCACGTTCGGGCGGCCGATGACGGCGATGCGAAGATCGTCGCCGGTCACATCTTCCTGTTCGGGCGGAAGCTTCTTGACGAGCTCGTCGAGGAGATCGCCGGAGTTCTTGCCGTTCTGCGCCGACACCGGGTGCGGATCGCCCGCGCCGAGCTTGTAGAACTCGTAGAAATCCGTGCTCTTGGGATCGTCGACCTTGTTGGCGACGACGAGCCAGGGCTTCCCGGATTCGCGCACGAGCTCGGCGACGCGCGCGTCGCTTGGATGGACGCCGACCTTTGCATCCACGATCAGCAGCATGAGATCGGCTTCCTCGATCGCCTGCAGGACCTGCTTGCGAATCTCGAGGTCCATCGGGAGCGACGAATCTTCGCGAAGGCCGCCGGTGTCGACGAGCCAGAACGCGCGTGCGTTCCATTCGGCCCTCGCGTAGTGGCGGTCGCGCGTCGTGCCGGGCTCGTCACTCACGATGGCCGTGTCGCTGCCGATGATGCGATTGAACAGTGACGACTTGCCGACGTTGGGCCGGCCGATGATTGCGACGACGGGGAGGCTCATGCCGCTCCCGCTGTGGTGCACGCGAGGGGAGAGCCCTCGAGTTCGAGCACGTCGATGAAGTCGTACGAGGCGTACACGGGCATCGGGAATTCTTCCCTTACGACGGCGAACGATTCGTCGTCGAGGAAGAGTCCGTTTTCGTTGATCGTTTCGGCGGGTATCAAAGCCATGTCCAAGTCGGTGCGAGCGCCCAGTACGCGCCGGATATCGGCACCAACCAGTAAGCCTGCGGTAGTAGTGGTGGGACCAAACAAAGAATTTTCGGCGTGAATTAATTCAAAGTGTCCGCCGGTCGCGTGCTCGAGCAGGGCGAGGAGCGGCGGCATGAGCGGCAGCATGGACGTGCCGGTCACGACGCCGATGTGCTTGCCGTCGAGGCGCGGCAGGCGCGAGAGACCGTCGGCCACGCGCTCGCGCAGCGCGGTCACCGCGCCGACGCCGTTCTCGATCTGCGGATAGTCGCCGTAGAACGACGGCGGAGGCAGCTCGTGCCCCGAGAGCAGGTACAGCTCGTCGGAACCGGAGACCCAGGTGAAGCCGCGTTCCTTCCTGCTGCGCTCACCCCACTTCTCCGCGGTCGCGAGGATCCGCGACGCGTTTGCGGCGTTCATCGATTCGCCGGTGTAAAGATGCGAGAACTGCGTGAGCCCCACGGGCACGAGCGCGACCGTGAGGACCGCATCGCCCATCGCGTAGAGATCGGAGAGCGATTCCTCGAGCACGTCGCCGTCGTTGAGGCCGGGGACGACGACCATCTGGCCGTGGAACTGGATCCCGCCCGCGGCGAGAACCTTGAGCTGCTCGAGAATGTTCGGCACGCGCGGATTGTTGAGCAGTTTCTTGCGCGCTTCCCACGGCGTCGCGTGCACCGAGACGTACAGCGGCGAGAGGCGATATTCGAGGATGCGCGCGACGTCGCGCTCCTTCACGTTCGAGAGCGTGGCGAAATTCCCGTAGGCGAACGAGAGGCGGTAGTCGTCGTCGCGGATGTACAGCGGACGGCGCAGTCCCTTCGGCAGTCCCTCGACGAAACAGAACTCGCAGCGGTTCGCGCAGCGGCGGACCGAGGGCGGCTCGAGTTCGAGCCCCATCGATTCGTTTTCAGGACGTTCGATGTCGTAGACGACGCGCTCGCCGTCCGGGAGCGTGGCCTCGATCTCGAGGTTGTCCTCGGCGGTGAGAAACTCCCAATCGAGGAAGTCGTCGAGCGCGCGCCCGTTCACCGTGAGCAGTTCGGTACCGGGAAGAATCCCCAGTTCCTCAGCGATGCTTCCGGGGTGGATGCGGGCGACCTTTACCATTGATGTAACTTATCAGGCTAAGAGCCTGAAATCAATGGAAACTAAAGACTTGACTGCAACTTCTTGCCACGGATTTCCGCGGAGAAACAGGGCGACAAGCAGGTGAACTACGGCCGCTTAGCGATTGCCTCGAGAATATCCGCCGTAGTTCGCCCTGTCTCGCGCGCCACCCGACGAACATCCTCATACTCGGCCTTGGCTCGCTCACCGCCGCCCGGGAGCTGCACGGTCTTCACCGAGACCCGATGTCCGAATACCTCGACTGAAGCCTCCGATCGCGGCAGCGCACGCCGTCTGACCTCCGTGCGCCTCACGCCGATCGTGCTGCTCTCACGAAGAAGCAGCTCCTCGAGCCGGTCGGCGTCCGCGGGGCGGCAGAGCACCTCGATCCGCACGCCGGGGCGTCCCTTCTTCATCATGGTCTGCAGCAGCGTGACATCGAGCGCTCCGGCCTCGCGAAGAAGGTCGGCCGCCGAGGCGAGATATTCGCCGGACATGTCGTCTATGTCCGCCGCGAGCAAGTCCACCGTTTCGGACTCCTCACCCCTCACCGCGTCGAGCTCGGCGAGAATGACGCGGAGCACGTTGGCGCGGCCCGCCGGATCCTTCGTGCCGGCGCCGTAGCCGCTCTTCATCGGGCGGTATGTCTCAGGCGCGGCACCGAGCGACAACACTTTCACCAGCGCGGCGCCCGTCGGCGTGGTGAGTTCCCCGCTGCCCTCCGGGCCGCTTCGAACGACCTGCCCCTCGAGCAGCCGCAGCGTTGCAGGCGCGGGAACCGCGAGCCGGCCGTGCGCCGCGTCTACAAACCCGTCGCCGAGCGCGATCGTGCCGCAATAGACCGCACTCACGCCGATGAGATCGAATCCCCAGATGGATCCGACGATGTCGAGAATCGCATCGACGGCTCCGACCTCGTGCAGATGCACCTTCTCGACCGTGGTGCCGTGGATCTCGGCCTCGATCGTCGCGACCGCCTCGAATGCGGCGCTCGCCTTCGCCTTCACGTGATCGGGCGCGGGCGAAGCCTCGACGATCGCCTTGAGGTGCTTGAGATGACGGCCGTGCGGCTGCGGCGGGATGTCGAAGTCGACTTTCCAGCTTGCGATCTCGCCGCGTTTCACCCGCTCGAGGCGGACGCCGACGCCCTCGAGTCCCAGCGCCGCCGGGAGCGCGCGCAGCCAATCCGGATCGAGACCGAGATCGAGCAGCGCGCCGAGCGTCATGTCGCCGGCGATGCCACTGAAAGGATCTAGAATGGCGATCATCTCGTCGAACAAACCGATGCGGGATGCGGAAGAGGAATTCGAATCATTGGAACTACCAGCGGTAACTGGCGCCGGAGCCGGTGTTGAACACTACCACTTCTGCGTCGCTCGCAACCAGACCGGCGGCGACCATCTTCTTCGCCACGCTGATGCCGCAGCCGCCCTCCGGCGCCGCGTCGATGCCGCTCGTCGACGCGAGATGGAACGTTGCGGCGCGGATCTCGTCCTCCGACGCGGCGAACGCGCCGCCGTTGCTCTCCCTGATCGTGCGCAGCGTCCAGCGATCACCGAACGGGCCGGGCACCCGCAATCCGGCCGCGTGCGTCGCGGCATTCTCCCACGGCGTGGCGCGATCCGCGCCTTCGTGGAATGCGCGCACGAGTGGCATGCAGCCTTCGGCCTGCGCGATGACCATCTTCGACTTCTTCGTCCCGGGCGGCAGCCATCCCCACTCGATCATCTCGCCGATCGCCTTCCAGATGCCGATCGTGCCCTCGCCGCCGCCGGTCGGATAGACAATGGCATCGGGCAGTCTCCACCCGAGCTGCTCGGCGACTTCGTATCCCATCGTCTTCATGCCCTCCACGCGATACGGCTCGCGCACGGTGGCGACGTTGAAGAAACCGCTCTCCTTCGCGAACTGCGTCGTCGCCTTCCCCGCGTCGCCGATGTGTCCGTCGACGAGCTCGAGGTGCGCGCCGTACGCGCGGATGCTTCCGAGGATCGGAGGCGGCGTGGTGGCGGGCGCGTAGATGCGCGCGGGCATGTGCGCCGCGGCGGCGTAAGCAGCGAGCGCGATCCCCGCGTTGCCCGCGGTCGGCACGCAGACGCCGGGCAGGCCGAGCGCCTTCGCCCGCGTCACCGCCATGCAGAGACCGCGCGCCTTGAAGCTCGCGGTCGGGTTCAGTCCTTCGTCCTTCACCCACAGGCGCCGCACGCCGACTTCCTTCGCGATGTGCGGAAGCTCGGTGAGCGCGGTCATCCCTTCACCGATCGAGACGCGCTGCTCGCCGTCGAGGATGGGCATCGCGGCGTGATAGCGCCACATCGAGCACTCGTGGCCGATGGCGGAACGTGGCACCGCGGAAAGCTGGACGGAAAGCGGCTGGCCGCAATCGGGACAGACCGAGGCGAGGCGATCGCCCGGCGCGGTGTAGGCGCAGGCGGAACAGTGGAGCGTCCACTTCGATGCGGTCATTGATCTGGAGGAAGATGTGAATCGTTCGATGAAACTGCGGGTGCTTCGTTCGAGGGCGCCGTCGGATCCGACCGGCTGAGCGCGTCGAGCATCTTCGCTGCCGCGGTAACGGACCAGCCGGGCAGCCCTGCGATCTGTTCGGGAGTCGCCGCTCGCACGCCCTGGATGCTGCCGAATGCGGTCAGCAGTGCGCGACGCTTCACCGGTCCGACTCCCGGAATCTTCAACAGCTCCGACGTCACCGTGCGAATCGTGCGGCGCTTGCGGTTGTACGTGACGGCGGTGCGATGCGCCTCGTCGCGCGCCTGCTGCAACAGTCTAAGCGCGGGGGACCTCCGGGGGAGCCGCATCGGCTCCGGCCTGCCGTTCACGAAGATCTCCTCTTCGCGCTTGGCGAGCGAAATCAGCGGCAGCGCGGTCAGTCCGAGCTCCGTGAGCGCTTCCGCGGCGGCGGAGAGCTGTCCTTTCCCTCCGTCGACGACGACGAGATCGGGGAGCGGCTTCTTCTCCTCCACGCGACGACGGAAGTACCGGGCCACCACTTCCCGCATGGATGCGTAATCGTCCGGCCCGTGCGTTTCGTCGACGCTCTTCACCTTCATCGTCCGGTACTCCGACCGGCGCGGCCGCCCGTTCTCGAACCACACGATCGACCCGACGTTGTCGCGCCCCTGCGCCGTGGACATGTCGAAGCACACGAGGCTTCGCGGAATCTTGTGCAGCCCGAGCTCCCGGCCGAGATCGTAGACGGGGTCGGCCGCACGCTCGTCGGCCTCGAGGCCGGCGAGCTTGAACTCCTCCAGGAGGTGGCGCGCGTTCTGCTCCGCCAGATCGATCAGCTCGCGCCGCGACCCGCGCTCCGGTATCCGTACCTGCGTCTTGCCGAGCGCCTCCTGCAGGAGCGGACGATCCTCGAAGTCGAACGGGATGAGGAGTTCGTCGCCGCGCTCGGTCGAGTTCAGGTAGCTCGCGACGAGGAACGCGCCGAGCACTTCGGCGTCGGGCTCATCCTCGATGTGCTCGAGGAACCGGTGCTCCCGGCCGAGCAGCTTGCCGCCGCGAATGCGGAGGATCGTGACGCAGGCGTCCTCGCCGTCGCGCGCGTAGCCGACCACGTCGCGCTCGCCGCCCTCGACCTCGAGCATGACGGTCGGTTCTTCCATGTGCTGCAGGTGCACCAGCGCATCGCGCAGCTCGGCGGCGCGCTCGTAGTCCATCGCCTCGGATGCGGCGTTCATGCGGGCGGTCACGCGGCGCACCACTTCATCAGTGCGCCCGTCGAGAAAGACGACCACTTCCTCGATCATCGCCCGGTAGTCCTCGAGCGACTGCGCGAAGATGCACGGCCCCTTGCACCGCTTGATGTAATAGTCGAGGCACGCGCGCTCGGGCATCTGGCTGGGCATGTCCCAGCTGCACGAGCGCACGGTGAAGATGCGCTTCACGAGGTTCAGCGCGCGGCGCATCGCGCCGACGTCGGTGTACGGCCCGAAGTAGCGCGCCCCGTCGTTCAGCAGCCGGCGCGTCACGAACACGCGCGGGTACGGCTCCTGCAACGTGACCTTCACGTACGGATACGTCTTGTCGTCGCGCAGCAGGATGTTGAAGCGCGGGCGATGCTCCTTGATGAGGTTGTACTCGAGCAGCAGCGCCTGCGTCTCCGACGGCACGACGATCGTCTCGAGATCCGCGACGAGCGCCATCAGCATCTGCGTCTTCGGGCTGTGCGCCTGGTCGGCCCAGTAGCTGCGAACGCGCGGGCGAAGTCGCTTGGCCTTCCCCACGTACAGCACCGTGCCGTCGGCGGATTTCCACAAGTACACGCCGGGAGTATCCGGAAGGTGCTCGAGTATCGACGCGATCTGCCCGGGAATCTGCGGCATCGGCTCAGCGGAAGTTAGTCAAGGCGGCGGAGCACTCTCGAAATCCGCTCCCTGAACTCGGCGGCCTCGGGCACGCGAGCGCGGCTCGTGAAGAACAGGTACGCGAGGCCAAACAGCGGCAGCGAGATCAGCGCGAGGTACACGGGATGGCCGACGCCCATCGCGAGCTTCACGGCGTAGGCCGGAAGTGCGGCGGCCAGTGCGGAGAGCCAGAGCACCGCGATGCGTCCGAGCGGCACGCCCGTCGCACCGATCCGCCGGTTCATCGAGCGGCGCAGCAGCCAGAACTCCAGCCATCCGGCGA
>JADGQS010000010.1 GCA_017881585.1 Gemmatimonadaceae bacterium | reverse complement strand
CTTCCGTCGCTCATCCTTCTCCACCCCGCCGCCCGCATCGGCTGGCAGTATTTCTCCGTGCACTGGAGCACGGTGGCCGGGATCGTCGCGCTGTTTGCCTTGTACGAGTGGCGCGTGCGTGTGCATCGCGAGCCCACCGCAACGCCCGAAGAAATCGCGGGCCCAACGCTCGGCCAGCGCACGCTGTTCATGAGTGGTCTGCTCGTGCTGTTTCTCTCGCTGAACGGCCCGCTCCACGACTTGAGCGACTACTACCTGTTCAGTGCGCACATGGTGCAGCACCTGGCGCTGACGCTGGTGGTGCCGCCGCTGCTGATCCTGGGGACGCCGGGCTGGATGCTGCGCCCGGCGCTGAACATCCCGTGGGTGAAGAGCTGGGCGCGCCGGCTCACCGGCGCGCGCGCCACGTTCATGATCTTCAACGTGGTGCTCGCCGCATGGCACCTGCCTCCGCTCTACAACCTGGCGATGGCGAACCACAACGTGCACATCGTCGAACATCTCATGTTCCTCGTGAGCGCGACGCTGATGTGGTGGCCGCTCACGAGCCAGATGCCCGAACTGCCACGCCTGGCGTATCCAGGACAGATGCTCTACTGCTTCCTGATGACGATACCGATGTCGGTCGTGGCCTTCTGCATCACGCTCGCCGATCACCTGCTCTATCCGGCCTACGCCGCGGCGCCTCGCATCTGGGGAATCACTCCGATGGTCGACCAGTCCGCGGGCGGGCTGATCATGTGGGTGCCGGGAACGATGTTCTTCCTCGTGGTGCTCTCGGTGGTGTTCTTCAGATGGGTCGGCGCCGATTCCGACGACGCCGCGGGCGCGCAGGTGAACTGGCGGCCGGCGCCTTCACCAACCCCCAACCAGCCTTGAACCGTTGAGCGAGCCGGCGGGCACGCTCACCTCCGCACCAAGGCGCCAGCGACTCCTGGCGCTCGACGTGTTCCGCGGCCTCACGGTGGCCGGCATGCTCCTCGTGAACGATCCCGGCACGTGGAGCGCGATCTATCCGCCGCTCGAGCACGCCGAGTGGAACGGGTGGACGCCGACCGACGTGATCTTCCCGTTCTTCCTCTTCATCGCGGGCGTGACGACGCACCTCTCGCTTGCCGCACGGCGGGCGGCGGGCGCCGACGACAGGGACCTCACACGGCAAATCCTGCGGCGCGGCGCGCTGATCGTGCTGTTCGGCCTGCTCATGGCCGCGTTCCCGTTCTATCCGATGGACCGGCTCACGCACATCCGCATTCCGGGCGTGCTGCAGCGGATCGGCGTCGCCTACACCTGCGCCGCGCTCATCTCGATGCGCACGACGCTGAAACAGCAGGTCGGCATCGTCGCGTCGCTCCTGTTCGGCTATTGGTTCGTGATGACGCTCGTGCCGGTGCCCGGCGCGATGGGCGGGATCGGCGCGAACCTGAACACGATTCCCTCGCGCACGCTCGCGGCTTGGACCGACCGATTCCTGCTCGGTGGCCACCTTTGGATCAACTCGGTCACATGGGATCCCGAGGGCCCGCTCTCGACGATTCCGGCGATCGCCACGGCCATGCTCGGAATTTTCGCCGGCCGCTGGCTCGGCGAGAAACGACCGCTCGACGAGCGCCTGAACGGACTTTTTGCGGCCGGCGCGCTCGGAATGATGGTCGGACTGATGTGGAATTGGTCGTTTCCGATCAACAAGAGTCTCTGGACCAGTTCGTACGTGGTATTTACTGCCGGAATGGCTTGTCTATCGATCGCGACGATCAGCTGGATCATAGACGTAAAAGGCGTTACGTGGTGGACCCGTCCAATCGTCATATATGGTATCAACCCGATCATCGCGTTCGTGGGGTCCGGGATGATGGCGCGGATGATCTACACCGTCTGGAAAGTCGACTTTCACGGCGCGCCGACTCCGGTGCAGTCTGTGGTGTATCAAACAGTGTTCCTCCCATGGCTCGCTCCGCGCAACGCGTCGCTGGCGTTCGCGCTCTCTTTTGTGCTCTTTTGGTATCTGATTCTGTGGGCCTTGGCCCGCAGGAACATCATCTTCAAGGTATGAAAACGTGATCCTGCCGATCCTGCTCGCCGTTTCGATCCCGCTCCAGACCGCCATCGCGACGATTCCGCAGTACGCGGCCGTGCGCGCGGCGGCCGCCGCGGAGACTCCGAAGAAGGCGGCGGGACCGCGGAAGAAGGTGGCGGCGACTGCGCGCGCGAAGAGCAGGAAACTCGCGCTGGCCGGGACCGCGGCCTCCGGCGCATCCTCGGCGACGATTCACTGGACGGCGCCTACCCGGCGCGACGAACTGTCGGACGATCTCTCGGCGATGCTGGCGCGCGCCAAGAGCGGCAAGTGGGGCGTCCTCGTAGTCTCGCTCTCGACGGGCGACACGCTGTTCGGACGCGACGCCGACGCGCAGATGCTCCCGGCGTCCACCATGAAGCTCTTCACCAGCTCGCTCGCACTCGATCGCTTCGGCGCCGACGGAAAGTTCGAGACCGTCGTGCTCCGCGCCGGTTCGGTCGGATCCGACGGCGTACTGCACGGTGATCTCGTCCTCCGCGGCGCCGGTGATCCGACGCTCGCCGGCAAGGCGCTCGAAGACGGCGGAGAGCCGCCGATGGAGGCGCTCGCGCACCAGATCGCCGCCGCGGGAATCAAGCGCGTCACCGGCGGGGTCGTGGGCGATGCACACGCATTCCTCGACGGCCACGTGCCCGACGGCTGGCGCACGCGTTATCTCCAGGCGTCCTACGCCGCGCGCGTCTCGGCGCTCTCGTTCAACGAGAACAAGATCACGGTCGTCGTGCGGCCCAGCGGCGGACACGCGGAGCTGTCGTTCCAGCCCGCCGTGAGCGGCGTCCCCGTCTCGAACGACGTGAGGATCACGGCGTCGAGCAAGGGCGCGCGCATCGGCGTGCGGCAGGACAGCACGGGCCGCCTGGTGATCAGCGGATGGATCGGATCGCAGAGCGCGCCGCGCGATTACCAGGTGATGGTCGAGGGACCCGAGCTCTTCGCAGCCGGCGCGTTGCGCGCGGCGCTGATCGCGCAGGGTGTGAACGTGGACGGCCAGGTGCGCGTCGGTCGCGCGCCGTTCGACGCGATTGCCATTGCGACATTCGATTCACCGCCACTCCAGAAGATCGTCACGCAGATGAATGGCGAGAGCAACAATCATTTCGCCGAGTTGCTGTTCCGCGACGCCGCGAGCAGCGTCGGAACGCCGGGCTCGGCCGAGAACGCCAATATCCTCCTGCGCCGCTTCCTCTACGAGAAGGCCGATGTCGCACCGGCGTCGGTGTTCGCCGCGGACGGCAGCGGCCTCTCGACGCTCGACCGCGTGACGCCGCGCGCGATGGTGCAGCTGCTCGGCTACGCTCGCAAGGCGCCCTGGGGTCCGGTGCTCGAACAATCGCTTCCGGTCGCGGGCGAAACCGAGACGCTCCGGCATCGCATGCGCTTTACGCCGGCGATGGGCAACCTCCACGCCAAGACCGGCACCACGAACGACGTTGCGTCACTCGGCGGTTACGTCACCGCCAAGAACGGCGAGCAGCTCGTCTTCTCGTTCATCTACAACGGGAAGGATCGCTGGCGCGCGAAGGAAGCGATGGACGCAATGGGTGCGACGCTCGCGAGCTTTTCGCGCTAGGAGAGTTTTCCTGGCTGCGTGGCAAGGCTTTGGAACTCTTCGTCGCTCGAAATTGTCTCAGCGATGCCAGACCGGTCGCTCGATGAAGTTGATCATCGCCGCCACGAACGCGGGCTGCAGGTTCTCCATGAGCGACGCGTGATCGCCACCGGCCATCACGACCCACTGCCGGTCCGCAGTGCCGAGCCTCGAGAAGAATGCGGCCTGCGTCGCGGTCGGAGCGATCGGATCGAGCTCGCCCTGGATTAGCAGCGTTGGAACCATCACCTTCTTCGGGTCGATCGCGTTCCACTGCTCCAGGTGATGCCAGTCGGTGCGCACCGGATCGGCCTTGAGTGCGGCGGCCACGTACACATCGACGGCCTTCTTGGAAATCGCGCCTGGCGCGATGAAGTCGCTCGCGGCGGCCTTCTCCGTGGTCTTCGCGTGGGCCGGCTTCGCGGTGTCGGGAACGGTGACGATCGTCGAGTCGGGATGCTTGGGATATCCCGTGAGGATGAGCGCCGAGATCTGGTCGGCGTGGCGTTGCGCGAAGAGCGCCGAGACCAAGGAGCCGTTCGACCAGCCGAGCAGCGCAGGCTTTCCCGGTGCGCCCGAGTTTTTCGCGACCCAAGCGAGCGCCGCGGAGAGATCATCGACGGAACGGTCGGCAGTGTCCCAGTCGCTCGCATCGCGCGGCGTCGCGCCGTATCCGCGCAGGTCGAGGCCGTACACGGAATAGCCGCGCGCGACGAGTGCATCCATGAGCGAGCGGTGCTCGCCGGGCACCTGGAGGTCGAAATCCGGGAGCGTGCTCCAAGTGCGGCCATGGAGCAGCAGGATCGCGCCCTTCGGCTTCGGCGCTCGCTTTTCCCACACCGCGAGCGGATGACCGTCGGCGGTGACAGTGTGTTTCACTGGCGCGCCCTGCGCGCGTGCAACTGAGGCGGCCACCGGAAGGAAGAGCGCGGCGGCAATGGCGGCACGGAGCGAACGTGAGATCGATCGATTCATGAGATCCTGTGGTTGTCCTGCGTCCACCGCCTGCGGCATCCAAAAAACCAAGGCGCCGCCCCAGCTAAAAATGCTGGGGCGGCGCTCCTGCGCAATCAGGACTGCGAACTAGATCAAAGCGCGGCGACGAAGACGATCGAGCGCGAGAAGCGGTCGAACACCACTACGCGATCGCCGAAGAAGCATGGGTCGTACGACGGCAGCATCGGTGGAAGCAGATATTCATAGTCGACAGGAACTGCGTCGCAATAGCCGCCGTACGACACCGGGAAGTACCCGTTCAACATGATGCGGCTCTCCCAGCCGAACGGCAGGCCGCTGCGGAAGTAGAAGCCGCTGCCGCCGAACCTGGACTCGCGCCAGATGCGCTGACCGCCGTACGCACCGCCGTACGCGCCGCGGTACACGCCGCCTCTCGTGATCAGCGGACGGCCATTCCCGGCCACCGGATTACGACGGTCGCCGCCCTGGAAATCATTGCGAGCGCGGGGATCGTTGCGCGGCTGATATCCGTTGCCACTGCGAACATCGGGTCGCGGAGAATAACCATTGCCGCCGCGAGTATCGGGACGCGCGGCGTTCCCATTGCCGCCGCGAACATCAGGACGCGAGGCGTAGCCGTTCCCGCCACGCGGATCGTTCCGAGGCTGATAGCCGTTGCCGCCGCGTGTATCTGGACGCGCGGCGTTTCCGTTGCCGCCGCGAATATCGGGACGCGCGGCATAGCCGTTGCCGGCGCGAGGATCGTTGCGCGGCTGCGAGACGTTGCCGCCCCGATTATCCGGACGCGAAGCATAGCCACCGCCGCCGCGAACATCGGCGCGCGACGACGCGTACTGCTGCGGGCGAACGGCCGAGCGCGCACGATTGTCGGCCTGACTGCGCGCCGGCTGCGAGCGTGCGCCGACATGGGCGTTTGGGCGCTGCTGCGCGCCGAGGGCTCCGGCGAGCGCAACCGCTGTGATCGCGAGTGTGGTCAGACGAATCGAGAGTTTCATAAAGCCTCCCACCGACGGATTGGGCGCCGCCACAAATGAATCGGCACCCATGTCATCGTACTGTCACAAGCGCCGATTGTTCCGGTTCGGCGCCTTCGACCGCACTCAACTTATTGTGTCGCGGATCACAATTCCGCGCTTTGCGAGTTCCGCGATATAGCGGTCTCCGGGAACGCATTCGTCAGGCGTGTGCACGCCGGCGGACTTGATCGCCCCCTCCGCCTGAAGCTGCCCCGTGATCGAGAGCGAGTATCCCGTGGTGCGCTCCATCGCGCTGATGCCGCGGCTCTCGTCGTGGCGGTCCACGAGCTCGAACGTGTGCGTCACCGGTTTCCCGTTCTTCGTGCCCTCGACGAGCACTCGCAGCGCGACGAGATCGCGGCCCGCCGGCTTCTGGAGATGCGGCGCCATCGCGGCGACCGCGACGTCGCGCGGCGATACTTTCACGCCCTTCACGTCGAGCGGATCGAGATCGAGCAGCCCGAGTTCGCGGATCGCTTCCATGATGTGCGCATGGCCCGGATACCGAAGCGTCTTGTACTCCATCGTCGGGATCTGCCCTTCGTAGCGCGTCGCCATCGTCGAGAGTCCGCCCGCGGTGTGGAACGCCTCGAGCTCGCCCACCGGCGCGTCGAACCGGACCATCTCGAGCTCGGACAGCGCTTTCACCTGCGTGCGCCTGCCGTCCCGCAGCACCCACGAGAGCGTCGTGTAGTAGTCGAGAACGCCCTCGAGCGAGTACACGATCTGGTACTTGAGCGGACCCTCCGGCACCTGCGGCAGTCCGCCGACGAAGATCTTGACGCGTGACACGCGATCGCAGCGCGAGATGCCGAGCTGCGCGAGGATGTTCACCATGCCGGGCGCGAGACCGCAGTCGGGAATCACGGTGATCCCCTTCGCGCGCGCCGCCGCGTCGAGCCCCTTCTGCTGGAACACGATCTCGGTGTTGCCACCGAGGTCGCAGATGGGCACGCCCGCCTCGATGGCGAGGCGCGTCATCTCGAGGTTGAAGTAGTACGGGAGCGCGCACATCACGGCGCTCACGCCTTCCATCGCGCGTGCGACCGCCTTGAGATCCTTCGCATCGAGCGCGACGCGCACGAGGCGCGGGTTGTCGGCGTACCGCGACAGGAACGCGGGAAGCGCCGTCGTGCCCTTGTCGGCGAGCCTCACTTCATCGATCGCGGAGTTCTGAAGCAAATCGTACGCACACGCCGAACCCTGAAGCCCGGCGCCGAGAACGAGCATTCGCATGGGAGCGTATCTCCGGTTCAAACGACGGACCTGCACTGCACGCGCCGCAATTTAGCGAGGCGCGCGCGGCGAGGACGACCGGCGCACCACGATCGACCGTAGAAGCGGCGCGATCGTGGCGCAGCGGGCGCTAGCGCATCGTCACGATCGCGCCATGCCGGACGTCGAACGTCCAGCGCGTGCCGCGCAACGCGGCACGTCCGGCGGCGCTCTCCATCGCGACCGGCGGCTGTCCGGCGCGAGCCACGAACTTTATCCCCGGAAACGAGAGCAGAATCGGTAAGGGATCTCCCGACGGCGCGATGGCGCGTTGGCGCAGCGTCAGCAAGTGCGCGCCCGCGTCGAACGTGGGCGTGAGCGCGGCGAGCACGTCGAGGCCGATGGCGGGCCGCACGCCCGGGGAGAGTCTGGCGGGCACGTTGGTGAGGCGCACTCCGCCGATTGCAACACGGTAGACCACAGCCACCGAGGCGCTGTCGTGCATGCCGAACTGTTGCGACTCGCCGGACACCTCTGGACTCGAGGGGAGCACGAGTCCTTCGACGTTCGGATTGATGTCGGCTTGCATCGTCGCACGGCCGATCGTGAGTTCGATACGCCCGAGGCCGGCCACCTCATTGGGTTCGAGCACGATCATCACCGAGTCCGCGCCATCGTGCTCGGGTGCGTGGGCCGCGAGCCATCTCGTTCGATCCTGCTCAGGACCAGAGGCCACATAGTGCTTCAGTGCCGCGACGGCCGCCCAGTCGCCGAGCCAGGCATAGATCCGCGCGAGACGGGCGTCGATCACCGAGGCGTCCCCACCGAACTGGCGAGCTTCCTCGAGCAGCACGGCGCCCACCTTCAGGCGGCCACGCGACGCGAGAAACATTCCGAGCGCGCCGCGTGCCGACGGGTCGTGCGAGGCTCGCGCGCTCGCGGCGAAGAGCGCCTGCTCGGCGTCGTCGAGGCGGCCCTGAGCGATCGCGACGTCGGCCGCGGATGCAGCGCTCGCGCGAGCGGCCTGCGCCCCGAGACCAGCACCGCAGAGGAGCGCGAGACACGTGCCGCCGACGAGCCACGCCCTGACGTTCACCGGACGTGGAACTCCGCCAGCAGTTCCACGGCGGGATCGAATGCGAGCGCGCGCGGCGGCGCGGCGAGCTCCAGCGGGAGCGTCACGCGTGTCGACCGCTCCGCTCCGATCTCCACACGCACGCGATGCACGGCACCGGTGGCATCGGTCACGTCTATTAAAAGGGGGAAACGGTATGCTGCAAAACGTGGGTCCTGCTCGACGTCGAGCACCACGCGATGCGACGCCGCGTCATATCGCCAGTTCGTGGTGAGCGACGCATATCCGGGACGCCGGAGCCACTGATCGAAGAACCAGCCAAGTTTCATCCCCGCGCGACTCTCGACGGCGGCCATGAGATCGTCGCTCGAGGCGTTGCCGTCCACGTGCGCGGCGTAGTAGTCGCGAATCCCGCGAAAGAACGCGCTGTCGCCGACGAGCGACCGGAGCATGTGCAGAGTCCAGCCGCCTTTCTGGTAGCTGTTCGCGTCGAGCAGCTGCATCAGCTCCGTTTGCATGCTGTCGATGACCGGCCGCGCGGCGACGACCGGATCGCGCAACAGCTGCGCGCGGGTGCCGGCCATCTCTCGCTCGAACGCGCTGTCGCCGAACGCGTGCGCGGTCCACAGTTCCTCGAAATACGTCGCGAATCCCTCGGAGAGCCAGAGGTGGCTCCATTCGCGTTCGGTGACGGCATCGCCGAACCACTGGTGCGCGGTCTCGTGCGCGATCGTCGAGGAATGCGTGCCGCCTTTCCTGAAGCCGCCGTCGGCGTAGAAGATCGCGCTCGCGTTCTCCATCCCGCCGAATCGCGTGCTGCTCTGCAGGTGCGCGAGCTTCTCGTACGGAAATGGCGCGACCAGGTGCGAGAAGAAGTCGACGATGTCGCCCGCGTACCTGAAATCGCCGGGCATCGACGACAGCTGCTCGGGCGCGACGTACACCATCTGGTTCACGCATCCGCCGTCACGCGCGAAGCCGCATGCGGAGTTGCCGAGGTCGTACCGCACGAGCGGCGCCGCGGCGATCGTCATGAGATACGCGGGAATCGGATGCGATTCGCGCCAGCGCGTGAGTGTGCGCTGCACGCCGCGCCCGGACGAGCCGTCGGGATCGGGCGCGAGCGGGATCGCGGTCTCCTCGAGCAGCGTGCCGTTCGCGATCACCTTCCGGTCCGAGGGCGCGCGCACGCTCCACGTGACCGTCGCCTTGTCGCTCGGGTGGTCGATCGACGGGATCCAGTGGCGAGCGCGGTTCGGCCAGTTGTCGCCGAAGGCCATCCAGCGGCCCGCGCCGTCGGTGCCGATGATCAGGCCGTCCGTCACGGCGCCGGCGTAGTCCAGTCTCACTCGCAGCGTGTCGTCGCGCACGCCGCCGACGAAGATGCGCACGTGCGCGGCGTCCTGCGTGAAGCCGGTTTCCTTTCCGGCGAGCCACACGCGCTTCACCTTGAGATCGAGCAGGTCCAGGACGAGGGTGTCGGCGCGCGCGCTGCGCACGATGATCAGTTCCGCCGGGTCGGCGCGGACGCTCCGCACGACGGTCAGATCCGCCCTGCCCTCGATGGTCTTTCCCGTTTCGGGAAGGTCGAGCGTCAGGTCGTAGTTGGCGACGTGAAACGCGGCCTGTTGCGCGCCGAGCGGCGCGACAACGAGAACAATTGCCAGCACGAGGGTGAGGCGCATGATGAGAATGTAGCACGCCGTGAATGGGAGACGGCGTTAACAGTCCACTTCAGATTCCGGGCACAAACCCTCGGTTCACCTGCCGAACAGCTTGCCGAGCACTCCCCCGCCCGGCTGCGGCGTCATGCTTCCGCTCGCCGATGCGCGAAGCGCCTCCGCGAACTCCGGCGTCGACGCGTAACGGTCGTCCGCATTGCGGGCCATTCCCTTGAGCAGCACCTGCTCCATCGCCTCGGGGAAATCCATCCCGGCGCGGCGCTGCCGCAGCGGGATCGGATCGTTGCGCAGCCGCGCGATCATCATTTCCTGCTGCGTGCGCCCTTCGAACGGGAGCTTCCCCGTGAGCATCTCGTACGTCATGAGCGTGAGCGAGTACACGTCGGTGCGCGCGTCGAGCGGTTTGCCGCGCAGCTGTTCCGGGCTCATGAACTCGGGCGTGCCGAGGATGATGCCGGTGGCCGTGAGTTTCTCGAGCTCACCGCCGGCCTTGCGCTCCTTCGCGAGCCCGAAGTCCATGACCACCGCGTACTCCGTGCCGTCGGGCTTCTTGCAGATCATGATGTTCTCGGGCTTGAGGTCCCGATGGATGATCTTCAGCTCGTGCGCGACGTGCAGGCCGGCGGCGATCTCCGAGATGAACTGCACCGTCATCGGAATCGGGATGATCCCCATGCGGTTGTTCCGGTCGGCGAGGATCTCTCCCTCGACGAACGGCATCACGACGTACACGAGTCCGTCCTCCGTCTCGCCCATCCGCACGATGTGGCACACGTTCGGGTGCGCGAGGCGGATGCCGAGCGCGGCCTCGCGGCGCAGGCGCGCCATCGCGTTCTCGTCCTTCGAGAGGTTCGGCGAGAGGATCTTGATCGCGTAACGCTCGTTCGTGGAGACGTCGTGCGCGAGGTAGACGTACGACATGCCCCCCTCGCCCACCTTCTTCACGATCGCGTAGCGCCCGTCGAGCACCTGCCCGGCGAGGTTCGCGTGGTTCACGACCTTCTTCATCGCGATCTCGGGCGTGTTCTGCCGCGGCGATGTCTGGCGCGCCGCGCCGGGCTCGAACGGCAGCAGCCGTCCGCCGTCCTTCGTGCAGAACTTGGCGTCATCGGCGTAGACCGTGCCGCAGGCCGGGCAGCGTGTGCTCATGTACACACCTTGTTCCGCCCGGCGTCCTTGGCGCGATAGAGCGCCTCGTCGGCACGGGCAAAGAGATCGTCAACGCTCACGACATCCGGCGCCGGGTAACTCGCCACGCCGATGCTTGCGGTCAGGCGCACCCCGCCGTGCGCGGGCGTGAATGCCGTGCGCTCCATGCGCTCGCGCGTGCGCTCGGCGAACTTCACCGCACCCACCTGGGCGGTCTCCGGCAGCACGACCACGAACTCCTCCCCTCCGTACCGCGCGACCATGTCGACGCTTCGAACGGATTCCTGCAGCAGCCCTGCCACTTCGCGCAGCACGTCGTCGCCCACGAGATGCCCGGCCGTGTCGTTGATGCCCTTGAAGTGGTCGAGGTCGAGCATGAGCAAGGTGATGACCGAGTCGTAGCGTTTTGCGCGCTCCATTTCAGAACTCAGACGGACGGTGAGCGCGCGCCGGTTGAGAACCTGCGTGAGCGGATCCGTATGCGCCAGCACCTCGAGGCGCGCGTTGTCGGCTTTCGTCGTTTCGATCAGCTGCGCGCGGTGGATCGCCGCGACCGCCGCCTTGATCACGGCGTCGGCGAATTCCACATCTTCGTTCGTCAGCGGCGGCTCGTTCGCCATGCGGCGCAGGAAGAACACGCCGGCCTGCGTCTTCCCGAGCGAGAACGGGACCGCGATCACCGAGCGGACCGGAACCAGCGTGCCGTTCGCCTGCCATTCCTTGCGGATGTCGGCGTACAGCGGATTGCTCTGGAGGTCCTCGACGAGCACGGGGTGTCCGTGCTGGAGCGCGCTCCGGATCTCGGGATAGCGATCGAGGTGGATCTCGAAGTTGCGCAGCGCGGGATTGTCGAACGCCGTCGCCACGACGCCGACCTTGTCGCCAGGTTTCGCGAGGATCACCGAGCAGCGCGAAAGGCTGAGCGCGCGCGCCACGCGCCGCGAGAGGATGTGGTAGATCTCGTCGCTCGAAAGATCCCCGGTGACCTCGTGCAGGATGTCCACCACTTTGCGGCGGCTCTCGGCGTCCTCGCGTGCGCGCACGAGTTCCTCTTCCGCGGAACGCAGGGCGACCTGCGCGCTGGTCAGCTCGCGTCGCATGCGCAGCTGTGCCTGCACTCTCGCGATGAGCTCGCGCGGGCGGAACGGCTTGCGGATGAAGTCGGCCGCGCCGAGTCCGAACGTCTTTTCCGTCATCTCGTCCGGCGAGAGCGACGAGACCATGAGCACCGGGATGTCGCGCCAGCGCGAGTCGGCCTTGAGCTCCTGCAGCAGCTCTACGCCATCGGTGCCCGGCATGATCACGTCGAGCAGCAGCAGGTCGGGAGTCGCCTTCTGCAATTCGGCGAACAGCGTCTCGCGGCCCGTCGCCGACGAGACGTCGAAGCCGGAATCGCGCAGCACACCGGTCAGCGACTCGAGGACGCTCGGATCGTCGTCCGCCACGAGGATGCGGGCGGCGGTCATCCGGTCTTCCCCAGCAGGGAAAGCAGTCCATCCCACTCCACGTTGCCGCCGGAGAGGATGCACACCGTGCGCTGCCCCGGCTTGACCACACCCTCGAGCAGTGCGGCGACCGTGATGGCGCCGCTCGGCTCCGCCACGAGCTTGTGCCGGTCGAGCAGGAAGCGCATCGCGTTCGGCAGCGCATCGTCGCGGACCGTGACGACGTCGTCGAGAAACGCGTGATGGTGCGCGTAGTTCAGCGTGCCGATGCGAACCGCGAGGAGGCCGTCGGCGAGTCCTGTTGGATTGGCGGCAATGGTGACTGGAGCCCCCGCCTCGCGAGCGCGTGTGAGTTTCGGCGATCCCGCGGGTTCCACGCCGATCACGCGCGCGGCCGGCGCGACGCGTTTCAGCGCGGCCGCGACTCCGGCGCTCAATCCGCCGCCGCCGACCGGCACGAGCACCAGGTCCACGTCCGGCATGTCCTCGGCGATCTCCAGGCCGACCGTGCCCTGGCCCGCGATGATCGTCGGATCGTCGAACGGCGGCACGAGCGTGGCGCCTTCGAGCTCGCAGATCTCCACGGCCCTGGCCATGCGCTCGGCGGTGGTCGTTCCCTCGAGAATGACACGGGCGCCGAAACGCTCGGCGCCCTCACGCTTCGCGCGCGGCGCCGTGGTGGGCATCACGACAGTCGAGCGCGCGCCGAACAGTTTTGCCGCGAGCGCGACAGCCTGCCCGTGATTTCCCGAGGACGGTGCGACGAGTCCGTGCGCACGCTGCGCGGGAGAGAGCCGCGAAACGAACCAGTAGGCGCCGCGAAATTTGAACGCGCCGCCGCGTTGCAGCATCTCGGGCTTGAGAAACACGGGAACGCCGAATCGCGCCTCGAGTGCCTCCGACGGGAGCAACGGCGTGCGCACGGCGACACCGCGCAGCGTCGCAGCCGCGTTGCGGAAGTCGTCGAGCGAGACCAGCGTCGGTGCAGCGATCGGGACGGCGTGAGTCATCCGGTCGGGAAGCTCCTACCTGAATGGGGCGCGTGAGCCATAGAGCCCGGACGGTTCCCCAGTGGGTGCTAAACGTACTGCCCGCCCGGAACCAGGTAAAGGATATGACAGGTTGAAATTGCGACTACCGGCCGAACGCCATCTCCATCCATTCGAAGGAGTTAGGATGCGGGCAGCGGACTCACTTCATCGAGTTCGGGCACGTCGTCGCGGGATCGGGCGAGGGCGCGCCGTACGAGGAGACGATGAGATCGGCTTTCTGGTCGTTCGATCTCACGATCAGCACGAACAGGTTCGAATACTGCGTGTCGCAGATGTCCGTGAACTTCGGACCGCCCAGGGCCGCGATGATCAACGGGATCGTATTGCTGTGTCCCACGATGAGCACTGTCTGGCCGGCGTGCGCGCGCACCGCGTCGGCCACGGCTCTCGGGTGCACGTCGCCCGTTCCGGTATGCACGGTCTCGAGGGGCAGGCCCAGCGCGTCGGCGAGCGGCCGTGCCGTCTCGCGTGTGCGAATGAGCTCCGTCGTGATCACCGCCTGCACGTTCGCGTCCGCGAGCGCCGTGGCGAGCGCCCTCGCCCGGGCGACGCCGGCCTCGGTGAGCGGCGGGTCGGCGGCGGGCGCCGTCGCTTTCTCCGCGTGACGAACGAGGATGACGACGGTCGTCTTCGACTGTGCCGATGCCTGCGCGCCGGCGGCGATGATGCAGAACAGAATCAGGAAGAAACGTCGTGTCATCGTGCTGCCCAGGATGAAGTGAGGAGTGAGGTGCGGCCTCGAGCCGCGGCTTTCGCCGCGACCTGGGCGCGGATAGCTTCGCGGGCACGTTGCAACCGGAGCGCACGAAATGCGATCACGACACGTACTGTTGCCTCTGTTTCGCCTTTTCGCCAGCGGGACGACCGGGGCCGGGGCGCAGGGCCGGGTGAAGGACGTGCCGGCGGAGATCGACGCGCCGCGTCGGACGCCCATCCACTAAGGGGAAACATGCCGATCATTCTTCGAGCCGCGGGACTGCTGATCCTCTCGAATCTCTTCATGACGTTCGCGTGGTACGCCCATCTCAAGAACCTGAACACACGCGCCTGGTACATCGCGGCGCTCGCGAGCTGGGGAATCGCGCTGTTCGAGTACATGCTGCAGGTACCGGCGAATCGCATCGGATACACGGTGCTCTCGCTCGGGCAGCTGAAGATTCTGCAGGAAGTGATTTCGATCGGGGTCTTCGTGCCGTTTGCGGTGTTCTACATGAAGCAGCCGCCGAAGCTGGATTACCTGTGGGCGGCGGGGTGCCTGATGGGAGCGGTGTACTTCGTGTTCCGGAGCTCGGCTGCGGCGTAGAGAGGCGAGAGGCGAGGGGCGAGGTAGATGCGAAACTTCGGCCCGATGCAGAATGCAGAAGCGTGAACTTCCGCAGCGGGGATCCGTCTCCCCCTATGGCCTGCTGATCGCTCCCCAGATCAGCGGCTGCGTCGCCATCGACTGCCCGCGATACTGCGGCCGGAATCCGTAGAGCACCGCGTGTCCCCTGCCCACGGTGACGTCGACGAGCGCGGCCTTGCCGCTGAGCTTCGAGCCGCCGAGCAGCCAGCCTGAGAGCAGCACATCGCCGGTCGCCGGATAGGTGGCGACGGCGGTGGCCCGCGCGGGATCCGTGATCTCGAACGCCGGCCCGTTCTCGAACCAGACCGCCGGAACCGGCGCGGTCATCCTCGCGGCGATCGGGGAATCGCGCTTGATCTCGACCGCGAGGATCGAGCCCGGCGCGTAGAAATCCGTGTTGCGCACGCCGGCAAGCACGTTCTTCACGGGCAGCTTCAGCGCCTCGATGGCGTAGTTGCTCGCCTCGTTGAACGCGAGCAGCGTGCCGCCGTTCTCGACGAACGACGCGAGTGCCGCGGCGCCCGCGGTGCCAAGTCCGCCCTGCAACGAGTCGGGATAGTTTTGTGAGACGCCGCGCGTCATCTGCCCCGCGTTCTGGTCCGGGAGGATGATCACGTCGAATCGCGCGTTGAGATTTCCCGCGCGCACCTCCTTGTCGACGATCGACGTGAACGGAACACGGTTCACGTCGAACATCCAGCGCGTCCACCCTTCGTCCATGGGTGCGCTGTAGCTGCGATAGATCGCCACGCGCCGCGCGCTGCGGTCGCTGAACCCCGGCACGCTGAACTTCGGTTCCTCCATGGGGATGATGGGCGCCGCGCTCGCCACCGGCGCCGCGGCGACGCTCGCGATCTCCACTCCGAACAGCAGCGGCAGCGTCTGCGCGGTGACGTCGTACGGCCGGATCGGCGGCCCGCCCGGATATTCGTGCAGGTTCGGGTACTTCTGCCGCTCGAGCACGGACTTCGCGTAGCCGCCCATCGGCTGCGACGTGAGCACGACGTACGATCCGGCGGGATACGTCGTGCCGTTCGCGCTCACCGGCGTGGTGCTCGACCGCACTTCCACCTGCCCATGCTGCAGCGTCCAGACCAGGCGCTGCACGGCCTGCGTGTCGCGCTGCGCGCGCGGAATCACGAACGCCGCCGGCACGCTGTCGTGCGTCCACGGATGATCAGGCGCGAGCGCGCGCTCGCCGAGGGCGGCGTAACTCTCGAGCCATACGCGGCGATCGCGAGCGGCTTGGCTGAGCATCGCCCAGCTGGCGCTCACCTGATACGCGACGATGTCGCCGTAGCTCCAGTGGCCGCCGGGCCAGAGCGCCGGGAAATTCCACGTGACGGTCTTGGCCTCGTAGCCGCGTGCCGCTCCGAGCGAATTGAACGGAATGTCGATCGGCGTCGCGAGCGCCGCACTGGCCGTCTCGGTGAGGATCCGCACGCCGCGATGATAGAGCGAATACTGGCGCGCGGGCGACCACTCGTCGTACGCCGCGTTGTACGCGATTCCGGTCTTCCCCTCGCCGATCATGCGCCACCCGATCGCCATTCCCATCGAGTTGGTTCCCGCGGTGAGAATCGGATCGATATTCGGATCCAGCGGGTCCATGTACGGCGGAAGGAAGATGCGTCCCGCGTTCGATCCCTGCTGGTGGATGTCGTTGACGATTTCCGGATCCCACGGCGTGTAGAGCGAATCCACGGTGTAGCGCGTCTCGGGCTGCGTGAACGCGTACCAGTCGCGGTTGTCGTCATGCCCCACGTAGTGGTGATAGAGCTCGGGCGGCGACGCTCCCTCGGCCTTCGTGCCGAGCGTCGAGCGATACCAGTCGCCGACGATGTCGACGCCGTCGGGATTCTGCGACGGCACGAGAATGACGATGGTGTTCGCGAGGATCGCACGCGCCTCCGGCGTGTCGCCGCGCGCGAGGCGGTCGGTGAGCACGAGCGGCGTCGTGAATCCGCCCGATTCCGTCGAGTGAATGGCCGACGTGATCAGGATGATGTTCTTCCCCGCCGCGAGCAGCGACTCGAGCTCATCCTTCCCGCGGAGACGCGGGTTCATGAGCTTGCGCTGGATCATCTGATAGCGATCGAGGTGCTTGAGCGTCGCGGAATCGGAGATGAACACCGCGAGGAACGGCCGGCCCAATGTCGTCTGGCCGAGCGTGTGCACCTGCACGCGCGGGCTCGCCTTCTCGACCGCGTGGAAGTAGTCGGTGATCTGTTTCCACGACGGGAGCTTTCGGTCGGCGCCGGGGTCGTAGCCGAGGATCGAGGCCGGCGTGGGAACCGGGGCTTTCTGCGCGGACAGCGGGGTGGTGAGCGCCGCGGCGAGTGCGAGGAATTGGAGGAGTTTCATGGCTCAAAAGCTACGACAGCTCACGGCTTTGAGCGATCGGATCGAAGTGCTGAGTTCTTGGCAGCCAGTTGTTGGTTGTTGAGCAAGCCCCAGCCCTGCCCTGATCTACTCCTCCTCGGTCAGCTCCAGCTGCGCATCGGGTGCGGAACCGTCGCCCTCCTCCTCGCCGCCCTCCACGCCCTCGGTCTCATCCGGCACGACGCGCGCGACCGCGGTCACGAGGTCTCCCATGTCGAGATTCATGAGCTTCACGCCCTGGGTGTTGCGGCCGGCCACGCGCACGTCCTTCACTGGCGAGCGGATGATCTGCCCGCCGCGCGTGATGAGCATGATTTCGTCCTCGGGCAGGACTTCCATCAGCGCGACGACGTCGCCCGTCTTCTCGGTGCGATGGACCGTCTTGATTCCCTTGCCGCCGCGCTTTTGCACGCGGTAATCGTCGATCTGCGAGCACTTTCCGAGCGCCCGCTCCGTGACGACCATGAGCGTAGCCTCGCGCTTGATCACGACCATGCCGATCACGGCGTCGTTCTCGCCGAGTTCGATGCCCTTCACGCCGGTCGTGTCGCGGCCCATCGGGCGCGCGTCCTGCTCGTGGAAGCGGACCGAGAGGCCGTGGCGCGACGCGATGACGATGTCGTTCGTTCCGCTCGTCACCTGCACGTTGATGAGCGCGTCGCCCTCCTCGATCTTGATGCCCTTCACGCCCGTCACGCGCACGTTCGAGTATTCCGAGAGCGCGGTCTTCTTCACCGTGCCGTTGCGCGTGCAGAAGAGGAGGAACTCGTCGTCCGTGAACTTCTTCACCGGAACCATCGCGGCGATGGTGGTATCCGGCGCGACGTTGATCAAGTTCACGATCGGCTTGCCCTTGGTGGCGCGCCCCAGCAGTGGGATCTCGTGCACCTTGAGCCAGAAGCAGCGGCCATCCTGCGTGAAGACGAGGATGTAGTCGTGCGTCGAGGCCACGAAGAGATGTTCGATGAAATCCTCGGCCTTGAGGTCCGACCCCTGCAGCCCCTTTCCGCCGCGCCGCTGCTTGCGGTACGTGGTGATCGAGGTGCGCTTGATGTAGCCCGAGTGCGAGATCGTGACGACCATCTCCTCGTCGGCAATCAGGTCCTCGACGGTGAACTCGCCTTCGTCGGCGGTGATCGTCGTGCGGCGATCGTCGCCGAACGTCTCCACCACCGTCGCGAGTTCGTCCTTCATGATCTTCATCCGCTTCGGCTTGGAAGCGAGGATCGAATTGAGTTCCTTGATGAGCGCCTGCACTTCCTTGAGCTCCTCCTCGAGCTTCTCGATCTCGAGGCCGGTGAGCTTAGCGAGGCGCATGTTGAGGATCGCCTCGGCCTGCTTCTCGGAGAGCTTGAAGCGCCGCTGCAGCTCGGTGCTCGCCGTCTCGGAGTCGGCGGAGCCGCGAATAACCTTGATGACCGCGTCGATGTTGTCGACCGCGATCTTGAGGCCCTCGAGGATGTGTTCGCGTTCCTTCGCCTTGCCGAGATCGAACTCCGTGCGACGCACGATCACGTCGTGACGGTGCGCGATGAAGTGCTCGAGCACCTCGCGCACCGGCATGACCTTCGGGACGAGGCGCCGCGTGATCGGGTCGGGCACGAGCGCGAGCATGATCACGCCGAACGTGCTCTGCATCGTGGTGTGCTTGTACAGCTGGTTCAGCACCACGCGTGGAATCGCGTCGCGCTTCAGCTCGATCACCACGCGCATCCCGTCACGGTCCGATTCGTCGCGCAGGTCGGAGATTCCCTCGAGCTTCTTCTCGCGCACCAGGTCCGCGACCTGCTCGACGAGACGCGCCTTGTTCACCTGATAGGGGAGCTCGGTGACGACGATCTGCGACTTGTTGCCCTTCTCGTTCTCCTCAATCGCGGCGCGGGCGCGCATGACGATCTTGCCGCGCCCCGTCTCGATGTAGTCCTTGATCCCCGCCTTGCCGTAGATGTACGCGCCGGTCGGGAAATCGGGGCCGCTGATGTGGCCGCGAATCGCGTCCACCGTGAGCGACGGATCGTCGATCATCGCCGCGATCGCCGCCGCAACTTCGCGCAGGTTGTGCGGCGGAATGTTCGTCGCCATGCCCACCGCGATACCGCTCGAGCCGTTGACCAGGAGGTTCGGCATCCCGCTCGGGAGGACCGTCGGTTCTTCGAGACGGTCGTCGAAGTTCGGCGCGTAATCGACGGTGTTCTTGTCGATGTCGCCAAGCATCTCCATCGCGATCCGCGTGAGGCGGCACTCGGTGTACCGGTATGCCGCCGCGGGGTCGCCATCAACGGAGCCGAAATTCCCCTGGCCATCGACGAGTGGATAGCGCAGCGAGAAATCCTGCACCATGCGCACGAGCGCGTCGTACACGCTCTGGTCGCCGTGCGGGTGGTACTTGCCGAGCACATCGCCGACGACGGTCGCGGATTTCTTGTACGCGCGGGTCGGTATGAGGCCGGCCTCGTTCATCGCGAACAGCACGCGCCGGTGCACCGGCTTCAGTCCGTCGCGCACGTCCGGCAGTGCGCGGCTGACGATCACGCTCATCGAGTAGTTGATGAACGATTCCCTGATCTCGTCGTCGATGAGACGCGGGAGGATCCGTTCGCGGTTGTTCGGAGCGGTCATCGGGGACGGATTATTGGGATTCTGGCCGCGAAATCTGCACGCCGAAAGTTAGCGCGCGTGCCCCCGATTTTCAACGATTTTTCGCTCGAAAAACGCTAGCGCCAAACAACTCGGTCAGTGCGTCCCCGCTGGGTCGTTCGCCCGCACCGTCACCGGTGTGTGCACCGGCACGCGCGGCCCGTTCGGCTCGTCGTCCTGCAGCCCCTCCGCCGTCTCCTCGTCCTTCACTTCCTTGTCGATCGCGTCGCGCTCCGCCCTGTAGCGCTCGTACCAAGTACGGGTGATCTCGCCGGCGAGTTCGCGGTTTCCGAGTCCGAACGAGAGCGCCAGCGCCAGCGCGATGGCGCCGAAGATGATCGCGAACGCGGTCGTCACGATGTCGGTCGCCACGCCGAGCTGCTGCAGCGACATGAACACCGCGAGGATGATCACGCCGCCCTTGCCCGCCCGCGCGAGCGTCGGGCCGCCGTGAAGCGAGCTCGTGCCGGCGAGGATCAGCCCAGCCACGACGTCGCCGAGCACGATGCCGAGGATCACGATCACGATCGCCGCGATCACGCTCGGAACGTAGCTCACCAGCTCGGAGAACACCTGCGCCAGCGAATCGAGGCCGAGCGCGTTCGCCGCCACGAGCATTACCGTGAACATCACGAGCCAGAACAGCAGGCCGGCGACGACCCTCGTGGGATTGAAGTGCGCGCCCGGCCGGTCCACCGCCTGCATCACGCCGCCCTTGCGCAGCACGTCGTTCAGGTGCACGCGCCGCAACACGTGCAGCGCGCCTTTCTGTACGGCCTTCGCGAACAGGTAGCCCGCGACGAGCACGGCGGCCGCGAGCAGGAGCCCCGGAACGAAGTCCCAGAGCTGGGCGAGGCTGGCTTGAAGCCGTTCGGCGAAGTTCACGGTATCAGTCTGCGAGAGTCAGTTCAATCTAATCAGTTTCTCGTGCCGCGCTTCACGTCGAACAGCGCGCTGCGACGGCACGCCGGACAGATGAGCCACTCCCGCTTCCGGGCGTAGCCGAGCCCGAAACTGCCTCCGCCGATCGCCCGGGCCGTCATGGCGACGTGACAGCGCGGACAGACGGGCGTTTCTCCCCGGGCGAAACTCGCCCGCATCTGCCCCTGCTCCTCCGCGTCGAACTGCGCGGCTTCGGTCATCCGATGGATAGCACGAGTTTGCCGAACTGCGACTGCTCCGACAGCCGCTCGAACGCGCGGCGCCCCTCCGCGAGCGGAAAAACGGCGTCCACCGGAGGCACCAGCCGCCCGGCCGAGAGCTCGGTGACGATCGCGTCGAACTCCGCGTCGGTTCCCATGGTGGAACCCATGAGCGTCCACTGATTCCAGAACATCCTGCGCATGTCGGTCTCGACGATCGGCCCGGTGGTCGCACCGCACGACACGAGTCGCCCTCGCTTCCCGAGCGCACCGAGCGACTGCGCCCACGTCGCCGCGCCGACGCTGTCCACCACGATATCCACGCCGCGCTTGCCAGTGCGGCCGCGAATTTCCCGGGCGACATCCACCGTTCGGTAATTGAGCGTTTCATCGGCGCCGAGCGCGGCGGCCTTGGCGAGCTTTTCGTCGCTCCCCGACGTGACCCACACGTGCGCGCCGTTCAACTTCGCGATTTGCAGCGCGGCCAGCGCCACGCCGCCGCCGATTCCCTGAATGAGGACCTGCTCGCCGGCCTGCACTTTCGCCCGCGTCACGAGCATGCGCCACGCGGTGAGCGTCGCGAGCGAGAATGCCGCGGCGACCGCATCGGAGATGCCCGCCGGAATGCGCCGCACGTTCCACGCGGGCACGACCACGTATTCCGCGAACGTACCCGGCCGGTGCTCTCCGAGAAGTCCGAACTTCACGCAGAGCGACTGCTCGCCGGCCTTGCAGTAGTCGCACGCGTGGCACGAAATGCCGGGATTGATGAGCACGCGATCGCCGGGCGCGACGGTCGTCACCTCACTTCCGACGGATTCGATCACGCCGGCGCCGTCGCCGCCGAGCACCCAGGGCGGGACGATCGTCAGGCCCGGCATCCCCTGCACGACGAAAAGGTCGAGATGGTTCAGCGCCCCGGCCGCGAGCCGGATTCGCACGTCGCCGGGTGAACCAAGCTCGGGCATGGCGACGTCGTCGCGGAACGTGACCTGATCGAGCCCGCCATGGGCGGAAATCGTGAGCGCTCTCACCGGGAATCCCTTCGCCCCGACGGACCCGTCGGCTGCGGATTATATTTGGCCATGCTCTCGATCAAGGTTCCGCCCCTCGGCGAGTCGATCACCGAAGCAACCGTTTCGCGCTGGCTCAAGAACGAAGGCGACGCCGTTGCGGCGGGCGAAACGCTCGTCGAGCTGGAGACAGATAAGATTACGGTCGAAGTCCCCGCCCTCAAAGCCGGCGTGCTCACGAAGCGCGCCAAGGCTGAGGGTGACGTGGTCGCCGTGAACGATACGCTCGGGGACATGGATGAGAGTGCGCAGCCGGTACCCCGCGCGGCGACGGCCACTTCGGCGCCGGCACCGGCAACGGCTGCTCTCAGTCTGACAGCTCCCAGTCCGGCAGCTGTCAGTCCGACGGCTCCGGCGCAGCCAGCGACGCAGCCAGCGGCGCATGCGACGCAGCCGCCCGCCCAGCCGTCTTCGATGCCCGCCGCCCGCAGACTCGGCGCCGAGGCAGGTATCGACCTCTCGACCGTCCCCGGCACCGGCCGCGGCGGAGTGGTCAGCAAACCCGATGTGGTCGCTGCACTCTCCGCGGCGGCGGCGGCTCCGGTGGCACCGGCACGCGCTGCCGTCCCGGCGATGGTGGTCGTGCGTCGCTCGCCGGCTGGCTCCGAGCCCCGCGAGTCGCGCGAGAAGATGTCGACTCGCAGGAAACGCATCGCCGAGAACCTGTTACAAGCACAGCACGCGACGGCGCACCTCACGACGTTCAACGAGATCGACATGAGCGCGATCGTCGCGCTCCGCGAACGCATGAAGGAGAAGGTGGAGAAGGAGCACGGCGTGAAGCTCAGCTTCATGCCGTTCTTCGCGAAGGCCGCGATCATGTCGCTGAAGGCGTTTCCGGTGGTGAACGCGCAGATCGACGGCGATTCGCTCGTCTACAAGAATTATGTGAACCTCGGCATCGCCGTCGCGAGCGAAGCCGGCCTGGTGGTGCCGAACGTGAAAGACGCGGATTCACTCGGCATTCTCGGCCTGTCGCAGGAAATCGCCGCGATCGCCAAGCGGGCGCGCGACGGCAAGCTCACGATGGACGACCTCACCGCCGGAACGTTCACGATCACGAACGGCGGCGTCTTCGGTTCGCTCATCTCGACGCCGATCATCAACTATCCGCAGAGCGGCATCCTCGGTCTTCACAAGATCCAGGATCGCCCGATCGCGGTGAGCGGCCAGGTGGTGATCAGGCCGATGATGTACGTCGCGCTTTCATACGATCACCGCATCATTGACGGGCAGCATGCGGTGCTCTTTCTCGTGAAGCTGAAGGAGCTGATGGAAGATCCGGCTTCGATGTTGATCGACTGAACGGCAACGGCTGAACAACACACGAATGCCGGCTAGGTACCCCAGTTGTACGCGAGACCGAACGTCCATCTCGTCTTCGCGCTCGCCGGGGATGGAAAGAGGACGCCGGGCACCACCGACCAGACCCGGTGGAACACCATGCCGAAGTCCATGAAGAGTTCGCTGCTGGAGATGCTCCCGACGCTGGAGCTGCTCCCGCTGGAGGATGTGCTGTTCGACATCCAGCGGATGCCCGCCGCCGGGACGAGATCGAAGCCGGGCTGCACCTCTATGCGATACCCCAGACTCCCGCCGAACCCCACCGACGTGATGTTCGCGCCATTGCCGGACGTGTAGTTCACGCTCACGAGCGGACACACTTGGAAGGGTGTGTCGACCCAGTGAAACTGGTAGCCGAGGCTGCCGCCGAATCCGGTAATCGACGCGCCGCCGTGCCTCAGCTGCGTTTCGTCGACGCTCACACCGCCGAAGAACGAGCCCTGGACGCCGTACGCGACGCCGGCGCGATAGTACTCGAGGTCGTCGGAGCGCTGGTAGTCGACGTCAAGGCGTGCCTTCCCCTCCCGGAACTGGGCGGTTCCCTGACAGGTTTGCGCTCCGCCGCGCGAGAGCGGCGCGAGCGCCGCAACCGACAGGAACGCCAGCAGTCTATGAATTCGCATGGTTCTCTCCGTCAGTGCGAGGTACTGCGAACATCGTTACGGCTGCTCAACCGACGATGTTACAGAACGAATAGCACGCGATCACGCTAAATTCCCATAGGGATTTCTCCTTCATTACACGACAATGACCCGTGCATCCAACCTCACGCCGGACGTCCTCGTCATCGGCGGCGGTCCCGGCGGCTACGTCGCCGCGATCCGCGCGGCGCAACTCGGCTTCACCACGGTGTGCGTCGAGGGCGACAAGACGCTCGGCGGCACGTGCGTCAACGTCGGCTGCATACCGTCAAAAGCGCTGCTCCAGTCGTCGGAACACTTCGAGTTCACCCGGATGCACGCCGAGGAGCACGGATTCTCGGTCGGCGGCGTGACGCTGAACCTCGCGCAGATGATGAAGCGCAAGGACGAAGTGGTCGGCGCGAACACGCGCGGCGTGGAGTTCCTGTTCAAGAAGAACAAGGTCACCTGGGCCAAGGGCTGGGGCGCGCTCGAGGCCGGCAACGCCGTTCACGTCACCGCCGGCGACGGAAGTTCGACGATCTACACGCCGAAGAACGTCATCATCGCGACGGGTTCGGTGCCGACGGAACTTCCGTTCCTGAAGTTCGACGAAGAGCGCGTGCTGTCGAACGTCGGCGCGCTGAAGATCCCCGAGGTGCCGAAGCACCTGATCGTCATCGGCGGCGGAGTGATCGGCCTCGAGCTCGGCTCGGTGTGGCGCAGGCTCGGCGCAAAAGTGACCGTCATCGAGTATGCGCCGACGATTCTCCCCGGCAACGACGAAGACATCATCAAGGAAGCGGACAGGATCCTCCGCAAGCAGGGACTCGAGATCCATACCGGCGCGAAGGTGACCGGCGGGAAGCGCGACGGGACCCGCGTGATCGTGAACGTCGAAGAGCAGGGCGTGCAGCAGCTGTTCGAGGGTGACTACGTCCTCGTCTCGATCGGCCGCAAGCCGGCGATGGCCGGCATCGACGCCGCGGCACTCGGACTGGCGCTCGGATCACGCGGCGAAATCAACGTCAACGACGAAATGCGCACGAACCTTCCGAACCTCTTCGCGATCGGCGACGTCACCGGCGGCAAGCTGCTCGCGCACAAGGCCGAGGAGGAAGGCGTGATCGCGGCGGAAGTCATGGCGGGCAAGCCGGTGCACATGCACTACCACAACATGCCGGCAATCGTGTACACCTGGCCCGAGATCGCGACGGCGGGTCTCGCCGAGCATGAGGTGAAGGCCAGCGGCCGCGCGTACAAGGTGGGCAGGTTTCCCTTCTCGGCGAACGGCCGCGCCCGCACGATGGCGGAGACGAGCGGCTTCGTGAAGTTCATCTGCGATGCACAGACGGATGAGATCCTCGGCTGTCACATGATCGGCGCGAACGTTTCCGATCTGCTCAGCGAGGTGGTGCTCGCCATGGAGTTCAGGGGGACGAGCGAGGATATCGGGATGACCGTTCACTCGCATCCGACACTTAGCGAGGCGGTGAAAGAGGCCGCGCTCGCGGTTTCGGGGCGCGCGATTCACATCTAACGGCAACGGCAACGACGTCTGACAGCTATCGTCTGACGTCGTTGCCGTTTGCAGTTAAGAAGTGAGGTACCTCTCTCGAATGATGTTGAGATGATGCCGCTCGTGCCCCGCCGCGATATATGCGAGGGCCCGCGCCGAGATGGTGTGCCCGCTCGCGGTTCCCTTCCGCACCCACGCCTCGGCTGACAGCGAATCCACCAGAGCAATCGTCGCCGCGCGCACGGCGGCGAACTCCATCACCAGGTTGGTCATCGCGCGCGTGTTCGCGCACGAATGCGGGACCCACTCGTCCTGCTCGAACCCCGGCAGCGGCGTCGCATCCCCGCGCGCGATGCGAAGCATGCGGTAGCCGAACACCCGCTCGGTATCCGACATGTGCAGCACCGCTTCCTTCAGTGTCCACTTCCCCGCGCCGTACGCCTTCTCCGCCTTGGCATCAGTCACCCCCTCGAGCAGCGCGACGGTCTCGAAGAGCTGGGTGCGCAGATGGTCGCGAACGTCACCATCCGGCACGAGCGCGATGTACTTGCCGTAATACTCGAAATATTCGTCGGCATTGGGACGGCTGAGCATGGAAAGACCTCAACAAGCAGGGAGTGAGCGACGTATCTTCTCACGATACTTTCACTCTCATCACCCGGAACCGCCAGTGGCTCATTCACGCCGCGAATTCCTGAAGACCAGCGCCGCCGTCGCCGCCACCACGGCAGTCGGCGCCCGGATCCTCTCCGGTGGCGACATCTTCGCCGCCACCAGACCGACGCCGACGATCGGCGACCCCGCCACACGCGAACTGATGCAGGTCGCGCTCGACGTCGCCAAGAGTTCCGGCGCCTCGTACGCCGACGTGCGCGTTTCCGCGCGACGCCAGCAGAACGTGAACACGCGCGACAAGATCGTGCAGGGCGTGAGCGACAACGACACCTACGGCATCGGCGTCCGCACGCTGGTGGACGGCGCGTGGGGCTTCGCCGCCACGAGCCAGCTCACCAAGGACGCCGTCGCGTCGATCACGAAGTCGGCGATCACGCAGGCCAAGGCGAATCGAGCGAGCCAGCTCCATCCGGTGGTGCTCGCGCCGACACCGGGCAACCAGGTGGGCGAGTGGAAGAGCCCGATCCAGACCGACCCGTTCACGATCCCGATCGTCGACAAGGTCGCCCTGCTCCTCGCCGCCAACGCGGAAGCCGCGAAGGTCAAGCAGGTCCGCAACGTCACCTCGAGCATGTTCTTCCTGCGCGAGGAGAAGACGCTGATGACGAGCGACGGCTCGTACATCGTGCAGACGATCTATCGTACACAGCCGTCGATGACGGTCACCGCCGTCTCGGAGGACCGCACCGATTTCCAGTCGCGGGCCTCCAACGACGTCGCGCCGATGGGGATCGGCTATGAGCACGTGCTCAACGCGAAGCTCGGCGAGAACGCGACGCGCTGGGCAAACGACGCCGTGGAAAAACTCTCCGCGAAGCCGGTCGACCCGGGGAAGTACGATCTCGTGCTGCACCCGTCGAATCTTTGGCTGACGCTGCACGAGACCGTCGCGCATCCCACGGAACTCGATCGCGCGCTGGGCTACGAGGCCAATTACGCCGGCACGAGTTTCGTCGCGCCGCCCGAGAAGGTGCTCGGCCAGCTCAAGTTCGGCTCGACCGTGATGAACATTCAGGGCGATCGCGAGCAGCCCGGTTCGCTCGCCGCGATCGGCTGGGACGACGAGGCCGTGAAGCCGATCCGCTTCGACATCATCAAGGACGGCATCTTCGTCGACTACCAGACCACGCGAGAGCAGGCCTCGATGCTCGAGTGGTACTACAAGAAGGTCGGCAAGCCCGTGCGCTCGTATGGCTGCTCCTACGCGCAGAGCTGGGCCGACGTGCAGTTCCAGCGGATGCCGAACGTCTCGCTCCTCCCCGGCAAGAACGATTACACGTGGGAAGACATCATCTCGCAGACCGACAAGGGCATCGCGATCGTCGGCGACGGTTCGTTCTCGATCGACCAGCAGCGCTACAACGGTCAGTTCGCCGGCCAGTGCTTCTACGAGATCAAGGGCGGCAAGATCGTTGGAATGCTCAAGGACGTCGCGTACCAGTTCCGGACCCCGGAGTTCTGGGGCTCCATGGAACTCATCGGCGGTCCGCGCTCGTACCATCTCGGCGGCGCGTTCGGCGACGCGAAGGGCCAGCCCGGCCAGTCGAACGCCATCAGTCACGGGTGCGTGCCCGCGCGCTTCAAGCAGGTGAACATCATCAACACCGGGAGGAGAGCGTGAGCTCGTACACCGCACCAAAATCGCTGCTCACTCCCGCGGGGATTCTGACCCGGGCCGAGGCGGAGGAGATCGCGAAGCGCGCGCTGGCCGTCTCGCCGGCGCCCGAGACGCGCGTGTCGATCAGCAGCTCCGCGCGCGCCGACACGCGCTTTGCGGTGAACCAGGTCACCACGTCCGGCGAGAATCGCGATACCTCGGTCACGATCACCGCGACCGTGGACGGACGCTCCTCGAGCGTGACGACCAACCGCCTCGACGAGGCGTCGCTCGCGGCGGCCGCGAAGCAGGCGACGGAAATCGCGAAGCTCGTGCCGCCGAACCCCGAGCGGATGCCGGAGCTGGGGCCCCAGGTCTATCCGCCGGGGAAGGATCGCGTGATCGCGCTGCCGAACCCGCTCGAGCGGTCACTCGCGGCAAAGAAAGTCACCGAGATGGCGCGCGCGGCGGGACTGGTTTCGACGGGATTCATCGAGTGCCGCGTGGGCGCGAACGCGCTCGCGAACTCGAAGGGGCTGTTCGCGTACGACTCGAGCTCGAGCGTGACGATGACGGCCACCGTGCGGACGACCGACGGCAGCGGATCGGGGTGGGCGTGCAGCGACGGCGACACCTTCGACCAGATCGACGCCCAGCACGTCGCGGCGACGGCCGTCGAGAAGGCGAAGACGTCGCGCGATCCGGTCGCAGTCGAGCCGGGGCGTTACATGACCATTCTCGAGAACACCGCGGTCGGCAATCTCGTGCAGCTCATCAGCGGCGCGATGCAGGCACGCTCGGCGGACGAGGGACGCTCGTTCTTCTCCAAGCCCGGCGGCGGAAACAAGATCGGGATGAAGGTCGTGGACGAGCGCGTGACGCTCCTCTCCGATCCGGCCGACTCACCCAGCTCGGGCGGCGGCTACGACGGCGACGGCGTGCCGGTGGAGCGCGTGGTGTGGATCGAGAACGGCGTCGTGAAGAACCTGAACTACGACCGCTTCTGGGCGCAGAAGCAGGGGAAGGAGCCGACGCACTCGAGTGGCGGCGGCGGGCGAGGCTTCGGCGGCGGCGGCACGCTCCGCATGATGGGCGGCACCTCGTCGATCTCGGACATGATCAAGAGCACCGAGCGCGGAATTCTGGTCACGCGCTTCTGGTACATCCGCGGCGTGGATCCACGCACGCTCGTAAACACGGGTCTCACGCGCGACGGAACGTATCTCATCGAGAACGGAAAGATCTCGCATCCGGTGAAGAATTTCCGCTTCAACGAATCGCCGATCTTCTTCCTGAACAATCTCGAGATGCTCGGGCCGTCGATGCGCATCAATGCGTCGGAAGCGCTCGGCGCGGGCGGGTCGACGATCATGCCGGCGATCAAGGTGCGGGAGTTCACGTTCAGTTCGCTGTCGGACGCGATCTAGACCGGATTCCGAGCAACAGAGAAGGGCGGCCCGTTCTGGGCCGCCCTTCGTCGTTTCATCATCCCGCATTCCTCTTCCGCATGCCGCATGCCGCATGGGGTCGAAACCCGCATCCCGCATCGCAGTTCAGTCTTTTTTGATCGCCCGCATGATCTCGCCCGGAAGCGAGGTCGGCGTCTGGATGCGGCGGCGCTTCCCCGTCTCTTCCTCGACGCGGCGCCAGAACGCGTACTCCTTCTCGGCTGCGTGCAACTGCGATTCGTTCACGTTCTCGCCATCGAGCCAGGCGTGAATCGCCTCGGGCGTGTGCGCCGAGGCTAGCGGCACCTCGCGGTCCGTCATTGCCGGCTCTTGCTCCGTAGTCTTGCGCGGTGTCGACACCTCTTCACGGCCGGCATCGCGCGGATCGAGATTGTCCATCACAGGTATCGCTCCTCCAGCAGTTTCTGCAGTGCCTCGCGTGCACGATGGACGCGCATCTTCAGGGCACCAACCGAGGTTTCGAGCAGCTCAGCCATCTCCTCGTACGACCGTCCTTCGACGTGCTTCATCACGAACGCCTCGCGCAACGACGGCGGGAGCGCACCAAGGGCCTCGTCCAGGTCCCCGCGCAGTTCACCCCGGTCCAGCTCTTCTTCCGGCGTCTCATATCCAGACGGCTGATCGTCCTCTTCGTAACTGAGATGGGAGCGGCGGATGTTCTTCAGCCAGTCCTTGCACCCGTTCGCCACGATCCTGAATACCCACGCATCGAAGCGGCCGCGCACCTCGCCCAGGTGCTGATACGCCTTGATGAACGAATTCTGCAAAATGTCGGCGGCATCGTCGGGACTCCCCGTCATGCCGACTGCATGCCGATACAGCGGATCGCTGTAGCGGCCGATCAACGTCGCGAACGATTCCCGGTCACCGGCCAGGACGCGGTCGATGATCGCCTGATCCGCGTCGACTTCGTCTTCTTGCGGTGGCTGTGCCTGCGATGTCTTCACGACGCTAGTGTAACCTTTCACGCGCGTCGCGAACAGACCTCGCCGCCGCCCGAAACCCAGAGGTGCCGGTGCCGTCACGTAGAGAAGACGACGAGCCGGATATCGCGCAACGGGATGAGGCGATTGGGGTTCCTTCGGGTGCTACGGGCATAGCCGCACGGCCGTGACACCGATGGGTGACGATGCGCCGACCGTGATCGAGAACCCGTACCTCGAATCGATCGCGCTCGCGACGGTCGAGGCGATCGCCGCCTGGCCGGTCAGGTTGGGAAACACACCGTCGAGCGAGACGAACTTGCCATACGGATACACGCAGGCGAGCTGATCCGACGCCGTGTATGCCGCTCTGGTCGAAACGGGCGGAGGATACACGCCCGTGAGGTCGGCGAACGCCCATCCGTTTTGCTGCGCGACCTGCTGGAGTTGCACGTTCATCTGCGTCACCACGGCGTCGAGCGTGGTGATGTCCGCCGGCGTGAGAATCGCGTCGGCCGTGCCCGGCACGTCGGTGCACGAGAGATTCTGCGTCGTTCCCGACGTCGTGTAGTTCGCGGCGAGCGAGGGCACGAGCGTGCCGGTGAAGACGAAGTTCGCGCTCGTGCTGCAATCCGCCATCACATTGATGCCGAACGCCGCGAGATCGGTGCGGTCGTTCCAGAGCTCGGAGGCCGGGCGCAGCGCATACAGCGTGCTCACCCTCGGCACCGACAGCAGCACCACCTTGGCTCCCGTGAGCTTCACGCTGTCGGCAATCGCGCTGAACACCGGCGCGAACACCGGCGCGGGAACGTACGTATACGGCGCGGCCTGCGTGTACGACGTCGCCGCCACGAGCAGTCCGCTCGTCGCGGCGCCGAGCACTTCGGTGAGACCGAGCTCCACCGATACGAACGACGCGCCCTCGATGCGCAACGCCGTCACCTGCGATTGCGTCGAGCCTAGCACGAGCGGATAGCGCGCACGGTCACCCGGCCCGTACGGCACGACGGAGTTCAGCACGATCTTCGGCGTGAGGTTGAGCGCCGCGTACGCCGACGCGCCGGGAATCGCGAGGCTGTTCACCGGTGGCGTCAGCGTGTCGAGCGCGCCCGCGCAGCTCGAATCGATGCCCGTCGTGCTCACGCCGGACAGGTACACCGAAAGCTGGAGCGGCGCGATGCGCGGCGGCTCGCAGCCCGGCGCGCGCAGCAACGGCATCCTGAAGTTCGCGCCCGCCGCATGCGCCAGCAGCGCCGGCCATGCCTCGATCTGCGACTCGTAGAGAACCCCGCCGGACTGCGCCCCCATCGAGAGACCGGTGCCGATGACGACGAATTTGTCGAATGCGCTCGCGCCCTTCGGACCGTCGACATGCGACGCGCTCCCCTCGCACGACGCGAGAGCGAGCGCGCCGAAGGCGGCGGTCGCAACCGGCAACATCGCCGCGCGAATTCGGGGACGGAAAGGCATCAGCAACATTCTAGCGACTGTCGTTCACACCTGCGCGAACGCATCCCAGCCGTGCGCGCGCACCAGCGTGCCGTGCGCGTCGAGCATCGGCGGTGCGCGCCGAACCGCGGCGCGCGCGATCGGCATCACCCCAGTGAGCGGAGAAGCGGCGACGTCGCCGAGCGCTTCGAGCACCGTGCGCACCACTCCGCACGGGACGCCGGCCCTCTCCAGCAGCGATACCCAATCGGCGGCACGCCTCGCCGCGACGCGCGTGCGAATCGCGGAGACCACTTCCGCGCGGTTCGCGAGGCGGCCGGCGTTCGTGGCGAAACGCGGATCGTGGAGGGCCTCGAGCCCGAGAGCGCGCGCCATGGCCGCGAACTGTGAGTCGCTCCCGACGGCGATCACGAGCGCACGGTCGCTCGCCTCGAACAGCTCGTACGGCACGAGGTTCGCGTGAGCGTTGCCCCAGCGCCCGGCGTCCTTGCCCGTGACCAGCGCGTTCTGCGCGACGTTGATCAGCGCGCTGACCGCACTGTGCTGGAGCGAGACGATCAACCGCCGCTCCGCCGGCGTTCCCCGGCGCGCGCCCGCGAGCGCGGCGAGAATCGCGATCGCGGCATCCTTGCCCGTGATGACATCAACGAGCGCGACGCCGGTTTTCTGTGGCGCGCCGCCCGCCTCTCCGGTGATGGACATCCAGCCCGATTCTGCTTGCACGACGAAATCGTACCCCGGCCGCGAACTCTCGGCGCCGAAACCGGTGATCGTGCACCAGATCAGCTGCGGGTGCTTCGCGAGCAGCTCTGCGTGATCGAGCTGTCGTTTCGCCAGCGTTCCCGGACGAAAATTGTCCACGACGACATTTGCCCCGCCGATGAGACGGCGCAACAGGGCCTGATCGTGCGCCTCATCAAGATCTGCGGCGACGCTCATCTTGTTGCGATTGCAGCAGAGGTAGTACGCGCTCTCGCCGCGCGAATCGAACGGCGGACCCCATCCGCGGCTCTCGTCGCCGGATCCCGGGCGCTCGATTTTGATCACATCCGCTCCAAGATCGCCAAGAATCATCGTGGCGAGGGGACCGGCGAGCACACGGGAAAGGTCGAGTACTCGAACACCATTTAGTGGCAAACTCATGTTATCATGTCGCTATAGTGTCTGATAACTGTACCGAATTCGTACGATATCGACGGTTGAATTTCGGAGTCATGATGCCGAAAAGCGGCGTTTTGACGTGAAATTGACCCCAATCCATTGCCCTTTCATCACTTGCCCTGCTACTCCTTTTCCATATACTTGCCCCCTGATACTTCGCGCGGTTTCTCGTGATACCGATCTGACGGCCTGATTCTGGCCGATCCGCGCGTCCATCGATGCCGTCACACGAGCGGTGTCCTGCTCGTGCCCGGAGCGAGACCGAATGCCCGATAAGAATCCTGCCGCGGCGAAACCCGCTGCAGCCGAAACAGTAACTCCCGTCGCTGTGCCGCCGGTGCGCCGTCACCCCGGACATCGCGGCGCCGACGTGCGCGACACCGTGGCCGAGATGGCCGCCAAGGCGCACGAGATCAGCATGGAAGCCGGGAGCAAGATGGCAGCAGCGATGAAAGAAGTCATCGGCGCCGCCGCGGGTCTCTCGGTCTTCACGCTCGAAAGCGCGCGCGACCTCGTGCAGTACATGGTCCGTCGGGGACAGATGACGCAGGACGAAGCCGACCGGTTGATCCGGGAAGCCGAGGAAGCCTGGTCGAAGAAGCACAAAGGCAAGAAGCCGCCGCCGCGCATCGAGCAGAAGCCGAAGGCGGTCTTGAAGCCCGTGCCCTACTCGCTGCCGAAGGCCGCGCCACCGACCGTGCTGCCGCATAAGCTCGGAGCGCCGGCGCTGAAGGCGGTCGTGCACAAGCCGGCGGCCAAGACGCCGGCCGTGACGAAGCATGCGACCAAGAAGCCGGCGGCGAAAAAGCACGCGGTCAAGAAGCCCGCGGCCAAGAAGCACCCCGCCAAGAAGCCGGCCAAGAAGCCCGCCTCGAAGAAACCAGCAAAGAAGAAGGCCGCGCCGAAGAAATAGCGCACGGTCACGCCCCAGCTACTCCGCGGACCGACAGGAGCGCACCTTTCTGGTGCGCTCTCTGCGTTTCTCCACCCGCGAAACACCCCGAACCTCGTCGATGACCGCAACTCCCGCGCGTGGCGATGCCGTCGCGCTGACCCGGACGCTCGTCGCAATCGATTCGCGGAATCCGTCGCTGGTGAGCGATGGTCCCGGCGAACGTGCCTGCGCCCAGGCGCTCGCGCAGACGCTCGAGCGATGGGGATTTCGCGTGGAGATCCAGGAGACCGTCGCGATGCGCCCGAACGTGGTCGCGCGCATCGGCCGCCCCGGCGGACGTGCCCTGCTGTTCAACGGGCATCTCGACACGGTCGGCGTGGAAGGCATGATCCACGCCCCGTGGGACGCCGAGGTGCGCGACGGCCGCGTGTACGGTCGCGGCTCGTCCGACATGAAAGCCGGCGTCGCCGCGATGTGCGCGGCTGCGCTTCGCGTGGTGGATGCGAATCTCGACGGCGAAGTGATCGTCGCCGCCGTCGCCGACGAAGAGTACGAGAGCATCGGCACCCGCGCGCTCGTGGCATCGGGAATACGCGCGGAGGCGGCGATCGTCACCGAACCCACGCGTCTCGCGATCTGCCCCGCGCATCGCGGCTTCGCCTGGCTCGAGCTCATCGTGCATGGCCGCGCCGCGCACGGCAGCCGCTACGACCTCGGCGTCGACGCGATCACGCTCGCGGCGATGGCACTCGCCGAACTCGACGACTACCAGCGGACCGTGCTCGCGAAGAAGACGCATCCGCTGCTCGGACGGCCCTCCCTGCACGCCTCGATCGTGAGCGGCGGACTCGGCCTCTCCACGTATCCCGACCGTTGCAGCGTTCAGCTCGAGCGACGCACGCTGCCGGGCGAGACTGCCGTCGACTTCACGCGCGAGGTGGAAGCGGCGTGCGCCCGCGTCCGCGCCCGCGCCCCGGAGTTCAGGGCCGATCTCGTTCCCGGCTTCGCGCAGGCGCCAAACGAGGTCGAGCCGACGCATCCGGTGGTGCGCGCCCTCTCCGCTTCGCTCGAACGCGCCGGAGAGCGCGCACCGATCGAAGGACTTCCCTGCTGGACCGACGCCGCGCTGCTCACTGCGGCCGGCATCCCCGCGATCTGCTTCGGACCGGGTGACATCGGGCTCGCACATTCGGCCGAGGAGTACGTGGACATGGGTGAAATCGAGCGCGCCACGGACGTTCTCTCCGGCTTCGTCAGCGAATGGTTCGGGGGAACCCACTGAGATGGCACAGCTCACAGTCGCCGGTTACGACGCCCTGGAAGACGCGATCCGCGACGGAATCCGCATCACCGTTCGGCGCCGCGGCACCGACTTCGTGGTGATTCCCATGCGGCTCCTGCTGCGCGGTCGTCGTGAGGCGATCGAGGCGCGCCACCCGACCACCGGCCAGCCGCTCACGCTCTGGGTGGACGAGGCCGATTCGATCGAGGTGGTGCGGTGAGCGCCGCGAAGCAACAGTCTTGCTTCGTCGCCGTATTCGCCGACGAGTCGTGCATCGGCAACGGACGCGAGGGCGACAATCCGGGCGGCGCCGGCGCACTCATCGAACTGCGCCATCCGTCGAACGGCACGATCGTGCGGCGCGACCTCTGGATCAGCGAGCGCGCGACCACGAACAACCGCATGGCCCTTAGATCGGTCATCGAGGCGATGGACGCACTCGGCGCGAAGGGCGCGCGTTGCCGCGTGACCTTCACGACCGATTCGCGCTACATCGTGGACGGCATGACGCAGTGGGTGCACTCGTGGGCGCGGCAGGGATGGAAGCGAAAGGGCGGCGCGATCGAGAATCTCGAGCTCTGGCACGAGGCGATCGATGCCGTCGAGCCGCACACGGTGTCGTGGAAATGGGTGCGCGGGCACGACGGCCACGCGCAGAACGAATACGCCAATCATCTCGCAACCCGTGCCGCCGCCAGCCAGACGCATTCCGCCGGGCTGGAGGCCTCCGGATTCGAGGCGTGGCTCGAGGCAGCCCGCGCGAAGGGCGCGAGGCACGCCGATCCCAGTCCGTTCCCCGAGTCCGGCGAGTTCCGCGCGAGTCCGCCGTTGCCGTCGACGGATCGTTAAGATGCAGGAGATGGATCCACTCGACCTGCTGTTCGAACGCCTCGTGCGCGCCGTGCGCGACAAACGGCCCGAGTTCCTCGCGCGTCCATTTGAGGTCGCCGAGTTGATCGAGCTCGTGCCGTATCGTTCCGTGCGCGCAGAGGGCGCCGTGGAAACCAACGACGATTATTCACACGCGCTCACGAGGCTGCTGACCGGCGAGCGCGGGTACATCTTTGCCGACGACCTGCTGCAAGACGACCTGCGCGCGGAACTGTCGTCGCCGAATCCGGATCTCGCGGCCTACCGCGCGTATCTCACCTCGCACGTGACGATCTCGCAGGAACACGCGCGCAGGGCCGGCGAGTCGATGCCGCCTGCCGCGGTGCCGGCGCCGGCCGAGACTCCCGCCGCGTCCGCTTCGCTTTCGGAGGCGATCACCACGCCCAAGGCGATGCGCCCGTCGGCCGCGGCGCCTCTGCATCCGCTCGATCCCGCGGCGGAGACCGCGCCGAGCTCGTCGCGGCCCGGCTGCCGCTACTGCGGCCAGGCGCTTCCGGAGGACCGGCAGGTTCACTTTTGCCCGAGCTGCGGGCAGAACCTGCTCGCGCGGCGTTGCGCGGCGTGCAGCGCCGAACTCGAGCCGGGCTGGAAGTTCTGCGTGGCGTGCGGCCGGCTGGCCACATCCTGAACGAGCCGGACGCCCGCGCATGAAGTCCGCATCACCACGTCGATTGCCGCGAGGTCGCAAGGTGCTGGCGACCGCGCTCTGGTTGTGCGTGTTCGGCGGCGTCCCGGCGCCGTGCGCCGCGCAGCTGCCGGGCGCCTCGACCAACGTGAAGTGGCCGATCCGGACGCGCGAGCACGTCGACCTCTGGCTGCACGGCTTCGCGATGATCTCCAGCGACGCGTCGGCGGTCCCGCTCTTTCGCCATGGCTACCGGGAAGCGCTCGTCGCGGCTCGCGCGAAGGCGAGCGCGGTCACCGACTTCGACGTGAACCTCGGCGCGCTCGCGCAGCGGGTGCGCGAGAACCCGGCGCTCGTGACCGCGCAGTTTCTCGCGTTCTCGTTCCCGACGTGGGAGGAGCTCGCTGCGACGATCGATGCGTTCGTGAAGGCGGACGGCGATCCAAAGAAGGCCAAATCGAAGGAAGGCGCCGCGGTCTTCTCGATGCTGGCCCGCGTCTTTCCGGCGAAGGCCGACCGCGACTTCGCGCGGACATTCACGAACGCGCTGCAGAACGAGAAGGACGTGTTCTTCCACGGGTGGTGGGTCGACGAAATGCGGAGCAGAGAACGCACGCTCGCGGCCGTCGATTCGATCTGGCAGCGTGAACTGCGCCCCCGGCTGCAGAATTTCCTGAATCATTCCGAGCAGCCGAATGGCGACCTGATTCTCTCGCTCGCGATCGAGGGCGAGGGGCGCACCGTGACCGACACCCGCGAGCGCAGCCAGGTCGCCGTCGGCTTTCCGGATTCGCCCGACCACGCGATGGACGCGCTGTACGCGTTCGCGCACGAGATCGTCGGCCCGCTCACGGGTCCGGCGGTCGAGGACAACACGACGCCGGCGGAAAAGCGGAGCGGCGTCGCGACGGTCGTCGGCAGCTACGCGCTCGTGCGCGGCGGCGCCCTGCTCCTCGCGCGCCTGTCGCCCGAACTCGCCGCGGGCTACGCGCGATTCTACCTGCGCGTCGCCGGCGTCGCGTTCGACGGCGATCCGATGGCCGCGTTCGCGCGGGCGTTTCCGATTCCGAAGCCGATGCTGGAGTCGATCGACCGGCAGATCTCCATTTCGTTCGGGGGGATCTGAGCCGTGACTGACCCGCGCGCGAAGCCTCCCGGCGGGGTACGCGAGCAGGCCCTCTCGCGCGCCGCCCTCGAACGTGTGCTCGCGCGCGCCGCCCAGCTGCAGGCCGCCAGCGGCGAGGACGACGAGTCCGGCGCGATGACCGAGGAGCAACTCGTCGAACTCGGCAAGGAAGTCGGGCTCTCCGGCGAGCTGCTTCGGCAGGCACTCGCGGAGGAACGCAGCCGCACGCTCCTCCCGGCGGAATCCGGCTGGCTCGCGAGCTTCACGGGTGTATCCGCGGTGACGGCGGCACGCACGGTTCCGGGAACTCCCGCCGCGGTGCTCGGGGCAATCGATGCATGGATGCAACGCAGCGAGGCACTTCAAGTGAAGCGCCGATTCGCGGATCAGCTCGTGTGGGAAGCGCGGCGCGACATCTTTTCGGTGATCCGGCGAACGATCCCGATCTGGGGACGCGGGTTCGAACTCATCCCGGCGAACGACGTGAGCGCGATCGTCGCGGCGGTTGGTCCGAACCGGGCGCACGCGCGCATCGTCGCGGATTTCTCGGTGGCGCGGAGCCGGCGCGCAACGAGCGGCGCGGCGCTCGCCTTCGCCATGCTGCTGATCACGGCGCCGCTGATCGCGATCGGCGTGTCGCCGGTGCTCGCGGCGATTCCATCCGCGCTCGCAGCCCTGCTCGCACTGTTCATCACGCGGCGTCAGTACCGCCAGCTCGTCTCTCGCGCGCAGGTCGCGCTCGAGCAGGCGCTCGACCGGCTCGAGTTCGCCGACGCGAAGCCGGCGACGACCGCGCAAGTGCTGCTCGACGCGTTCATCGGCCCGCCGCGGCCGCCGAGATGACCGCCGTGAGTGCCCCCGGGGCGGAGCGGGCCGACGACGCCAGGCGACTGCGCTATGCGAAGCGATTCGCGACAGCCGTTCTGCCGGAAGTCTCCCGCACGTTCGCGATCTCCATTCGATTCCTGCCGGGCGTGCTCGGCCGCGCGGTGCTCACGGCGTACCTATTGTGCCGCATCGCGGACACGATCGAGGACGACGGCGCCGCGGCGCCGGAGCGCAAGGCGGAACTGCTCAACGCCTTTCTGCGTTGCCTGGCGGATCGTGACGCAGCCGAAGCGTTCCCCGCCCTCGCCTCGGACATCCAGGGCGATCCCGCCCACGTCGACCTCCTCCGGCACACGGATCTCGTGTGCGTCCTGCTGCGCTCGCTTCCCGATCAGACGCGGGGACGCATCGAGCACTGGGTCGGCGTGATGGCGCACGGCATGAGGAAGTTCGTGCAGCTCTACCCGCGTGGAATTCGCATCCAGACCGTCGCCGAATACCGTGAGTACTGCTACTACGTCGCGGGAACGGTGGGGTGCATGCTGACGGAACTCTGGTACGAGCACGCGCCGAGCGTCGGAAAACCGGAGTTCACGAGGCTCTGGACGAAGTGCCACCAGTTCGGCGAGGCACTGCAGACCGTGAACGTCCTGAAGGACATCGCGTGGGATGCGGAGCACGAGAACGCGATCTACATCCCGGAGGCATCGCTGGCCGAGCACGGGAGCGGGCACCGGACGCTCCTCGACGACGCGCACCTCGAGGGCAACCTCGCGGCGGTTGCCTCGTTCATCCAGCTCGCGTGGACGGATCTCGACGACGCGCTGGAATACATCCTGCTGATTCCGCGGCGCGCCGTGGCCATTCGTGCGTTCTGCGTATTGCCGCTCCTGTTCGCATATGCAACGCTGCGCGATCTCTCGGCGTCGCGCGCGATGCTGCACCACGGCGGCAGCGTGAAGATCACGCGCGCCGAAGTGCGCACGCTGACCGTCGCCGGCCTGCTGGCGCTGTGCAGCAACCATGCGCTGCGGTCGCTGGTGGACCGCGTGCGGGTGCGGAGGTTTGTTCCCTTCGCCGCCACCACGTAGCTTAAAGGGCATTCCGCACGCCGCATCCCGCATTTAAGGACGATGCCGCAATTCTATACCGAACCCCTCATCTCGATCCTTGCGCGCCCCGCGTTCGCGGAGCCCGCGCATCTCCCGGTTCACTGGCTCGGCGAAAGCACGGACGGAGAGCGTTTGGCTGAATTCGCCGGGCGGCTCTGTTACATGAGCCAGAAGAATCCCGCCAACCGCGGGACGCGCGAATATATCGAGAACATCAAGAAACAGGGACACGGCAGCGTGCTCGAGCACGCGAACTATTCGCTGCTGATCGAGGGCGTCTCGCGTTCCCTGACGCACGAACTGGTGCGCCATCGCGCCGGCTTCGCGTACTCGCAGCTCTCGCAGCGGTATGTGGACGAGTCGAAGGCGGCGTTCGTCGTGCCGCCCGCGATTCTCGGTGACGACGCGTTGCTCGCGCAGTGGAAGGCACAGATGGAGACGGCGCAGGCGGCCTACGTCGCGCTCGTCGAGAAACTGATGGAGCGCTACGGCTGGGTGGCCGACAAGGTGCACCGCCGCAAGATGGCGCGCGAAGCGGGGCGAGGAGTGCTGCCGAATTCGACGGAGACCAAGATCGTCGTCACCGCGAATGCGCGTGCATGGCGGACGATGCTCGAACTCCGCTCAAGCGAGGGCGCGGAGTTCGAGATTCGCCGCATGGCGGTGATGGTGCTGCGGCTGCTGCAGAAAGAGGCGCCGGGATTCTTCTCGGACTTCGAGGTTTACACGGCCGAAGATAGAGCCGAGGCGGCGCGGATTGTGTACCACAAGGTTTGAGAAGGCAAGACAAACAAAACGCTATCACCTGACAGCCATCAGCGAATAGCTGTCGGAAAACGGCCTCTTTACCGATCAGTGCGCAAATCGGTAAAGAGGCTTTTGTCCGACAGCTGGCGTCTGAAAGCTGTGAGGTGAGAGCGTTTAGTTCTCAGTTTCCTCTCCCCTCGCCTTCGCCGCCGTCTCGATGATTTTCGCCGCAGCCTCGCCCGGCATATGCTCGTACCCGTGGAACCGCTGCGAAAATACGGCTCTCCCGTGCGCAATCGACGACAACTTCGTCGCGTAGAGATGCATATCTCCCTGCGGAACGATCGCCCGGACCCGCGTGAAGCTCCCCTCGTCCGTCGGCTCCGTCCCGAGAATGTGTCCGCGGCGTGAGCTGAGATCGCCCATCACGTCGCCGAGATACGCATCGGGCGTCGTGACCTCGACCATCTCCAGCGGCTCGAGCAGGGCCGGCCGGCACTTGGGCGCGACGGTCTTGAACGCCTGGATGCCCGCCATCTTGAACGACGCTTCATTCGAATCCACCGAGTGGTAGCTGCCGTCGTAGCACTCCACGACGAAATCCACCATCGGATATCCCGCGAGCACGCCGCGAGCCGCCGCCTCCGCCACGCCGCGATCGACCGCCGGGATGTACGCCCGTGGAATCGCACCGCCGACGATTTCGTCCTGGAACACATACCCCGAGCCCCGCGGCCCGGGGCGCATCCGGATCCAGCAGTCGCCGAACTGACCCTTCCCGCCCGACTGCTTCTTGTGCCGGCCCTGCCCATCGCCCTTCGAGGTGATCGTCTCGCGATACGGAATGCGCGGCGCGGCGAGCTCGCCCTTCACGCCGAATTGCCGCGCGACGCGCGCGAGCCCGACCTCGATGTGCCGCTCGCCCATCCCGCCGACGATCGTCTCGTGCGTCTCGCTGTTGAAATGCGTCTGGAACGTCGGATCTTCGTCGTGAAGGCGGTGCAGGCCCTGCTGGAACTTTTCCTCGTCGGGGCGCAGCGAGGCCTTCACCGCGAACGTGACGATCGGATCCGGGAACTGGATCTGCGGCAGGCGCACGGGACGCGCCTTCGTCGACAGCGTGTCGTTCGTGTGCGTGTTGTGCAGCTTCGCGACGCAGCCGATGTCGCCGGGATAGAGCCGCGGCACCTCCAACCGTTCACGCCCGAGCGGAATCGAGAGGTGCATCAGCTTTTCCGCCGAATCACGCGTGGCGTTGTACACGTCCTGCCCGGCGGCCACGGTCCCGCTGAAGGTGCGGAAGAACGACACGTCGCCCACGTGCGGCTCGGCGGTGGTCTTGAACACGAGCGCCGTGAACGGTGCACCCTCGCTCGGATGGATCTCCACGGTGCGCTCGCCCTCGGCGCCCTTGAACGCGTGCAGCTCCTCCATCTCGAACGCGCTCGGCATGAGCGAGACGAGGAAGTCGAGCACCGTGCGCACCCCCCACGTGAGCTGGCTCGAGCAGCAGAGCAGCGGGAAGATGTCCTGCCGCTTCATGGCCTCCTTCATGGCAGACATCGCGAGCTCACCGGGGAGCTCCTCCCCGCCGAAGAAGCGCTCGAGCAGCGCATCGTCGGTCGCTGCAACGGCCTCGACCATCTCCTGGTGGTAGCGCTCGAATCTCGCCTGCTCGCTCGCCGGAATGTCCACCTCTTCGTACTCACCGGCCTTGGTGCCGGGCTTGAACAGGTGCGCCCGCTTCGTGAAGAGGTTGATGACGCCCTTGAAGCCCGCGCCCGCGCCGATCGGGATCTCCACCGGCACGACCTTCGTCGTGAGCCGGTCCTTGATGGACTGGTACGCGGCGTCGAAATCGGCGTGCTCACGATCGATCGTCGAGATCACGAACAGCACGGGATCCTTGCGCGCGATGGCCTCGCGGAACATGCGCTCCGTGCCGGCCTCCACGCCGGTGCTCGCGCCCACCGCGACGAGCGCGCCGTCGGCGGCCGCTATGCCGGCGATCGCGTCGCCCTGAAAGTCGAGAAAGCCGGGAGTGTCGAGAAGATTGATCTTCGTGTCCTTCCACTCCGCGTACGCGCAACCGAGCGAAATCGAGTACTTGCGCTCGGTTTCCTCGGGAGAGGTGTCGGTGAGGGTGCTGCCGTCCTTGATGGACCCGTGTCGCTTGCTGGTGCCGGAGACGAAGGCGAGGGCGTCGACCAGTGTCGTTTTGCCACTCGCACCGTGTCCTACTACGGCGATGTTGCGGATTGCTTCGCTTCGGTACTCGCGCATGTCTCTCCCTCAGTTGCGGAGCGGGATAAGAGCGTGTCACCCCGAAAGTCCGGCGTCAAGTCGAGTCTAGTTCGCGGCGCGGCCAAAGGCTGTCGGAGAAAAGACGGCAGACGGCGAAAAACGGGGCGGCCAACCCGGCCGCCCCGTTCCCTTCGATCGGTCAGTTCTCAGACAAGGAAAGTTTCTTCAGGATTCCTCGGTGTCGGTGGTGAGCCCATCCGCTTCGCGGAGGGAGGCGAGCAGCGACTCGCCTGAAAGTCTCGCGCCGGCGGCTGCCGGGGCGAACGAAAATGCGATCGCGCGGCGCGGGCCTTCGGGCCCGTCCGGCATCAGCAGGCCGGCGAGCAGGCGGCGAATGCCCTGTCCGCAGTCGGCGAGCAGTCTTCCGGCCGTCTCGAGCAATACGGCGATCGGAATCTCCACCTCGCGCTTCACGACCTGTCCCGTGGAACGATCGAGCCACGCGGCATCGCCGATGGCTCCGCGCTCGGGCCACACGCCCACGTTTCGCGTCACGTCGAGCGGGTCTTCTCCGGACACACCGGCACGGCTCGACTCGAGCGCGGCGGCCAGCGCGAGCGCCAGCGATTCCGCGTTCGGCACGCCGAACAGCGTCACCACGTCGCGCATCGGACGCTCGCTGGCGCTCGCCGACGGGACGGAGTTGACCTGCGCGAGCACGGGCGACTGCTCCGGAAGCTCATTCAACATCACCAGCACATCCATTCGCGGTCCTCCGAGTGAAAAGTCGCTTCCAAACAACAGCAAGAAATGTTCCTGCTTGTAATACCTCTGCAGTGAGTGATTGGTCACTCATTCTACGGTTGTGCTCTGCGTCACATGGCGCATCGCGCAA
>JADGQS010000065.1 GCA_017881585.1 Gemmatimonadaceae bacterium | reverse complement strand
CGACCTTCCGCATTTCCTGCTCGAACGCCTCGAGGTCCTCGGGCGTGAACGGCTGCGCGACCTCGAAGTCGTAGTAGAAGCCATCTTCGATCGCGGGGCCGAATCCGATCCTGGCGTCGGGCCGCAGGCGTCGCACCGCGGTGGCCAGGATGTGCGCGCCGGAGTGGCGCAGCACGTCGAGCGCGCGCGGATCCTTCTCGGTGATGACGACGAACTTGCCGTTCTTTCTCAGAGGAGTGGAGAGGTCCTGCACTTCGCCGTCGACGGCGACGGCGATGCTGTCGCGCAGCAGCCGCTTGCCGATGGATCCGACCACTTCGTGCGCCGGGGTGCCGAACGGGACCGTGCGGGTCGCACCGTCGGGAAGCACGAGCGTGATCATTTCGGCGCTGCTTGATCCACCTGGCGCTGCGTCGATCATCGGTCGGTGAGCACGTCGAGCATGGGGACGATGCGGCCCGAGAAGCGGAACCAGAGCACGACCCCGAGCACGAGCATCGCCGCGAAGATGGTCCAGATCACCATCTGGCGCAGTCTGAGGCGGTCGGCCGGGTCGGCGGCGTTCGGTGCCATCATCGGGGTTCGGATCCTCGGGTCGGGGGAACATCGCAACTTAACCGGTGCGCTTCGGGGGCCGCTACTTAAACGGCGAGGAGCGACGGTACGTACAGGGACCAGCGACGCGTGAGGGGCGATCATCGCCGTTGTTTGATCAGGAAGTAGCCCATCCATAGCCGGGCCAACTAACTTTCGGACGTAAATGACCACCCCCGACCAGCAGTCCGACCTCCCCGCGCAATACGACGCGGGCGGAACAGAGCGCGCCCTCTATCAGGAGTGGGAGGCGGCGGGCGTGTTTCGCGCGGATGCCGCGCAGTCCACCCGCAGCGGCGGCCGTCGCGCCCCGTACGTGCTCGTGATGCCGCCGCCCAACGTGACGGCCATCCTGCACGTGGGACACGGCCTCAACAACACCGTGCAGGACGTGCTCGTGCGCTGGCGCCGCATGGCGGGCGACGACGCGCTCTGGGTGCCGGGCACGGATCACGCGGGCATCGCGACGCAGAACGTCGTCGAGAAGCAGCTCGCGGCCGAGGGAAAGTCGCGCGACGATCTCGGCCGCGAGGCGTTCGTCGAGCGCGTGCGCGGGTTCGCCGACGTGACGCGGAGCGCGATCCTCGAGCAGCTCCGCCTCATCGGCTCGAGCGCGGACTGGACGCGCACCGCGTACACGTTCAGCCCCGGGCTCTCGCGCGCGGTGCGCGAAGTGTTCGTGCGGCTGTACGACGACGGCCTGATCTATCGCGGCCATCGCGTGATCCACTGGTGCTCGCGCTGCCTCACCTCGCTCTCCGACGAGGAGGCGGAGTTCGAGGATGAAACCGGCTCGCTGTTCACCGTGCGCTATCCGCTCGCGGACGATCCGTCGCAGTTCATCGACGTCGCCACGACCCGCCCCGAGACGCTGCCCGGCGACGTCGCCGTGGCGGTGCATCCCGAAGACGAGCGCTACACCGCGTTCGTCGGACGGCAGCTTCGGCATCCGCTCAACGACGTCCTCATCCCCGTCGTGGCCGACGAATACGTGGATCGCGAGTTCGGCACCGGCGCGCTCAAAATTACGCCGGCACACGACGCGAACGATTTCGAAGTCGGCAGGCGGCACAAGCTCGCGCAGCCGGTGATCTTCTCCGCGGACGGTCACCTGCAGAACGATCCTGCGGACGGACTCGCGCGAACGCCGGTGGAGATCATCGGACTCGACCGGAAAGCCGCGCGCGACGCGATCATCCGGCTCCTGAAATCGAACGCTGCTCTCATAGAGCGGAAGCAGCACCAGCACGCCGTGCGCCACTGCTATCGCTGCGACACCGTGGTGGAGCCGCGTCTCTCCGACCAGTGGTTCGTGAAGATGGCGCCGCTCGCGAAGCCCGCGCTCGAGGCCGTGCGCGACGGCCGGATTCGCATCCTGCCGGAACGTCACGAAGCGGTGTACGTGCACTGGATGGAGAACATCCGCGACTGGAACATCTCGCGGCAAATCTGGTGGGGACATCGCATTCCGGTCTGGCGCTGCTCGGCGTGCGGATTCGAGAAGGCGTACCGCGAGGATCCGGTGAGCTGTGAGGGGTGTGGAGCGGCAACCCTCGTGCAGGATTCTGACGTACTCGACACCTGGTTCTCGTCGTGGCTGTGGCCCTTCTCCACGCTCGGGTGGCCGGAGCAGACGCCGGACCTCAAGGCGTTCTATCCGACCGACGTGCTCGTCACCGCGCCCGAGATCCTGTTCTTCTGGGTCGCGCGCATGATCATGGCCGGCTTCTACTGCATGGGCGAGGCGCCGTTCCACACGGTGTACCTGCACGGCACGGTGCGCGACATGGAACATCGCAAGATGTCCAAGTCGCTCGGCAACGGCATCGATCCGCTCGCGGTCGTCGAGAAATTCGGCGCGGATGCCCTGCGTTACACGCTGATGCAGGGGATGGGGCTCGGCGTGGACGTGATGCTCGACCCGGCCGATCTCGAGAAGTCGTTCGCGCCGGGGAGAAACTTCGCGACGAAGCTGTGGAACATCGGACGGTTCCTGCTGATGCAGGTCGGCACGGCACCGGTCACTCCGTTCGCCACGCTCGACCCGGCGACATTCCGCAGTGCCGATCATTGGATTATCGACCGGCTTGCCCACGCAGTGGAGAGCGCCGATGCGGCGCTCGGGCCGGCGCGTCCGGCGGACGGCTCCTGGCCGTCCGCAGAGCGGCAGGCGGGACTGCGCCTCGACGAGTACGCCGAGGCGGCGCGCCGCTTCGTGTGGAACGAGCTCGCGGACTGGTACGTGGAAGCCTGCAAGGGCCGCTTGATGCAGCCGGGCCCGGACCGCGAGGTCGCGCGATCGATCCTGGTGCACGCCTTCGATCAGGCGCTGCGGCTGCTGCATCCGGTGATGCCGTTCATCACGGAATCGCTCTGGCGGCGGCTTCCCGGTCATGTCGAGGGATCGCTGCTGGCCACTGCCTCGTGGCCGGTGCGCCCGGCACGACGCACGGGGAATCTTTCGTTCGGCATCCTGCAAGACGCCATTCAGGCGATTCGACAGATCCGCAGCGACTATGCCATTCCGCCGGCGCAGATCGTGACGGCGTACCTCACCGGACCTGACGCGCTCACGGCGTTCGTTCGCGAGGAGCGCGCCCTGTTCTCGCGCATGGCGCGCTGCGAGATCTCCGAGGGTGCAGTTCCCGCGGGCGCCGCCGCGCACGCGGTGCTCCCGAAAGGCCTGGAACTCGTGCTGCCGCTGGCCGGTGTAGTGGATCTCGAGAAGGAGGTCGCGAAACTCAAGAACGAGCTCGCCGGCCTCGAGAAACAGCTCGCTTCGCTGCGCGGAAGGCTCGCGAACGAAAAGTTCACGAGCAAGGCGCCGCCGGAAGTGGTCGACGCGGAGCGCACGAAAGAGCGCGAGTGGAGCGCTCGCGTGGAGCAGCTGCTCGCGAAGGTGAAGGAGCTGGGCGGGTGAACGACGCGAGGCGACTCCGGCTCGGCCTGGTGACACTGGCGCTCGCCGCTGGCTGCGCCTCGCAGGGCGCGCCGCCCGGCGGTCCGCTGGACAAGTCGCCTCCGGTGCTGCTCAAAGTCACGCCGGATTCCGGATCGCTGCGCGTGGTGCCCCGGCAGGTCGTGACCTTCCGCTTCGATGAAGTCGTGAACGAGCGCACGCGCGCCGGCGGCGGACTCGAGCAGGCCGTGGTCGTTTCGCCATCCGATGGACCGGTTAGCGTCGACTGGCACCGGACGTCGATCACCATCCGGAATCGCAAGGGTTGGCGGCCGGACATCGCATACACTATCACGATTTTGTCCGGCCTTCAGGATTTGAGCGGCAACGCCACGAGAAAGCCGTTGCAGACTGTGTTCTCCACCGGTACCGTCATTCCGCATGGAGAGGTGCGCGGTGTCGCCTTCGATTGGGTGGCGCAACAAGCGGTGAGCGGAGCGAGAGTGGAGGCGATGATCGGCAATGACACGGTGCTGAAATTCATGGCCCTGGCGGATTCAGCGGGCCGTTTCGTCATGACGACGCTGCCGCCAGGCACGCTGCGACTGCGCGCGTACGTCGATGCGAACGCCAACCGCGTCCTCGACCCGCGCGAGCTGTGGGATTCGGCGTCGGTGTCGCTCGCCGACACGGCGAGCCGCGAGTTCTACATGTTCGCGCACGACACGATCGGGCCGAGCCTCCTCGACGTCACACCGATCGACTCCGTCACGCTGCGCGTGCGATTCGACCGGCCGCTGCTCCCCGGTGCGCCGCTCGAAGCGTCGCAGTTCTCGCTGAAAATGAAGGACAGCACGAAGGCGGACTCGGTGCCGATTTCGGTGACCCGGGTGTCGTCCGCCGCGCGCTTCGACACGCTGACGCAGCAGCGCAAGGCGTTCGTGCTGGACTCGACGATGCGCGCCGACACGTCGGTCCTGGGCCGAAAGACCGTCCAGCGGCAGGACTCGCTCAAGCGCGCGACGCGGCAGGACTCCATCGCGCGGGCGCAGGTCGCGTCGGTGAACGCCGCGCGCGACACGGTGAAGCCGGTCGTACGGCCGAAGCCGGCACGCCCCGCGCCGCTCTCGGAGTTCATCGTCGAGCTCGGCCAGCCGCTTCTCTACGACGTGTTCGCGACGCTATCCGTGCGCGATGCCGTCGGACTCACCGGACACACGCATCATCCGCCGCGCGTCAAGCAGGTCGTGATCCGGAAGCCGCCCCCGAAGGACTCCACGGCGCTGAAGGCCAGGAAGCCGTCGCCGCAAGACTCCACGGCGCTGAAGGCCAGGAAGCCGCCGCCGCAAGACTCCACGGCGCTGAAGGCCAGGAAGCCGCCGCCGCAAGACTCCACGGCGCTGAAGGCCAGGAAGCCGTGACGGCCGACCCGCGCCGCTCGCTCCCGGCCGTCGGCACGCTTCTCGAACTCGAGGGTGTGCGCCGCCTGCTGGCGACGGCGCCGCGCGACCTCGTCACCGACGTCGTGCGCTCGGTGATCGAGCATGCGAGGCAGGCGGCGACGCCCGCGCCGGTCGACGACGCGGAATGGGTGCGCGCGATCGAGGCCGCGCTCGTGCAGCGCCAACGCTCCACGCTGCGCCGCGTGATCAACGCGACCGGCGTGGTGCTGCACACGAACCTGGGGCGTGCGCCGCTCGCCACGGCCGCGCTCGACGCCGTCCGTGTAGTGGCGCAGGGCTTCTCGACGCTCGAGTACGACGTCGCCACAGGCGCCCGCGGATCGCGCCACATGCACTGCACGGCGCTGCTCACCGAGCTGACCGGCGCGGAGGACGCGCTCGTGGTGAACAACTGCGCGGCGGCGCTGGTGCTCTCGCTCAACACCTTCGCCGACGGACGCGACGCGATAATTTCACGGGGCGAACTCGTGGAGATCGGCGGCAGCTTCCGTGTGCCGGACATCATGTCCAAGAGCGGCGCGCGGCTCGTGGAAGTCGGCACCACGAACCGCACGCACGCGGACGATTACCGCCGCGCGCTCTCACGGCGCACCGGCGCCGTCCTATCTGTGCACCGCAGCAACTTCACGCTCGAGGGATTCGTCGCCTCGGTGCCCGTTCGCGAGCTCGTGCCGATCGCCGCCGAAGGAGGCGTGCCGCTGCTGCATGACTTCGGGAGCGGCCTGCTGCTGGACCTCTCGCCATGGGGCCTCACCGGCGAGCCAAGCGCGCGCGACGCGGTGAAGGCCGGCGCGTCGCTCGTGATGATGAGCGGCGACAAGATGCTTGGCGGACCGCAGGCGGGAATCATCGTCGGCAACGCGGAACTGATCGGCGCCCTTCGCCGCAACCCGCTCGCGCGCGCCCTGCGCGTAGACAAGCTCACGCTCGCCGCACTCGAGGCCACGCTCGCGCTGTATCGCGATCCCGCGCGCGCCGTCACGGCGATCCCCGCACTCGCGATGCTCACGACGCCCGTGATGGCGCTCGAGGCGCGGGCGAGCCGCCTCTTGGCGATGCTGTCGGCGAGCGGCGTGCCCGCGCGCATCGCGCGGGTCGCGCGGACGGAAGCCACCGTGGGGGGCGGCGCCTTCCCGGGCGCGCGCATTCCGTCGGCGGGCATCACGCTCGACGTCGCGTCGCCGGAGCTGCTGGAAGCGAAACTGCGCGGCGGGATGGTGCCCGTCGTGGGGCGCATCGCCGAGGGGAAGGTGGTACTCGACCTGCGCAGCGTCTGCCCCGAACTGGACGACGAGCTCGGCGCGCTCGTCGCGAGGGCGCTCGCGTGATCGGCGCGGTCCAGCCCGAGATGAACCTGGGCCTCGCCGGCATCGGCCGCGCGTTCACGGGCGAATTCCAGCGCGTGAGCCTGCGTGCCATTCGATCCGCGATGTTCATCGATCGCGACGGGACGCTCATCAAGGATATCGGATACATCAAGAATCCCGATGACGTCGAGCTGATTCCACACGCCGCGAACGCGGTGCGCCGTATGAACTACGCACTGCGTCCGGTGATCGTCGTGACGAACCAGTCGGGCATCGCTCGCGGCATGCTCACCGAGGTCGACTACGAGCGCGTTCGTGCGCGGGTGGACGACCTGCTCGCGGAGCGCGGCGCGTACATCGACGCGCACTATCATTGCCCGCACCATCCCGAGTACACCGGGCCGTGCGATTGCCGCAAGCCGCGCCTCGGGCTCTTCGAGCGCGCGATCCACGAGCACGCGATCGACGCCGGGTCGTCGCTCTGGGTCGGCAACCGGTGGAGCGACGTGGAGCCCGCGCTGCACTACCGCGCGCGCGGCGTGCTCGTGCCCAGCGACGAGACGCCGGGCGACGAAATCGAGCGGGCGCTACGCGAGGCCGAAGTGGCGCAAACGCTTACGGACGTCATGCACATGATCCTGCCGGGATGACGGCGCCGACCCCACCCGTGCCACCCGTGCCACCCGTGCCACCCGTGCGGCTGGCGATCCTCGCCTCGGGCGGCGGAAGCAACCTGCAGGCGATCCTCGACCATTTCGACGCGCTCGGCGAGTTGCGCGCCGCCGAGGTCGTGCTCGTCGCGAGCAACCGGGCCGACGCGGGCGCACTGGCCAGGGCGCGGGCGCGGAACATTCCGGCCGCCGTCATCGCGAATCCCGCGGACGGGCCGGCGCTCGTGAAAGTGCTGGAGTCGCATCGCGTCGACTGCATCGCACTTGCCGGCTACCTCACGCTCGTGCCGCGCGAGGTGACCGGGCGCTGGCGCGGGCGGATCGTCAACATTCATCCCGCACTCCTGCCGAAGTTCGGCGGCGCCGGCATGTACGGACGCCGCGTGCACGAAGCCGTGATCGTCGCCGGGGAAACCGAAAGCGGCGCCACGGTGCATCAGGTGGACGACGCGTACGACCGCGGGGCGATCATCGCGCAGGAGCGCGTGCCCGTCGAGCCGGGCGACACGCCGGACTCGCTGGCCGCGCGAGTGCTCGCCGCGGAACACCGGCTCTACCCGCGCACGCTCCACGCGCTCGCGCTTAAACTCACCGCTGAACTCGCCATTTCCCGCTGACCAGAGCACACGTGCCCCGCGCCCTCCTCTCCGTTTCGGACAAGTCCGGCCTCACTCAATTCGCCAAGGCCCTCCACGAGCTCGGATGGGAGCTCGTCTCCACCGGCGGCACCGCTCGCGCGCTGCGGGAGGCGGGACTTCCCTGCACCGACGTCAGCGCCGTCACGCATTTTCCCGAGATGCTCGACGGCCGCGTGAAGACGCTGCACCCGGCGGTGCACGGCGGCCTGCTGGCGCGCCGCGACCTCCCCGCGCACATGGCCGCGATCGCCGAGCACGGCATCCAGCCGATCGATCTCGTATGCGTGAACCTGTACCCGTTCCGGCGAACCGCCCGGACGGCCGGCGTGGCGCCGGACGACGTGATCGAGCAGATCGACATCGGCGGGCCATCGATGATCCGCTCGGCGGCGAAGAACTTCGCTTCCGTTACGACTTTGGTGGATCCAGCGGACTACGCGCGCGTGATCGAGGCAATTCGCATGGACGCAAACGCATCCGCGCCGCCCGGCGGCACCGCTTTCATGGACCTGCGCCGCGAACTCGCGGCCAAAGTCTTCGCGCACACCGCGGCGTACGACGCGGAGATCGCCGCCTGGTTCGCGGCGCAGCGCGGCGAACAGTTCCCGGAACGCCTGACGCTTGCACTCGAGCGGAAGCAGTCGCTCCGCTACGGCGAGAATCCCGGACAGCTGGCCGCGTGGTACGTGGAGGAGCCCGGCGCGGGACTCTCGGCGCTCAGGCAGCACGGCGGCAAGGAACTCTCGTTCAACAACCTGCTCGATCTCGAGGGCGCGCTCCTCGCGACGGGCCAGTTCGCCGGCGAGACCTGCTGCGCGATCGTGAAACACACCACGCCGTGCGGCCTCGCGACCGGCAGCACGGCCGCCGATGCGTATCGCAAGGCGCTGGCGTGCGACCCCATGAGCGCGTTCGGCTCGGTCATCGCGTTCACGGTTCCCGTCGACGAAGAGGCGGCGCGCGCGGTGGCCGCGCTGTTCGTCGAGTGCGTGGTTGCGCCCGCGTTCAGCGCTGACGCGCTCCGGGTGCTCGGCGAGAAGAAGAATCTCCGCGTGCTCGAGGGCGACGCGCGGGGGCGGGCCGATGCGCTCGACTTCAAGCGCGTGCGCGGCGGACTGCTCGTGCAGGAATGCGCGGGCGCGCCGCTCGACGAGACCAACTGGGAAGTGGTCTCGAGCCGGCAGCCGACGAAGGAGGAGCGCTCGGACCTGCTCTTCGCGTGGCGCACGGTGGCGAGCGTCAAGTCGAACGCGATCGTGCTCACGCGCGACGGCGCGACGATTGGCATCGGCGCCGGGCAGATGTCGCGGGTGGATGCGGCGTTCGTCGCCGTGCACAAGGCGCGGACCGCGGGACACGACACGAAGGGTGCGGCGCTCGGGTCGGACGCGTTCTTCCCGTTCCGCGACGGCGTGGATCAGGCTGCCGAAGCGGGGGTACGAGCCATCGTGCAGCCGGGAGGATCGGTGAAGGATCCCGAGGTGATCGCGGCGGCGAACGAACACGGCATCGCGATGATCTTCACGGGCAGGCGCACGTTTCGGCACTAGCGCAGACCTGAGATCAGGGACGAGCGACGCGTGGGTACCGTCGCTCGTTGCCGTTTGTAGGACGAGTTCTAGATTCCCCGTAACCTTTTGACCAGGCCAATGGCCAAGCCCAGCTCCGCTCCCAAGCTCGACTACCGCCCGTCATATCTCGCCGCCGCCATCGCGGCGGGACTCATATTCGCGCTCTACATCATCACGCTGTCGCCGGAAACGGCGATGTGGGACACGAGCGAGTACATCGCGGCGGCATATACGCTCGGCATTCCGCATCCGCCGGGCAACCCGATGTTCGTGCTCCTCGGCCGCGTGTTCACCTTGCTGCCGATCGCGCCAAGCATCGCGGCGCGGGTGAACATCCTGGCCGCGCTCTCGAGCGCGGTCGCGGCCGGCATGTGGTTCCTGGTCACCGAGCGCGTGCTCGTGGGCTGGTTCAACGAGCGCTGGCAGCGGGTGATGGGCGGGGCGCTCGCGGCGCTGATCGGATCGACGGCGTTCACGGTGTGGGCGCAATCGGTCGTGAACGAGAAGGTGTACACGGTCTCGCTCTGCGGCCTCGCGATCGCGTCGTGGCTGATCGTGCGCTGGTGCGACGAGCCGGACGGACCGAGGGCCGACAAGACGCTCGTGCTCATCGCGTACATCATCGGGCTCGGATACGGCATCCACATGGCCGGGCTGCTCGTCGCGCCTGCTGTGGGCCTCGCGATCCTGATCCGCCGCCCCAAAACGATCTTCCGGTGGAAGCTGCTGCTCGCATGCACCGGGGCGCTTGTTCTCGGCGGGTCGCCCTTCGCCACGCAGCCGATCCGCGCCGCGCACTTCCCGGCGGTCAACGAGGGCGAACCGACGGCCTGCCGGACCGAGCTGCACCTCTCGTGCACGGTCTCGAAGGGCACGTACGACGCCTTCATGTACAACTTCAATCGCGGCCAGTACGGCAAGCCCGAGCTCACCGAACGACAGGCGCCGCTCACCGCGCAGATGGGCATGTGGTGGCTCTACTTCAAGTGGCAGTGGGTGCGCGACGCGCACAGCCAGATACCTGGAATCCAGGGCATGCTCGCGTCGGTGTTCCTGGTGCTCGGCCTGATCGGCGGATGGGTGCACTGGCGAAGAGATCCCAGGAGCTTCGCGTTCTTCGGGCCGCTGATGCTGACGCTCACGGTGCTCCTGATCTACTACCTGAATTTCAAGTACGGCGCCTCGCAGGATCCGGAGCTCGCGGATTCCGTGCCGCGCGAAGTCCGCGACCGAGACTATTTCTTCCTGTGGAGCTTCTCGGCGTGGAGCGTGTGGGCGGCGCTCGGACTCACCTATCTGTGGGAATCGATCGGCGCGGTCCTCGGCCACGAGACGCAGAAGATCGGCAACGAGATGGTCGAACTGCCGACGCGCCGCAGCTGGATGCTGACGTCACCGATTCTCCTGCTCGCCGTCGTCCCGCTGTTCGCGAACTGGCAGTCCGCGTCGCGCGCCGGACAGACGGACACAGCGGACTTCGCGATCGACATCCTCAACTCGGTCGAGCCGTACGGCGTGCTCGTGACCGTCGGCGACAACGACACCTTCCCGCTTTGGTACGCGCAGGAAGTGCTCGGCGTGCGAAAGGACGTGATTGTCGCGAACACGTCGCTGATGAACACCGACTGGTACATGCGGCAGATGATCCGTCGCGAGTCCTACGACTACGACGAGGCGAAGGGACCGGCCGCATACCGCGGGAAGACGTGGGTGAAGCCCGTCGGCCCGCCGGTGAAGATGACGTTCGACCAGGCGGATTCCGTCCCGATCGGCAACGAGCTCACGCAGCCGCAGCTCTTCGTGAAGGATCACATCCGGGCAGTCGTGCCTCCGCACTTCCTTGCTCGTGCCGACTGGTTCGTGCTCAAGATGATCCAGGACGGCGTCCGCCAGATCTACCTCAGCCGCACGTCGGGAAACTACGCGAACGAACTCGGCCTCGGCGGCTACATGCTGACGCAGGGACTCGCGAGGAAGCTCATGCCCGATTCGGTGCGCGCCGGCAGGGACACGCTCCAGGTGCCGGGGGAAGGCATGGTGGACGTGCCGCGCACGATGGAGCTGTGGAAGGACTTCAAGGCGCCGGCGTCGCTGATCAGGAAGAACGACTGGGTCGATCGTCCGTCGGTCGGCATTCCCTATCTGTACGTCTCCACCGGCGTCCTGCTCTACGAGTCGCTGCAGCAGCAGGGGAAGTCGAAGGAGGCGACGGACATCCTCGGCCAGGCGAAGAGAATCGCGACCGCGACTCAGCTGCAGGATTTCTTCGGACCGGAACCGGTGGTGCCACCGGCGCCCGCGATTCCGTCGGGTGACTCGGTGAGGAAGACCACGGTGCCGGTGGGCAAGTCGCCCGCTCCGCCGACGAAACGCTGACCCAGCGCTGACCCAGCGCTCACCTGAACTTCCCTCGAGCTAGGGTTCGCCCGCGAGGGCTTTCAGCCACGGCTTGGCCGTGGCGAACTCGCGCTGGATGGCCCCCACGCCGTCCAGCGCGATTTCCGTCTTGCCAGCCTTGCCCGCGGCCTCGGTGACGGCGCACGCTTCGCCGAGCGCGAGCGCGCCGATCTGGCGCGCGCTCGACTTGAGCGAGTGCGCGATGCTCGCGACCTCGGAGACGTTTCCGAGGCTCGCCTGCTCGACCATTGTCGCGAGCCGCTCTTCGGCAAACTGGAGGAACGTCTGCATCATCATGGCGAGCATTTCGTCGCCGCCCACGCTCCGAAGCATATCGAGCGCGGGTTTGGCGTCGTCCGGGATCTGAGACATGTGCGTTAACTTACGGCCGCCGCGCGTGCCTTCGCCACTTGGCTTTGTCGGGCGGCGGTGCGAAGATGTTGAGGTCGAGTGTGGTTTCAGGGAGGGCTGGCAGAATGGCTATTGCACCAGTCTTGAAAACTGGCGCGGCGAAAGCCGCTTACAGGTTCGAATCCTGTGCCCTCCGTGCATTGCGCAGTATTGAGCAACCAAGCGCCGCGACGCGACCGAATCCCCGCGATACTTCCTTCGGGGCGACCGGACGCTAAGTTACGCAGGTTGCACGTTGTGTTTGGTGGGTGGGAGCGGTGGCCGAGAGGCTGAAGGCACCGGTTTGCTAAACCGGCATACGGGGTCAACCTGTATCGAGGGTTCGAATCCCTCCCGCTCCGTGATTTACAGACGGCAGAACGCAGACGGCGGACGGCAGATTCACGCAGCTGACGGGAGACGGTAGTCACGTCTCCCGTTTCCGCTTCCGCTGGTTCCCGTTTCCCGCATTCCTCTTCCGCATTCCGCATCGGGTCGAAGTTCCGCATCGCGCATTCCACCCCGCATCCCGCATCGCCGTTAAATGTCAGTCCGCGTCCGATTTGCCCCCAGTCCCACCGGTTACCTCCACGTCGGCGGCGCCCGCACCGCGCTCTTCAACTGGCTCTACGCCCGCAAGCACGGCGGCCAGTTCCTCCTGCGCATCGAGGACACCGACAAGGCGCGCAGCACCGATGAGTCCACGCGCGCGATCTTCGACGGACTGAACTGGCTTGGCCTCAACTGGGATGAAGAGGTCGTCTATCAGGGTGCGAATCTTGGGCGGCACCAGGCCGACGCGCGGCGGATGCTCGACGCGGGGGCCGCGTACCGCTGCTTCTGCACACCGGATGAGCTCGAGCAGCGCCGCAAACTCGCCGCGGCCAGCAAGGATGCGTTCAAGTACGACCGCCGCTGCGATCGTCTCGCGGCCGATGAGGTGCAGCAGCGCGTGGCGGCAGGGACGCCGTTCGTCATTCGCTTTCGCGTTCCCGAGGGCGTGACGTCGTGGGACGACATCGTCCACGAGACGATCAGCTTTCCCAGCAAGGACATCGAGGATTTCGTCATCCTCCGCTCGGACGGCACGCCGATCTACAACATGGCCGTCGTCTCCGACGACATCGCGATGCGCATCACCCACGTCATGCGCGGCGACGACCACATCTCGAACACGCCGAAGCAGATCCTGCTCTATCGCGCGCTCGGGGCGGAACTGCCGCGCTTCGCGCATTTTCCGATGATCCACGGACTCGACGGCAAGAAGCTTTCCAAGCGTCACGGCGCGACCGCCGTAAGCGACTATCAGCACCTTGGCATCCTGCCGCAGGCGATGAACAACTTCCTCGTCCTGCTCGGCTGGAGTCCGGGAGGCGATCGCGAGGTGATGTCGATGGACGAGATGCTGCAGCTCTTCTCCGAGAAGGGGCTACTGAAGAAGGCCGCGGTGTTCGACACCAAGAAACTCGAGTGGATGAACGGGCAGCATCTCTCGCGGCTCCCCGCGGCGGAGCTCGCTCCGCTCGCGGTGCCGACGTTCGTGCAGGAAGGCCTGTTCAAGAGTGGCGATCCGTTTGCGACGTCACCCGAGTTCTACAAGATCCTCGATTTCGTGAAAGAACGCTGCCGGACGCTCAGCGATCTCGCGCGGCTCGCGAAACCGTATTTCACGACCACGACGACGACCATGGCGCCGCCTCCGTTCGTGATCGACCAAGCACTCATTGACGCGCATCTGCGCAAAGACGCGGCGGTGACGAAGGCGCTGCTCACCGACGCCACGTCTGCGCTCGAAGCGCTCACCGACTGGACCGCGGAAGCGATGGAGCCGGCCGTGCGCGCGGTCGCCGAGCGGCACGGTGTCGCAGCCGGTAAAGTCTTCCAGCCGATGCGCATCGCGCTCACCGCGAGCACCGTCAGCCCGGGGATCTTCGAGGTGCTCGGGCAACTGGGCCGCGACGTGTCGGTGAAACGGCTCAAAGAGGCGGCGGCGCTCGCCACGTGACGCGCGTCCCGCTCTCGCCGGTCGAGCAGCAGGTCTACCACTTCCTGCTCGACTTCCTCTCGGAGCACACCTTCCAGCCGAGCGTGCGCGAGATCGCGAAGCAGCTGAAGATTCCATCCACGAAATCGGTCGCCGACCTTCTCGCGTCGCTCGAGAAGAAGGGATACGTGGAGCGCGAGGCCGGCCGGTCGCGCGGCGTGACCATCGTGGGGTTCGCCGGCGGGGCCGGCACGATCCCCGTGCCCGTGATGCGCGCGGAAGCCGGACACGCGGAGCTGCGGACGGAGGATCACATCACACTCGACCGGCGGCTCGTGCCGGCCGACGATGCCTTCCTCGTGCGCGCCACGCGCGAAGCCGCGCCCGCGCATGGCGTGCGACTCGGCGACCTCGTGCTCGTGCACCCGTCGTCACGCGCGAAGGACGGTGACGTCGTGATCGTGCGCACGGCGAACGCGGTGGTCGTGCGGGCGATGACGCGCAGGGGCGCCACCCTGCACCTCGCGGCACCAGGCCAGGGCGAGGACTTCGAACTCGGCCAGGGCGATGACTACGTCGTGCTTGGCGTGCTGGCGGGAGTGTTCAGAACTGCGGACGGCGGACGGCAGAGGGCGGACGGCAGCGACCGGAACCCCGATCACGCATCGGACTCGAAATGACTTGGGCAAGCAGAAGAGGAATGCGGGGTGCGGGGCGGAGAGGGAGTGGCGAGTGAGCGGGGAGCGATGAGAAGGGCGCGACCTCTCGAGGACGCGCCCTTTCCGCATTCCGCATCCGAACTCACGTCTCATCTCTACTCGCGTCTCATCTTTCGACCCCGCATCCCGTATTCCTCTTCTGCATTCTGCATCGGGTCGAATCCCGCCTCCCGCATTCCTCTTCTGCATTCTGCATCGGGCCGACTCTCGCCACTCGCCTCTCACGTCCGCCTCACGGAATGATCCGGACGGGTGGCGCCTCGGGGAGCGTTTGATCCGCTTTCGCCTTGTCGGCGCGCTCCTTCTGCTTGCGGTCGCGCAGTTCCCGCACCGCCTGATTGAAGTCGTTGTCGCGCGCCGAGCGGGCCGACTGCTCGAGAATCTCGGCGCGGATGGCGCCGATTCGCCTGGCCTCCCCGTACGTCGACGGATTGCCCTGCACGTTGAGCGGTAGCAGCGCGAGCAGCGCCGTGGGAATCGAGAACGGCCCCAGATGGATGTACTTCTGGTCGATGCCGTACTTCTTGCCGTCCTTGCCGGTCCACGACCAGTCCCCGTCCGCGCGCTGAGGGCCGAGCGCCCTGAGCGAATCCTCGAGGTGATGCACGCGCGATGCGATCGCGCTGTCGAGTCGTTCCGTTGGCGTCTTGGGCCTGATCGGCAGGGGGTCGGTCGGCGCCCAGAGACGCGGATCGGTGAACGCCGGCGTCACTCCTCGCGTGGGTCCGCCGCCGCCGATGAC
>JADGQS010000190.1 GCA_017881585.1 Gemmatimonadaceae bacterium | reverse complement strand
AGACGCAAAATCCACGCCACGGAAGATAAACCTAGGGCCTCTCCCGCGCAAAGCTTTGGAGGATCGGGGGTTCGGGAAAGGACGGGGACGGGCGACGGGGGGCGATCTAGCGAAGGGCGACGAGTGAGGGGCGATCTAGCGAAGAGCGACGCGTGAGGGGTGAGGAGACGGTCTCCTCGCTTCTCACGCGTCGCTCTTCGCCAAGTCGCCCCTCACCCGTCGCCCGTTGCCGTTGGTCCCCTCACCCGTCGCCCGTTGCCGTTGGTCCCCTCACCCGTCGCTCGTTCCTACGTCTGCGAACCCCTCGTCCGTCGCGCTTCCCTGCTCTTCTCCTCGCCATTCGCCATCCTGAGGAAGTTTTCGAGGATACGCTTCCCCTGCTGAGTCAGGATCGACTCGGGGTGAAATTGCACTCCCCAGACCGGATGGCTCACGTGCCGCATGGCGTGGATTTCAGTGGGATCGTCGATGGCGGTCGCGGTCACGTGCAGCACGGCCGGCAGCGAGGCGGCCTCCACCACCAACGAGTGGTAGCGCATGACCTCGAGAGGGCTCGGAATACCGTCGAAGAGGTCGGTCCCGTCGTGGCGGACCTTCGAAGTCTTTCCGTGCATCACGCCGCGCGGAGCGCGAACGACCTTGCCGCCGTACGCTTCCCCGATGGCCTGATGGCCGAGACACACGCCGAGAATCGGGATGTGCGCGCCGTATCGCTTGATGAGCGGGATGCAGATCCCCGCCTCGCTCGGTGTCTTCGGTCCGGGGCTGATGACGATCGCGGTCGCGCCCAGCGCACCCACGTCCTCCACCGCGATCGCATCGTTACGAATGACGCGTGGATCCTCGCCAAGCTCGCCGAGATACTGGACGAGGTTGTACGTGAACGAATCGTAGTTGTCGATGACGAGCAGCATGCGGAAAACTACCTGAGTGGCGCGCGCTTCTCAAAATCGTAGAGCGTGAGAGCGCGCAGCTGGTAGTAGCTCGTCCAGTACGAGCGGAGCGCCAGCACGTACGACTGCAGCGCCGCGTCCTTCTCCTGCTGTGCCACGTAGAGATCCGTGTAGCTGATCCGGCCGATCACATACCGGTTGTACGCCACGTCGTAGCGCTTGGAGCCGACGGTGTCCGCCTTGGCCGAAATGATGAGGCCACGGCGCGACTGAACGAATCCGAGGGCGGCGAAGCGGGCATTCTGCTCGATCGTGGCGACCGAGAGCCGGTTGACGAACTGGGTCTGCTCTCGCGCTGCTTCCGCCGCCTGCACATCCGCGGAGTGTGCTCCCCAGAGGAAGATGGGCGTCTGCACCTGGATCGAGAACGCCTGCGCATCGAGCGGGCTCTTGTATGCCTGGTTCAGCACCGACGAGGTCTGGTTCAGGCCGTAGCTCGCCACGACGTTCGCTCCCGGTCCGCCGAGCAGCTTCGCCTCGGCGATCTTGCGCCTCGCGTCGACGTCCGCGAACTCGTTCGCCGGGATCTGGGATTGGTTGCGCAGCGCCTGCTGCACGGCGACGAGGGTATCCACGGCGAAGTCCGGCGGAACGTCCGACGACACGACGACATCGAGCGCCGCCCCGGCCGGCACGTTGATCGCGATCCGCAGCGCGGCGAGCGAACGGTCGAACTCGAGCTTCGCCTGGTCCACCGCGGCGCGCGCCCTGAGCAGCGCGAGTTCGCTCTGCAGCAGGTCGTTCTCGCCGATCTTGCCGACCTGGAACCGTCCGTTGTTCAGGTTGTAGAGCGTGTCGTTCACGGCGGCGTTGGCGACCGAGTTCTGCAGATTGAGGCGCGCCGAGTAAAAATCGAAGAAAACGCCAGTCGTGGCGACGGCGATCTGTTCGCGCGCCTCGAGATACTGCTTTTCCGCGATATCGATGGTGAGCGACTGCTCGCGCATGCTCCACCGCTGTTCGTTCGGGCGGAAGATCGGTTGAAAGAGCTGCACCTGGAACGGCGTCGTGGTGTAGCTCTTGTATTGCTGACCGCCGGTCAGCTGGTTCTGCGAGAGCAGCGACTGGACGGTGAGTGTGCCGCCCGTCAGCGGCACCTGCTGGCTGAGATTGATGCCGAGGTTTCCGTTGGTCTGGTCCAGCGGTGTGTACAGCGTGGTGCCATCCGGCTGCGGCACCGCTGATATCGCGCGGCTGTACTGCGGCACCGTGGCGTTCAGCGACAGTTGCGGCAGCAGCCGCGCGTTGAAGGCGCGATTCCGCTGGCGCGACGCTTCGCGCTGCGCGATGGCGGCGCGCGCCTGCGGCCCCTGCCGCTGCGCCATCTCGATCGCCTGCTGGAGCGTGATGGCCTGCGCGCGAATCCCGCCGTACGGGATGATCGCCAGCATCGCGACGGCGCAGAGTGCCGCGCGAGGTTTCATCGAAACGTGCGGCGTGCTGGTCATTCGTACCGGAGACAGGTGATGGGATCCTGCTGCGCCGCGCGGTGTGCGGGCACGATGCCGAATGCCAGGCCAACGGCGCATGAAACGCCAAACGCCACCGCGACGGAGGCGAAACTCACGACGGTCTTGATGGCCGCGAAATGCTCGATGCCGTAGCTGATCGCCACGCCCACGATGATGCCCGCGGTGCCGCCGGCGACGCTGATGAGCACGGCCTCGCTCAGGAATTGAAAGAGGATGTCCTTCTGCGTCGCGCCGAGCGCGCGCCGCACGCCGATCTCCTTGATGCGCTCGAGGATCGAGGCGAGCATGATGTTCATGATGCCGATCCCGCCGACGATCAGCGAGATGGAGGCGATCGCGCCCAGCACCACGTTGAAGATGTCTTTCGTGTGCTGCTCCTGTTTGAGCAGCAGCTCCGGCACCGTGATCTCGTAGTCGATCACCGTGTTGTGGCGCCGTTCGAGCATCCGCCGCGTCACGTCGGCCACGCCGGGGACGAGCGCGGCGTCCTTCACGCGCACGATGATGCGGTCGAGCTGGTTGAAGTTCGTGCGCTCGGCCTGTGCGTCGGGGTCCGGCGTTGCGTTCGGGTCGACCACGTTGAACCGGCTCGACGCCGCTTCGATGTCGCGCTGCGTCACCTCGCCGCGATTCCTGAAGCGGAGCAGCATCGTGGTGAGCGGGATGTATACGTCGAGATTCGCGTCGCGAATGCCGAGCTTCTGCGAGTTCTGCCCCGCGAGCTTGCGGTCGGCGAGGACGCCGACGACCGTCACCCAGCCGTTGCCGACCTTGAGTGGCTGGCCGATCGGATCCACGCTCGTGAAGAAACGCGTGCGCACGCCGTATCCGATGATCGCCACCGAGCGGCCCTGCTCGACCTGTGCCGGCGTGAACGCGGCGCCGCTGGCGATATCGAGGTTCATGAGCCGGAAGTACGACGTGTCCACGCCGACGAGCTTTCCGGTCCGGCGCCGGCTCTCACGGGTGATGAGCGTATTGATCACCACCTCGGAGCTCGCCGCGTCGACGTCGGGAATCGTTTGCCGTATGGCTTCGGCGTCCTTGAATGTGAGGCCCGGCGAAAACTTCTTGGGCTTCTTGTCGCCGTCGTCCTTGGCCTTCTCGTCCTTCTGCTCGACAATGGGCGTGATCATCACGTTGTTCGAGCCGAGCAGCTTCATCTGCGCGAGGATCTCCGACTCGGCGCCTTTTCCGATCGCGAGCATCGCGATCACGGAGGCGACGCCGAAGAGGATGCCGAGCGAGGTCAGCGACGCGCGCAGCTTGTTGTGGCCCACGGCCTCGACGGCCGTGCGCATGGAAAACGTGACGTGCGCGGTGAATGCGCCCCGCAGCTCTGCGAGGCGCTCGCGGTCGAACTTCACGTCAGCCCTTCTTGAGTGCGGGCGCCGCGGCCTTGGCCGCCGGCGCGGGCTTCACGGGAACAGACTGCGGGGCCGGCTTCGCGTCATCACCGGGCTTCGCCTTCGGCACGTTTCGCGAACCGGCGAGCTTTTCGACTTTCAGCTTGTCTTTGTCCGTTGGCGGCGAGAGCAGCACGCGATCGTTGATGCCGAGCCCGCGCTGGATCACGACGTCGTTGTCGTTCATGGCGCCAAGTTCGACTTCCTGCTTCACGACGCTCGCGCCGCTCTTCTTGTACACGTACGGAATACCGGCCTCGCTCGTGACCGCCTCGAGCGGTACGGAGAGCACGTCCTTGATCGAGAGCGTCTCGATGTTGTTGGCCGTGGTCATGCCCGGGCGAAGCGTCGTGTCCGGCTTCTCGATGGACACCTTCACTTCGAACACCTTCGCGTCCGCGTTCGGACG
>JADGQS010000064.1 GCA_017881585.1 Gemmatimonadaceae bacterium | reverse complement strand
ACGACGACGTGCGTCGAGTCGTCGCCGGAGACGAGATCGTGCAGCGCCGCCTTTCCCTGCGCGCCGCAGCCGAGGAGGAGGACGCGGCGGGTCATCTCAAAGGCGGATACGTGCCGGGGTCGCTTCAGCAAGCCGCGACCACCACGCGCTTGCCGGACCGGCGCACGTCAATTGCCCGGCAGTTGCGGCTCGGCCACGTACTTCACCGGAATCGCACCGGTGAGCGCGCGCAGCCACGCATGAATGTCCTGCACCTGCGGATCGGTGAGGGCCACACCCAACTGGTAATGACCCATCATCACGATCGCCGAATCGAGCGAGGCCACCGATCCGTCGCTGAAGTAGGGACCGGTCTTCTCGACGTTGCGCAGCACGGGCACCTTGAACACGTACCGATCGCCGGGCACCTTGGTAACCGCAATCCGCCCGCTGTCGGCAGTGGCCGGCCACGGGTGCACCAATCCCGCCTTCTGGAACGTCTGACCTCCCACATATGCGCCCGCGTGGCATGTCGTGCATCCTGCGGCGATGAACGTTCTCACGCCGCGCTTCTCCCGCACCGTGAGTGCCGCGGTATCGCCCTTGAGGTACGCGTCCCAGCGGCTCGGCGTCACCAAGCCGCGCTCGAACGCCCCGATGGCGCGCCCCACGTTGTCGTAGGTGATCGGATTGGACTCACCCCGGAACGCGGCCGCGAAGGCGGCGCGATACTTCGCCGACGCCTTGAGGTGTTCCAGCACCGCGCCCGCATTCGGCATTCCCATCTCGGACGGATTGAGAATCGGCCCCTTGGCCTGCTCCTCGACGTTGGGCTCGCGGCCGTCCCAGAACTGCGCCACCTGTCCCGCCGCGTTGTACACGGTGTTCGAATTGCGCGAGCCTTGTTGTCCCTTGTGGCCGAAGCTCACACTGCGTCCATCGGCGCCGTAGCCGTTGAGCGGATGGCAGGAATTGCACGACACGTCGTGCCCCTCGGACAACAGCGTCTCGTAGAATAGCGTTCGGCCAAGCGCGATTTCGACGTCGCTCGGCGTTTTGCCGGGCGTGTCCATCCGCTCCGGCAACGGCGCGAATATTGCCAGTTCGGCAGGGGTGAGTGGCGCGTCTTGTACCACGGGGATCAGGCGGCCTTCGGTCGCCGCGGTGCCTGCCCGTCCGGATTCCCGGGGGGTTCCGCAGGCCGCGGCCACGAGAAGAACGGCGCCAAGAGTTGCGAGAGCTGTCGCACGCATAGGGGGCCTCCCTGAGGTGTCATCGTTCCGTCGATGACGGATGATAGAGGGAAACGCACTGACACACAGTCGGGCGAATCACGCCGCGTGCGTCAGGGAGACGGCCCGCTCAGTCTCGACGAACGTGGCACCGCGGGCGCGGCGCCGATTTCGGCTCGAAACGCCTCCGCAGTTGCATACAACACGCATCCCTGCCACGACAAGCCCTCCAGCAGGTTGGCCAGCGTCCCGACGCCAGCCACGCTCAGGTCGGGATCGAGATCCACCAGCGGCCGCAGCACGAAAGCGCGCTCCAGCATGCTGGCGTGAGGCACGGTCAACTCGGCCGTGGCGATGCGCTGTTCGCCGTAGAGCACGAGATCGATATCGATCACGCGCGATTCCCAGCGTCCGTGTTCGCGACGCCCCATGGCGTGCTCGATTCGCGACGTCTGCTCGCGAAGCGCCTGCGCGCTCAGCCTCGTTTCGATCAAGACCGCACCGTTGAGATACGCCGGCTCATCGGCGACGACCGCTCCCGCCGGACCAAGCGGTGCGGTCTCGTACACCGGCGATACGTGCACGACCTCCATGTCGCGCGAATCCGTGAGCGCGCGCACAGCCTGTGCCAGGTTCGCCAGTCGGTCGCCGAGATTCGTGCCCAGTGATAGGTACGCGCGCACGGGCGGCGTCACGCGGCAAGTCTCACTTGGATCGCCGGCGATGGATTTCCACGCCGACATACTCGAGCGCCGCTGGAATCGGCACGTCGGGTTTGCGCACGCGTACGCGCACCGCGTCCACCGCGTAATCGTGCAGGACCTTCGCTGCGATCCGCTCCGCCACCGTTTCGATCAGCTTGAGCGGCGGGCCCTCCACGATCCGCCGTACGTCGCCCAGCACGGCTACGTAGTCGACGGTCTTCGTCAGGTCGTCGGTGCGCCCGGCGTCGCCGAGGGGCATGCTCAGGTCGATGTCGACGATGAAGCGCTGCCCCAGGCGATTCTCCTCGGGCATGACGCCATGATAGCCGTAGAACAGAAGCCCGCGCATCAGCACGCGATCGTCACTCATGCGCGTGCGCTCCCTCGGGCGTTCCCGCGTGCGTTCCCGCGTGCGATTCACGCACGACCGCGTCGGCCATTCGCGCCACTCGCATCATGGCGCGTACGTCGTGCACGCGGACCATGTCGGCGCCGAACGCGATGCCCAGTGCGACGGTCGCTGCCGTTCCCTCGAGGCGCTCCGATGGTGCCGTGGCGGGAAGCGCCGCACCGATCATCGACTTCCGTGACGTGCCGATCAGAATCGGCCTCCCCAGTGTCTTGAGTTCGCCCAGCCGCCGAAGCACTTCGAGATTCTGCGCGGACGTTTTCCCGAATCCGAATCCCGGATCGACGATCACCTGCTCGCGTCCGAGGCCGGACTCGTCTGCGCGCTCGAGGCTTCTGTGAAGAGAGGCGATGATATCCGCCATCAGGTCGTCGTACCGGGACCCGCGCTGATTGTGCATGGCGATGACGGGCACATTGAATTCCGCGGCGACCGATGCCATGCTGGGGTCTCCTTGCAACCCCCATTGATCGTTGATCAGGCGCGCGCCGAGCGCCAGCGCGCGGCGCGCCACGGCGGCCTTGGTCGTGTCGATCGAAATCGGCACCGGACACTCCGGCGCGAGCAGTTCAAGGACCGGCACGATCCGGCGCAATTCTTCGTCCGCGGAAATTGGGGCGTGCCCCGGACGAGTCGACTCACCGCCAAGATCGATGATGTCGGCGCCCTCCTCGACCATGGCGAACGCGTGTGCGACCGCCTGCGCGGGGTCCGCGTATCGACCGCCGTCGGAAAATGAGTCGGGCGTCACGTTCAGAATGCCCATCACGAGCGTACGCTCGCGCACGCCGTGAAGCCACGCATCCAGCGACAGTCGCCGTATCGCGGCGGCTCGGATAGCCTCGGCAGAAGCGCGCGTGTCGTGCATGGACGAAACATAGCGTACAAGGCCGCTTGGCCGAGCTACGTGATCGCGGGTTGTTTAGGCTCCGGGGTCACGTGCGACATATCGCCGTTCCCCACCCCGCGGGTTGACCTTCGCCGACTCGCGTTTGTGGCGAAGAAGTCGCATACTCCTGAGCCTTCTTGAGCGCTTCTCGCCCAAACTCCCACCCGCATCGGAGAATCCGCATGTCGCACCGAGCCCCAGCCGTTTCCGTTCTTCTGCTGGCGCTCCCGGGACGATGAAGAATCACGGCCACAGCCGCAGGCAATTCATAGGGCTGACCGGCGCCGGCATCGCCGGCGCGATCGGCGGGACTTGGCTGGGCGCCGCAGCAACCGTCGAAGCACAAGGCGCCGACCGCAAGACTCAGGACGCTGATCTCGTCGTCTTCAACGCAAAGGTCTATACGGTTGAGCCCCAAGCGCCGCAGGCGGAAGCGTTCGCGGTGAAGGCCGGCCGGTTCGTCGCCGTGGGAAGCACCAAAGAAATCAGGGCGCTCATCGGCAAGGGGACGCAGGCGATCGACGCCAAGCAGATGACCGTCGTGCCCGGGTTCATCGATTGCCACAATCATGCGACGGGCAACGTGCTGCTCTATGAAGTTCTCGTCGGCAATCCGTACGTCGTCGAGTTCGTGACGATCGCGAGCATCGTCGAGAAACTCCGCGCGAAGGCGCGCGAGACACCCGCGGGCACGTGGGTCGAGGGGTATTTTTTCGACGACACCAAGGTGAAGGACAATCGCCTGATCAACGTTCACGATCTCGACGAGGTGTCGAAAGACCATCCCGTCGCGGTGCATCATCGCGGCGGTCACACCACGTTCTACAACAGCAAGGCTCTCGAGCTCGCGGGAATCACCAGGACCACGCCCAATCCGCCGGGCGGAACGTTCGACCGCGACGCGAACGGTGAACTCACCGGCCGGGTGACCGACCGGGCGAGTGGCGCGGTCAACCGGGTCGGCAACCGCCCGACCTTCACCGCGGAACAGCGGCAGCAGCGCGACCGTGACGGGCTGGCATTCATCTCGAAGCAGTTCGTCCGCTACGGGCTGACGAGCGTGCATCACGAGGGCGGCGATTTATTTGCATTGCAGCAGGTGAGGGCGCGCGGAGAACTTCTGCATCGCGTGAGCTACGAGGCGGGCGGCGCCACGCTCGAGGGAATGATCACGGGCGGTATCTCGAGCGGCTTCGGCGACGAATGGATCCGGCTGGGCGCCACGAGCGAGCACACGGTGGACGGGTCGTTCTCGGAGCGCACGATGGCGATGAGCACGCCATACGCCGGCGTCGAGCCGCCGTACAAGGGGAACATCACCGAGACGCAGGACACGCTCGATGCGTGGGTCGAGCGCGCGCATCGCGCGGGCATCCAGCTGAACTGCCACGCGAACGGCGACGTCGCGATCGACATGACCCTCACGGCGTACGAGCGCGCGCAGCGACTCTTTCCGCGCGCCGACGCGCGCCCCAAGATCACGCACTGCACGCTGATCAACGACGACCTGATCCGCCGCATGAAGGCGCTCGGCGTCGTCCCCGCCCCGTTCACGTCGTACGCGTACTACAACGCCGACAAGTTCAAGTACTACGGCGAAGAACTGATGAAGCGCTGCATGGCGTATCGCACGTTCATCGACGCCGGGATCACGGCGGCGGCCGGCTCGGACTTCAGTCCGGGGCCATTCGACCCGCGGATGGGGATTCAGGGGATGGTCACGCGCCGCGGGTGGAACGGCGAGACGTGGGGCGCCAACCAGCGGATCAGCGTGGACGAGGCGCTGCGGGTCAACACGCTCAACGGCGCATACAACTCGCACGAGGAAGCGATCAAGGGATCGATAACCGTGGGCAAGCTCGCGGACTTCGTGGTGATGGCGGACGACATGCATGCCATCGATCACGAGAAGATCAAGGACATCGAGATCGTGCGCACGGTGGTCGGAGGAGCTACGGTTTACAAGGCGTGATGGCGTCCCAATGTAGCCGCCGCGGCCGGAGGCGGGACAAACCAACTCGCATGTCGTAGCTTTTCTCCACGCCCCTCACGTGGAGACCCGATGCGCCGTTCCGCGCTGGCCCTTTCCGTCGCCCTCGCATGCATGACCAGCGCCGCGATGGCGCAGGAGAAGGAGGACCGCACCCTCCTCACCTGGGACCAGATGCGCGCGATCATCATGGAGGCGTCCGGCGACCGCGCCATGCACCACGTGCTCGAGTTCGTGCCGTACCAGCGCGTACGCCCGGCCTCCGAATACACCACCGGCCCGTTCCGCGAAAGCAAGATGACCGCGGAGTTCGGCAAAGAATACGGGTTTTCGACCGTCGAGATCGAGAACTTTCCCGGCGGGCAGCTTTGGCAGCCGTCGAAGGGTCAGCTATGGGCGTCGGAGAAGCTCGGCCCCCGCAAGCTGTACGACATCTACGACACGCCTGTCGCACTCGGCGGCAACACGCCCACCGGCGACAGCTCGGGTGAACTCGTCGACATCGGCAACGGCGGCCGCGCCGAGGACTACACCGGAAAGGACGTGAAAGGAAAGGTCGTGATGGGGAGCGCGAGCCTGAACGCGCTCCAGCGACTCGCCGTGTTCGAGCGGGGCGCGGCCGGCGTGCTGAGCTGGAACTCGATGCGGCCGATCCAGCAGCCCGACATCATGATTTCCTCATCGATCGCCGCCGCAAACCCCGGCGGAGGAAGCCCCGGCTTCGGATGGATGGTCACGACGCGCACCGCGCACGATCTCTCCGCCCGCCTCGAGAGGGGCGAGAAGGTGACGATTCGCTCAGTCGTCGAAGCGCAGACGTTTCCCGGGCGTCAGGAGGTGATTCACCTGACGATCGCCGGCGACGGCAGCACCAACCAGGACGTCATCGTCTCCGGACACATCTACGAAGGGTTGATCAAGCAGGGTGCGAATGACGACAATTCCGGCGCGGCGCACATCCTCGAGATGGGGCGGGCGTACATCCAGCTGGTGAAGGAGGGCAAGCTCCCACGGCCGAAGCGAACGATTCATTTTCTGTTCGTGCAGGAGATCAGCGGCACGAACGCGTGGCTCAACGCCCATCCCGACATCGCCAAGCGCATCATCGCCGATCTCAACTACGACATGGAAGGGCTGCGGCTCAGCGCCGGCGGGGCGCAATGGCTCCTCATGCGCACCCCCGATTCCTTTCCGACGTTCCTCAACGACGTCTGCCAGAACTTTCTCGAGTTCGTCGCCGAGATCACGCGCGAGCGCGTGCGCTACCGCGCCAACGGCTACTCGCCGGCGCTCGATGTCCTCTCGCCCAACGGCAGCCGCGATCCGTTCAACATCAAGGTCGACAAATACTACGGCTCGAGCGATCACGCGACGTACATGCAGCACGGCATTCCGGCGATCATCTTCAACACCTGGCCGGATCCATTTTATCACTCGTCGCAAGACACGCCCGACAAGCTCGACGCGACGCAGTTCAAGCGCGCCGCCGTCGTGAGCGTCGGCGCGATGGCAGTCCTCGCCTCCGCCGATGACCCGATGGCGGTTCGCGTGGCGGCCGACGCGCTCGGCCGCGGCGCCGAACGCATGACCTCAAACCAGCGCAAGGGACTCGGCTACATCGGCGACGTCACCAGCGCGTCACAGCTCGCCCAGGCCTACACCGACGCGAAGGCGGCCGTGCGTCACCAGGCGAACATCGAGAAGGCCGTGGTGAAATCGGCGAGCGTGCTGTTCGCGAATCCGGCCGACGCCGAAAAGCGGCTCGCGGCGACGTATGAGCCGTTGATCGAAGCGCGGGCCGCAGAGCTGACGGCAGAGGTGAAGGCGACGTACGCGCTCGCGGCGACGACGTGGAAGATTCCGGCGGTCGAGCCCGTGCAGTCGGATCTCGAGAAGCAGGCCGCACGGACGATCGTCGAGCGGATCGCGCCGGCCGCTGGCGCGGGCGGCGGCCGCGCGGGCGGAGGTGGTGGTGGAGGGCGAGGCGGCGGGCGAGGCGGCGCGGCCTCGAATATCCCCGGACACATTGGGGGAGAGCTCAACGCCGTGCTCGGCCGCGGCATGACGGTGCTGGAAATTCACGACTTCATATCGGGGGAGTTCGAGCCGGTGCCGTTGCAGGACGTGTGGGATTACGTCAAGGCGCAGGAAGCGGCGGGATCGGTGAAACTGACGACGAAGGCGACGGGCAAATAGGAACACCCGCCGGCTGGTCGCTTGCTCCCACCGATTCGTTCGCGCTAGCACAGACGGCTGATATGAATGAGACTCCGCCTTAGCTAGACTGACAAGGAATGATACGCCCTTGCTGATGGAGAGCGTACGCCCGTCACGGTCAGCGCAGGAAGTGCATGAGGGACCTCAAGCAGGACAGGCCCGACGTCATCACACCGCGGTCGATCGCCCTGATCGTGGCGACGATCGTGGGCATGTGGCTGGTGTACCAGCTCCGGACCGTCGGACTGGTTCTGCTCGTCGCGCTGATCCTCGCGGGGACGTTCAATCCGCTGGTCGAATGGATGGAGAAGCGCGGGATCGCGCGCCTGTACGCGCTGATTCTCCTCTTTGTCGCGTTGAGTGCGATCGCGGCGCTGCTGCTCTTCCTGACCATGCCGCCGATCATCGAGCAGGTCACGCAGATGGTGCACGACGCGCCGGCTCTTCAAGCGCGGTTGATCGCGTTTCTCAACGAGCGCAGCGTTACCGTGCCCCTCGCGCACATCGCGCAGAACGCGGGAATCGACCAGACGTTCGCTCGCATCGAGCAGAACCCGATGGGCTATTCATCGCGGGCCGCCATGCTGGTTGGATACGGTGCAACGACACTGGTGCTGTCGTTCTATCTCCTCGCGGACGGCAAGCGTGTGCGCGGCGTGGCCTACGCGATCGTGCCACGCGAATACCACATGCGACTGGCACGCATCCTCCAGAACATGGAGACCATCGTCGGCGGCTACATGCGCGGGCAGTTCATCACGTGCGCGGCGATCGGCGTCTTCAGCTTTGTGCTCCTCGTGGCCTGCAAGGTCCCGAACGCCCTGTCGCTCGCGTTGTTCGCGACCTTGTGTGACGTCATCCCCTTCATCGGCGGATTACTCGTCATCCTCCCCGCGGTCCTCGCCGCTCTTCCCCGCGGGTTGCCGGTAGCCGGCGTGGTGCTGATTGCCTTCATGGTCTATATGGAATTCGAGAGCCGCATCCTCGTACCGAGGGTGTACGGGCATGTGCTGCGGCTGTCGCCGACGATGGTCATCCTCGCGCTCCTTGCTGGAGGAACATTGATGGGCGTCATGGGCGCCCTGCTCGCCCTGCCGATCGCGGCCGGGCTGCTGATGATTCTGGACGAACTGCGCGTGGAGATGCCCGGCGACGACAGTGTCGACCGGTCAGAGAAGGCTCGGAACGCGAAGACCGAGGCCACGTACGAACAAATGAGTGCGGGCTCGGCGGCTCCTGAGGCGGGCCAGATCGCGACGCAGCTCGCACAGGACATTCGTGACGCTGACCGGGTGGATGAAGCGAAGCACTCGAGCGGAGCGGCGGAGTGAACGCGGAACCGGTCGTCTTCCCGCCCGTCGGCGTTCCGGCTGCGGCGACCATTCGCGACGGGGTCCTCGACGCGAAGATCCTGATCGTCGACGACAAGGAAACCAACGTCAAGCTGCTCGACGTGATACTGCGCAGCGCCGGCTACGTGGGTATCACGTCCACGCTCGATCCGTATGCGGTGTGCGAGCTGCATGCGAAGAATTGTTACGACCTGATCGTGCTCGATCTCCAGATGCCCGGCATGGACGGATTCCAGGTGATGGAAGGGCTGAAGCAGATCGAAAAGGGCGGCTACCTGCCGGTCCTGGTGATCACCGCCCTGCCGGATCACAAGTTGCGCGCGCTCCGGGCCGGAGCAAAGGATTTCATCAGCAAGCCGTTCGACACGGCCGAAGTGTTGACGCGTGTGCACAACATGCTGGAGGTCCGCCTGTTGAACGTGGCGATCCGCCGCAAGAATGACGAGCTGAAGACACTGTTCGACCAGGTGGTGGCGGAACGGAAGGTATCGGAGCGGCTCGCTTTACACGTGCCGCCCGATTCGATTGCTGCGCGGCTTCAGGCGCGGCCCGACGTCACGCCGGAGAGTTTCGCGAATGTGACGGTGTTGATCGCGGACATCATCGGATTCACCGACCTCGCACCAGCGGTGGGGCCGGAGCGACTGGCGAGTCTCCTCGACGAGATCTTCACCAGCTTCGACTATCTTGTGCGGGAGCGCGGCCTGAGGAAGATCAAGACGCTCGGGAACTCGTACATGGCCGCCTGCGGCATACCCACATCATCGACTGATTGTGCGATGCAATCGGCGCACTTGGCGCTCGACATGGTCATTGCGCTGGACCGCTTCAATGAACGCACAGACCACACGCTGCAGGTGCGCATCGGCATCGCCACGGGTGCCGTGGTCGCGGCCGTCATAGGCAAGCGCATGTACGTCTACGATGTATGGGGTGACGCCGTGAACACCGCGAGCCTCATGGAATCCCACGGCGTGGCCGGACGTGTGCAGCTGTCGGAGAGCACCCGGCGGCTACTGGACGCGCCGTTCGTGCTGGAGAAGCGCGGAGTTCTGGAGACCGACGGAACGGGCGGAGTGATGTCGTGGTTCGTCACCGGACGAACTCGCGCGTCGGCGTGAGACCTGTTGCACCATCTTCGTGCCATGCCGCGCTGATCCGGACAAGGCGCGCGACCTGTTCACCGCCCAACGTATTTCAGCAAGCCGAGATAGTCTCCGCCCACGCCGTACTTCGCGTAGATCACGGATGGGCCCGGCGCCGCATTCGTCTCGGTGGAGAACTCGTCGCCGACCCGCGCGAGCATGGTGCGACGACCACCGTTGTCGAGCATCACTTCGATTGCTCCGGGCACGCGCAACCTGAAGCGATAGCTGTGGCCGATGTGGAGCGCCCCGTCGAGCGACTCGAACAGCCACGCGCCTCTCGACGCGAAGCTGCTGTACGGAGTCGGAAATGCCGCGTCGCGAGTACCGCGCGACGCCTCCACGCGATAGTCGAGGACCCAGCCGAGCGGACCCGTCGCGCCGCGACCTTTGGCGAACACGCGCATGATGTAGTCGCCGGCGTGCGGGAAGGCCGCGCTGATTTCGGCGTGTGTGTCGTCCACCTGCGCGAAGACGAACTCTCCCGTGATCCGCCGGTCCGTTGCGGGATCAACGAGCTCCGCAATGATCTCGACCGGCTGGGTCACACCGAGCGTGACCGTGACGCGATCGTCGGCTGCGATGCGCGCGTGGCTGTGACTCACGATCTTGAAGCCCGCCTGAAAGAACAGCGGCCGCAGGTACACCATGTCCGCGAACTCCGCCAGCGAGAGCGGGCGGTCCACGAGCTGCCAGCGTGGGTCCGCGGGAAAATGATCGAAGACGAACGCGTCCGGCGCGGTGAGAAAATAGTGTTCCAGAAAATTCCGAAAGAACTTCATGCGTTCGTCGAGATATCCGCTCCCCCATGTGGCATCCATCAGACGCCAGCGTCCGTCGACGCGCACGGCGTTCCACGAGTGATTCGTGCGACCATCGAACCGTTCGCCGGAATTGTAGCCGTACCCTTTGGACCATCCGTTGACGATTTCGACCTGAAGCCCCATGGCCGCGCCGAGCGCCTGGACGAGACTGGAGTAGCCGTCGCAGACCGAGACTCTGCGGCGCAGCACTGCCTCCGCACTCAGGTCGCCGTAGTTGCCGGTGCGAAAGCCGAGTGCGTCGTAATCGATATGGCGCGTCACCCAGCGATACACGGCGCGCGCGCGTGTGAGGTCGTCGCGGCCGCCGCGGGCAAGGTAGGCGGCGAGCGTGGGGACGGACCGTTCGGCCGAAGCGGGCGCGGCATCGGCGTACGCGTCGATCTCGGCGAAATGACTCTGCGCGGGCGCGCGTCGAGCCGCGATCGGCAGCATCGTGAGTGCCGCCGCCGCGAGCATGGATACGGTGCGCCAGGGACGGCGCCTGTCGTGGTGCGGGACGGTCGGCATTAGGTGTACTACCCCATGACGGCGGAATCGGGTCTAAGCGGAGGCCGGCGCTGACAGTTGCTCATCTAGGCTGGCACAAATTCCGATCCCGAGCAAGCGTGTCGGCGCGACTTGAGCCTGATCGGGGATTGGGGCACGCCGCCCCGCGCGGGCATATCATATATAGTTACGAGTGCGAATCGACAGCGCTAACGGCGTTCTGCTGGCGGCCGGTTTCCCGGAGGTTGGTTTCTGAACCAGGCGCGCTCCTTTTGACGGCCACGCCTCCGGCGGCATCACGGACAGGCGAGCGCGCGAAGCGTCGCCTCGGCATTCTGACGCTTGGCGCGCTGGGCGTCGTGTTCGGAGATCTCGGCACGAGCCCGCTCTACGCGCTGCAGGCGTGCTTCAACGGCCCGACCGCAGTCCCTCCCACGACCGGCAACGTCATGGGGGCGGTTTCGCTCTTTGTCTGGTCGCTGGTCGTGGTGGTAAGCATCAAGTACATCGCGATCATCATGCGGGCCGACAACAACGGGGAAGGCGGCATCCTCGCGCTGCTCACCTTGGCACTCGGCGCGCGCCGGACCGATGCCAAGCCGGCACGATCGCAGGGGCGCGCCGTTTGGCTCGTGCTCGCGGTTGGATTCGTCGGCACCGCATTGCTCTACGGCGACGGCATCATCACGCCGGCGATCTCGGTACTCAGCGCGATCGAAGGGCTCGAGGTGGCCACGCCGGTGTTGCATCCCTTCGTTCTTCCGCTCGCGCTGGTGATCCTCGTTGCCCTGTTCTCGATCCAGCGATTCGGATCCGGCCGTCTGGGGACGGTGTTCGGGACCATCGTCGCCACGTGGTTCGTCGCGATTTCCGCGCTCGGCGTCTGGAGCCTGGCGACGCACGGCTCCGCGGCCCTGGCCGCGCTGGACCCGCGCTGGGCCGTGCGCTTCTTCGTCAGCAACGGATGGCACGGAGTCGTCGTGCTCGGCGCGGTGGTCCTGTGTCTCACCGGGGTCGAAGCGCTGTACGCGGACATGGGTCACTTCGGCACTCGCCCGATCCGCCTTGCGTGGTATCTGCTGGCCTTCCCCTCGTTGGTCTTGAGCTACCTCGGTCAAGGCGCTCTGCTCTTGCAGCACCCTGAGGCTGCCGGGCGCCCGTTCTTCAACGCGGTCCCCGCGTGGGCCCTCTATCCCATGGTGGCGCTGGCCACGGCCGCGACGGTGGTCGCCTCGCAGGCGCTCATCGCCGCCGTGTTCTCGATGACCGCGCAGGCTGCCCAGCTCGGCTACCTCCCTCGAGTGCGCGTGGTGCACACCTCGTCGAGTGAAATCGGCCAGATCTACCTTCCGGGGCTCAACTGGATATTGATGCTCGCGTGCCTCGCCGTCGTGCTGGCGTTCCGCAGGTCCGATGCGCTGGCATCGGCGTATGGCCTCGCCGTCGCGGGGACCATGACCATCACCACCGTGCTGTTCGCGATCGTAGCGCGACGTAAGTGGGAATGGTCGGTGCCGCTGGTTGGCGCCGTGGCCACCGCGCTCTTCCTCGTGGACTCCGCATTTCTGGGCGCGAACCTGATCAAGATCGCCGAGGGAGGCTGGTTCCCGCTTGTCATCGCCGCCGTGGTCTTCACGCTGCTGTCGACGTGGACCCGCGGCCGGGCGCTGCTGCACGCCGCGTACGACGCGCACGCCGTCTCCGTCACTTCATTCATCGCCTCGATCAAAGGCAATCCGCCGCCGCGCGCTCATGGCGCTTCGGTCTTCATGCATGCCGCCGCGGAGGACGTGCCGCCGGCGCTGCTGCAGAGCCTGAAACACAACGGGATCCTGCATGAAACGGTGGTGCTGCTGACCGTGATTACCGAACGCGTCCCCTATATCCATGCGCGCGAGCGCATTGACGTCGCCTCTCTCGGGAACGGCTTCTGGCGAGTGGCGGGCCGCTACGGGTTCATGGAACACCCGAACGTGCCCGCGCTGCTCCGCCTTGCCGAGCCACATGGGCTCGCACTCACGCCGACGGAGACCACCTACTATCTCAGCCGCGAGACGGTCGTGCCGTCTCGCAAGCCGGGCATGGCCAGCTGGCGTGAGCACCTGTTCGGATTCATGCATCGCAATGCGACTCCGATCTCCGCCTTCTTCGGATTGAGACCCAATCGGGTCGTCGAACTGGGCACGCAGCTCGAAATCTGAAAACCTCAGACAGCAGGGAGCCCGCCATATGACGCCGGCGCTGTTCGAAACCCCGTACTACATCAGCGAATGGATCATCCGGCTCGTGATGCTGGTGTACGTGCCCCAGCGGCGCGCATCGGCGGCCACGCGAACCTGGCTGCTGCTGATCTTCCTGCTGCCCTGGCCCGGCCTGATCATGTACGCGTTGTTCGGCCGCATCCGCGTCCCGCAGCTCCGCCGCGAGAAACAGGCGCGCGCGTCGAAAGACATCCGCCGGACCGAGGCGAAGCTGCTCGCCAAACGATCAGTGCTGGGCACCGTTCCGCCTGCATATGAATCGGCCTCGACGCTTGCGTATGCAATGGGCGACTTCGAGCCGTTCGGCGGCAACCGCGTCGAGCTGCTGGACGATTATGCCGCCTCGATCGCGCGCCTGATCGCCGATCTCGACGGCGCGCGGCACCACGCGCATCTCCTCTTCTACATCGTCGAGGACGACGCGACGGGCCGAAGCGTGGCCGACGCCCTGCTGCGCGCGGCGGCGCGCGGCGTGCAATGCCGCGTGTTGATCGACGCCGTCGGGGGCGAGCACGGCCTCGCCCGCCTCGCCCCCCGCCTGCGCGCGGCAGGCATCGACGTTCGCGCGATGCTTCCGGTGGGGGTATTCCGGCGGAGCGCCGGCCGCTTCGATCTGCGCAACCACCGGAAGATCGTCGTCATCGACGGACTCGTCGGCTACACCGGCTCGCAGAACCTCGCCGATGCCACTTTTGTCGTCGGGTATCCGAACGAAGAGCTGATGGCACGCGTGACCGGACCCGTGGTCGCGCAATTCGAGGCCGTGTTCCTCACCGACTGGTCCCTCGAGACGAACCAGCGCCTGAATCTTCAGGAGCTTGCCGCCGGCATCGCGGTCGTCGGAGAGTCGGTGGCGCAGGTGCTGCCGAGCGGCCCGGGCTATCCGCGCGAGAACACGCGCGACCTGTTCGTCGCGCTGCTGTACGCCGCACAGAAATCCGTCGTGATCACCACGCCGTATTTCATTCCGGACGAGCCGTTTCTCCAGGCGCTCCGGACAGCGGCGACCCGCGGTGTGGACGTGCACCTCGTCGTCTCGAAACATGCGAACCAGCCGTTCAGCCAGTTCGCGCAGCGCGCATACTACGAAGACCTCCTCGCCGTCGGCGTGCACATCCATCTCTACCGGCCGCGCTTCCTCCACGCCAAGCACTGGAGCGTCGACGACCAGGTCGCCGTGCTCGGCACGACGAACATCGACATCCGTTCCTTCGCGCTGAACGCGGAGATCAGCCTGATGGTGTTCGATCCCGCCGTCGTCGCGGAGCTGGCGCGGGTGCAGGCGCGCTACTTCGCCGACAGCGACCTGCTCGACGCCGACGAATGGGGCCGCCGCCCGTTCGTCGCGAAAGTGGCCCAGAACATGGCTCGGCTCGCGGATTCGTTGTTATGAGTCGTGCGCCCTCCCGCATGAGCGAGAGGGCGCACGACCGGCAGGTCACGATGTCATGTCCGGCGGATCCTCGCCGAGCGCCGTCGCGAGATCGATCTGGTGTTCCTGCTCCTGCATGAGGATGGCGCGTATGTGCTCGGCCATCGCGAACTCGCCGAGCGATTCGCACTGGCGTACGCGGTCGCGATAGGCCCGGATCGTGTCGGTTTCGTTCTGCAGGTCGAAGCGCAGCATCGCCTCGGCCTTGTCCGACGTCTTGACCTTGTTGGGGATCACGGTGGGATCGCCGCCGAGGTAGTCGATCTGCTTGGCGATGATGATGGCGTGCTTCAGCTCCTCACCCGCGTGAGCTTCGAGCTCCTTCGCGATCGACATGTACTTCGCGCCCTTGAGCACCTGCGAGTAGACGACGTATGCGATGATGGCCTGGTACTCTCTCGCCAAGTCTTCGTTGAGCAATTCGATCAGCCGCGCGCGGCTGATACGGTTATCTCGATCGGCCGGATCTCCGGCGGCTGGCATTGATTTCTTCGGCACGTCGCCTCCTTTTTCGTGACTTGGACAGACCCTCACGGACGATAGGCGCGAGCACGACACGCGACTATCGCCCGTATGGGTGTCCGAGCACTACATCGTTGGAGGTATGGTCGCGCCGCGCTCCCATGCGCCTCGGGGACCGGGTCCTCTGGATCGTGCGCTTACCGCAAACAGGAACAGCCCGAAAAAGACGACCGTTGACGCCATGGCAAAGGCAACGGCGGGACTGTACGC
>JADGQS010000063.1 GCA_017881585.1 Gemmatimonadaceae bacterium | reverse complement strand
GTGATCACCGTCCACTTGTCTCCCAGCGTGCGTGTCGCGGCGCTCCCCACGTTCACCATCGGCTCGATCGCGAGCGTCAGCCCGTTCACGAGCCTCATCCCACGCTTCGGCTTGCCGTGGTTCGGCACCTGCGGCTCCTCGTGCATCAGATGGCCCACGCCGTGGCCCACGAGCTCCCGCACCACCGAGAATCCGCCCTTGAGCACGACCGTCTCGATCGCATGGCCGATGTCGCCGACGTAGTTGCCGACCGTCGCGGCGGCGAGTCCTGCCTCGAGCGCATCCTTCGTCACGCGTAAAAGCTTCGTCGTCTTCTCGTCGATGGCGCCCACCGGCCAGGTGTTCGCCGAGTCGGTGTGCAGCCCGCCGTAGAAGACGCCGATGTCCACCGAAATGATGTCGCCTTCCTTCAGCACGCGCTTCGGCGACGGAATGCCGTGCACGATCTCCTCGTTGATCGAGGCGCAGATGCTCGCGGGAAATCCGTACAGTCCCTTGAAGCTCGGCGTGGCGCCTTCGTGCGACCGGATGAAGTCCTCGGCGACTTTGTCGAGATCCATCGTGGTAGCGCCGGGGCGAATCGCGGCGCGAACTTTTTCGTGCGCCGCCGCGAGGATCTTTCCGCCCGCGGCCATCATCTCGATTTCTCTCGGTGACTTGAGCTGTACCATCAGCTCAAACCGACAGCCTTGCGAGCGCGATTTCTCACCTCGTCCACAGTACCCACTCCATCGACGCGCGCGATGTTCGCGCCGTGCGCGGCGTACCACGCGATCACCGGCGCCGTCTGCGCCTGATACACACGCAGGCGATTGCGCACGGCGTCGGGCTCGTCGTCCTTGCGGCGCATGAGGGTGCCCTTGGGCGATTTCTCGCACTCTTCGTGCGTCTCGCCGGGCGCGCGCCCCGTGAAGGTCATCTGGCACGCGTCGCACATCGTGCGCGCGCTGAGCCGCGAGACGAGCAGCTCGTCGGGGATCTCGAAGAGCATCACCACGTCGAGTTTCCGGCCGAGCGCCGCGAGCACTTGGGCGAGCCCTTCCGCCTGCGGGACGGTGCGCACGACGCCATCGAGGATCACGCCGCGCGCCTGCTCCGGCGCCGCGATCGTTTCGCGGATGATCCCCATGATCACGTCATCGGGGACGAGGTCGCCGCGGTCGTACGCGGCCTTGGCCTTGAGGCCGAGCGGGGTTCCGGCGGCGATCGCCGCGCGGATGACATCGCCTGTGGAAATCTTGGGGACGCCGAGGTCGACGGCGATGCGGTCCCCCTGCGTCCCCTTGCCGCAGCCCGGCGGCCCGAGCAGCACGACGATCATCGGCCGATGCCTCCCCTAGAAGCCGCCCTGCGAGCGCCCGCGGAACCGCACGCGCCCCTTCTTCATGAAGCCGTCGTACTTCCGCAGGAGCAGGTGCTGCTGCATCTGCGCGAGCGTGTCGAGCGCGACGCCGACCACGATCAGCAGCGACGTTCCGCCGAAGCGGAAGTTCACGTTGATGAAGCCGCCGATCCAGACCGGCAGCAGCGCGATGAGGGTCAGGAAAATGGCCCCCGGCAGCGTGATGCGCATGACCACGTGATCGATGTAGTCCGCCGTCTTCGCGCCGGGCTTGATGCCCGGAATGAAGCCGCCCTGCTTCTTCAGGTTCTCCGCGAGGTCGATCGGGTTGAAGATGATCGACGTGTAGAAGTACGTGAAGAACATGATGAGCGCGGCCGTGAGGATGGCGTACGCCCACGTGCCCGGCATCAGGTACTCGGACAGGTTCTTGAAGAAATCGTTGCCGCTCACCTGCGCCAGCGCGCCCGGCACCACGATCAGCGACGACGCGAAGATGATCGGCATGACGCCCGCGGAGTTGATGCGGAGCGGAATGAAGTTCTTCGCCGCCTCGCGCATCCGTCCCCGCGCCATCGAGCGCTGCGGGATCTGGATCGCGATGCGCCGCGCGGCGATGGTGATCGTCACCACGCAGCCGACGACGGCCACCATCAGGAAGGCGAGCGCGATCAGCGCGAGCAGGTTCGTCGCGCCGGTCGTATAGAAGCGGTACGTGTCCCCGATCGCGGGCCAGAAGCGCTCGACGATCGAGAAGAAGATCATGAGCGACGCGCCGTTGCCGAGCCCGCGCTCCGTGATCTGCTCGCCGAGCCACATCACGAAGATCGCGCCCACGGTGAGCACGAAGGTCATCTCGATCTTGAAGCCCAGGCCCGGCGTGGAGACCGCGCCCTGCACGCTCTCGGTGAACAGCGCGAAGCCCCACGCCTGTACCATCGCCAGGGCGACGGTGGCATAGCGCGTCCACTGCGTGATCTTCTTCCGGCCTTCTTCGTCCTTCTGCATCTTGTCGAGCGTCGGGATGACCGCCGCGCCGATCTGCGCGAAGATGGAGGCCGAGATGTACGGCATGATGCCCAGCGCAAAAATCGTCGCGCGGGACAGGTTACCGCCCACGAACAGGTCGTAGAGCCCGAGCAGTCCGCCGCCGCCCTTGTTCTGCGACGAGAAGTAGTCGATCATCGCCTGCACGTCGACACCCGGTGTCGCGACGTGCGAGCCCACCCGGTAGATCACCAGGCAGATGAACGTGAACGTGATCTTCTGCCAGAGCTCCGGCGTCTTGTAGATGTTCGAGAGCGCCTGAGTCGTGTTGGCCTGGGCCATGTGCTTCTCTTACTCCTCGACGCGACCGCCGGCCGCCACGATTTTCTCGCGGGCCGCGGCGCTCATCTTGATTCCGCGCACCGTCACCGCGTGCGTGATTTCACCGTTGGCCAGCAGCTTCGCGTGGCCCTTCGCCGAGCGAATGAGCCCCGCCGCGGCGAGCGTCTCACGGGTCACCTCTGCGCCCTTCGGCAGCAGCGTGAGGTCCATGAGGTGTACGACCTGCGACTCGATGCGGAACGGGTTCGTGAACCCGCGTTTCGGCACGCGCCGCGTGAGCGGCATCTGCCCGCCCTCGAAGTGCGGCTTGTTTCCGCCGTGGCCGTGGTGGCCCGACCTCGCCTTGATGCCCTTATGGCCCTTGCCCGACGTCTTGCCGGTGCCCGATCCCGGGCCGCGGCCGAGCCGCTTGCGGTTGCGATGCGAACCGTGCGCGGGCGCCAGGTTGTGCAGGCCGATCTTTTCTTCAGACACGGGACTACTCCTTGACCTTGGTCACCGTCACCAGGTGACGGACTCTCTTGATCATGCCGCGCAGCGACGGCGAATCCGGGTGCGTCACCTCGCTCTGGTGATGCCTGAGGCCGAGCGCCTCGAGATTCGCCTTCATCCGCGCCGTCTGGCCGAGTCCGCTCTTCACCTGGCGGATCAGCACGTTCCCCTTCGTGAGCGTGTTCGGCGCGGTCGTCTTTGGGCCGCGCGAACGGTGCCATACGAATGTCCTAGGCATGTGCGGCCTCCTTCGACTTGGCGCGCGAACGGTAGCCGAGCGAGCTTGGCTCGACGCCGCGCTCGCGTGCGATCTGCTCGACCGTCGTCAGTGCGGCGAGCCCTTCCATCGCCGCGAGAACCATGTTGTGCGGGTTCGTCGAACCGAGCGACTTGGTGAGGATGTCCGTGATGCCGGCGCATTCCATGATGGCACGCACCGCGCCGCCGGCGATCACACCGGCTCCGGGCGCTGCGGGCTTCATGAGAACCTTTCCTGCGCCGTGCTTGCCCACGATCTCGTGCGGAATCGTGGAACCGGTCATCGGAATCGAGACCATGTGGCGGCGCGCGCCGTCGACGGCCTTGCGGACCGCTTCGGACACTTCGTTCGCCTTGCCGGTCGCGATGCCGACCTTGCCCTGCCCGTCGCCGACGGCGACGAGCGCGTTGAACGAGAAGCGACGGCCGCCCTTCACGACCTTCGCGACGCGGTTGATCGCAATCACGTTCTCGACGAGATCGCTGCCTTCACCGCGATCCTGCCCGGGGCCGCCGCGTCCACCGCGATCCCCGCCCGGCCCGCGTCCACCGGCACCGCCGCCCGGACCTCGTCCGCGACCGCCCGCACCGCCACCCGGCCCGCCACCGCCGCCCGGACCACCACGGCCGCGACCACCGCCGCCGCCCGGTGCGCCACGGCCACGGCCGCCTGGGCCGCCGCCGCTGCGCGCGCTGCCGCCGCCGCTCCGGGCGCTACCGCCCGTGCGCGGAGCCTGTCGAGGCGCTTCAGCCGTCTCGGCCGGCACTGCCGGTGCTGCCGGTGCTGCCGGTGCTGCCGGTGCTGCCGGTGCCGGCTCGCTCTTTCCTTCGTTGTCAGCCATTTAAAACTCCAGCCCGCCTTCGCGGGCTCCGTCGGCCACCGCTTTCACGCGGCCGTGATACTGGTACCCAGCGCGGTCGAACACGACCTTGCTGATGCCGGCGGCCTTGGCCTTCTCGGCAATCTTCTTCCCCACGGCAACAGACTTCTCGCTCTTCTTGCCCGTGAAGCCCTGATCCGACACCGTCGCGATCGTGCGCTGCGACACGTCGTTCACCAGCTGGGCGTAGATGTGCTTGTCTGAACGGAACACGACCAGGCGCGGACGCTCGAGCGTGCCCTTCACCTTCGCGCGAACGCGAATATGGCGTCGCGTGCGCAGACCGGCGCGCGTCTTTGGTACACGTTGACCAGGCATTACTTACCTCCCGCCTTTCCGGCCTTTCTGCGAATCACTTCGCCGGCGTATTTGATTCCCTTGCCCTTATACGGCTCGGGCGGACGCAACGAGCGAATCTCGGCGGCCACCTGTCCCACGACCTGCTTGTCCGCGCCTTCGATGACGACCTGCGTGGGCACTGGCGCGAGCAGCTTGATGCCGTTCGGCGCCTTATACTCGATCTGGTGCGAGAAGCCGAGCGCGAGCTGCAGTCCGTAGGGACGAACTTCAGCCTTGTAGCCGACGCCCGTGATCTCGAGCTGCTTCGAGTATCCCTTCGTCACGCCTTCGACCATGTTGGCGACGAGGGTGCGCGAAAGTCCGTGCAACGACTTGTGCATCGGTTCGTCGGAGGGACGCGAAACCGTGAGGACTTCGCCTTCCAGCGTGACACCGATATCCGAGTGCATCGTCCGATGGAGCTCACCCTTGGGTCCCTTCACCGTGACTTCGTGTCCTTTTACGGTGACGGTGACGCCCTTGGGGATCTGGATCGGGATCTTGCCGATACGTGACATGTTCTCGTTCTCCTTACCAGACGAGAGCGAGAAGTTCGCCGCCGGTGCGCTGCGCGCGTGCCTCGCGATCGGTCATCAGCCCCTTCGAGGTGCTGAGGATCGCGACGCCGAGGCCGTTGCGAACGCGCGGGATTTCCGTCACCGCGACGTACTTCCGGAGGCCGGGGCTCGACACACGCTTCAGCTCACGGATCACCGGCTGTCCGCCCTGCGCGTACTTGAGCACGACGCGGAGCAGCGGCCTGCCATCGGCAGCCGCGACAGTCTTGTAGTCCGTGATGAAGTTGTTGGCCTTCAGCAGCCGGGCGATCTCGAGCTTCATCTTCGATGCCGGGATGTCGACGCGGCGATGCTTCGATCCGCACGCGTTGCGGATCCGCGTCAACATGTCGGCAATTGGGTCGGTCATGCTCATAGAGCGATTTCCTGTGTTCCCTATGGTTTCCGCGCGATTCCGCGGACTTCTAAGGAGTGAGAGTGCTGTAACTGCGAGTAATCGGTTCTTGGTCGTTGGTCATTGGTTTTCGGCTGTTTACTAACGACCAACGACCAATGACTTTTTACGCCCTTCCCTTCTTTACCAGGAAGCTTTTCGAACTCCCGGGATAAGTCCCATCAACGCCATTTCACGAAACGCGATACGCGAAAGCCCGAATGTCGCCACGTAGCCGCGGGCCCGCCCGGTCATCGAGCACCGGTTGCGCACGCGCTGGGGCGACGAGTTGCGCGGCAGCTTCTGCAGTCCCGTCTGCGCCGCGAGCTTCTGCGCGTCGGTGGACTTCGGATCGTGCATGACGGCCTTGAAGGCCTTCCGCTTGGCCGCGTACTGCAGCGTCATCCGCTTGCGGCGCTCGTTCTTCTCGATGCTGCTCTTTTTCGCCATCGGGGTCTCGTGAGTTGCGTTGGTTGTTGCGGTCTTCCGTCTTCCGGCTTCCGGCCCTTATTGGTTCGCGTTCACGACGATCGGCTTGTCGTCACCGCGGAACGGCATTCCCAGCTCGCGCAGCAGCGCGAACGCCTGGTCATCCTTGTTCGTCGTCGTGACGAACGTGATGTCCATACCGTGGATCTGCTCCACTTGGTCGTAGTTGATCTCCGGGAAAATCATCTGCTCCTTCACGCCGAGGCTGTAGTTGCCGCGGCCGTCGAAGGCGCGCGTAGAGAGGCCGCGGAAGTCGCGAATGCGCGGGATCGCCGTCGTGATGAACCGGTCGGCGAACTCCCACATCCGGGCCCCGCGCAGCGTCACCGCTACGCCGATCTCCTGTCCCTGCCGAAGACCGTAGTTGGCTATTGATTTCTTAGCCTTCTTCTTCGTCGGCCTTTGGCCTGTAATGATGCCGAGCTCCTCGACAACCGCATCGAGAACCTTCGGCTGCTTGATCGCCTCGCTCATGCCGACGTTCAGCACGATCTTCTCGAGGTTCGGGATCTCGTGCACATTCTTCAGGCCGAACTGCTTGGCCAGGTTCGGGCGCACCGTCTTCGCGTAGTACGTGCGAAGGCGCGGCTCCGGCGCCGGCTGGCCGACCCCCGTGTGTTCCTTGGCCGGGGCGGCTTGCGTCGCCTGACGCTTCTTGCTGCCGCCCGACTTCTCCTTCTTGCCGGCGTCCTTCTTGCCGGCGTCCTTCTTGCCGGCGTCCTTCTTGCCGCCTTCCTTTTTGTCCTTCTCAGTCGTCGCCATCTGTCAGTCTCCGCTCAGCTCTTGCCGGGACGCGTGATTGCGTCGCCCGACTTCACGCTGATGCGCTCCTTCGTTCCGTCTGTGTCGATCTTCGCGCGAATGCGCGTCGGCGCGCCAGACTTCGGGTCGAGCAGCATCACATTGGACGCGTGCAGCGGAGCGGGCATCTCGATGATCCCCGACTGCTCCTCGGCACGGCGCGCCTTGCGATGCTTCTTCACGATGTTCACACCCTCGATCACCACGCGTCCCGTCTTGGTGTGCACGCGGATGATCTTCCCTTCCTTGCCCTTGTCGTCGCCGCGCACCACGCGCACGGTGTCGCCCTTCACGACGTGAATCTTCTCGCGCTCGGCGTTGATCTCGTGCCGCGTGCGGTTCCGCTTGCCGCGGGTCTTTCGGTGCGTCAGGACGCGCATGTTACAGGACCTCCGGCGCCAGCGAGACGATCTTCATGTACTTCTTTTCGCGCAGCTCTCGGGCGACCGGTCCGAAAATGCGGGTCGCCCTGGGCTCGCCCTCTTCGTTGATGATCACGACGGCGTTCTCGTCGAACCGGATGTAGCTCCCGTCCTTGCGTCGCGTCTCCTTCACGGTGCGCACCACCACGGCGCGCGCCACGTCCGACTTCTTCACCTGGCCGTTGGGGAGCGCGTTCTTCACGGCGACGATGACGACGTCGCCGAGCCCGGCGTACCGCCGGCGCGTTCCGCCAAGCACGCGGATCACGAGCGCCGTCTTCGCGCCCGAGTTGTCCGCCACCTTGACCATCGATTCCTGCTGGATCATTGGCTTATCCTCTTAGCGCGCGCGATCGACGATCTCGACCACACGCCACCGCTTGTCCTTCGACAGCGGACGGGTTTCCACGATGCGCACGGTGTCACCGGTCTTCGCCGAGTTCTCCTCGTCGTGCGCCTTCAGGCGCTTGGTCCGGGTGATCATCTTGCCGTAGACCGGGTGCGCGACGCGACGTTCGATCGCGACGACCACCGTCTTCTGCATCTTGTCGCTCACGACGATTCCCGTGCGCGTCTTGCGCGAATTGCGATCCGGCGTCTCCGCGCTGTTCGTACCGGCGTTCTCTATTGCCATGACTATCTCCCACCCGCGCGTACGGCGCCGGCCTTGGTCTGCTGTTCGCGCAACACGGTCTTGAGCCGCGCGATGTCTCGGCGTATCACCCGCAGGCGAAGCGGATCGTTGAGCGATTCGGTCGCGCTGCGGAACCGGAGGCGGAAACGCTCCTCCTCGAGTTCCGAAATGCGCGCCTGCATTTCGTCAAGCGAGAGCTCGCGGATCTGTGCTGGCTTCATCATTCGGTATGCGCCTCCTCACGAGCTATGAACTTCGACTTCACGGAGAGCTTGGCCGCCGCCAGACCGAGCGCCTTCTGCGCGATCTCCTTGGTGACGCCCTCGATCTCGAACATCACGCGGCCCGGCTTCACCACGGCCACCCAAAGCTCGGGCGATCCCTTGCCCTTTCCCATTCGGGTTTCCGCGGGCTTCTTCGTGATCGGCTTGTCCGGGAAGATGCGGATCCAGACCTTGCCGCCGCGCTTGATGTGGCGCGTCAGCGCCACACGAGCGGCCTCGATCTGGCGCGCCGTCACCCAGCCCGGCTCGTGCGCCTGCAGCCCATAGGTGCCGAACGCCACGGTGGCACCGCGCGTCGCGATACCGGACGTGCGGCCCTTGAACATCTTGCGGAACTTGACGCGCTTCGGTGCGAGCATTGGTCAGTCGTCTCCCTTACGCGTCGGTCGAGTACGTCTTGCCGCGGCGATCTTCCACGATCTCGCCCTTGAAGATCCAGACCTTCACACCGATGGTGCCGAAGGTGGTCTTCGCGGTGCTGATCGCGTAGTCGATGTTCGCGCGCAGCGTGTGGAGCGGCACACGGCCCTCGTGGTAGCCCTCGACGCGCGCGATTTCGGCGCCGCCCAGGCGCCCGCCGCACTTCACCTTGATGCCCTCGGCGCCCATGCGCATCGCGCTCTGCACCGCGCGCTTCATCGCGCGGCGGAACGAGATGCGCTGCGCCAGCTGCGCGGCAATGTTGTCGGCGACGAGCTGCGCCTCGATCTCCGGGCGCTTGATCTCCTCGACGTTGATCCCGACTTCCTTGCCGCTCAGCTGCTGGAGCTCGTTCTTCAGTTCCTCGACCGCGGCGCCCTTCTTGCCGATCACCACGCCCGGACGGCCCGTGTGGATGGTCACGACGACCTTCCCCGGCTTGCGTTCGATGGTGATGTCGGCGATCGCCGCGCTCGCGAGGCGCGCCTTCAGGTACTTCCGGAGGAGCTCATCTTCCTTGAGCAGCGCCGGAAAGTCCCTCTTCGCGTACCACTTCGAGCGCCACTGCTTCGAGACGCCGAGGCGGAAACCGATCGGATTGGTTTTCTGTCCCATTATCGACCTTCCTTCTCGCCCACGATGATCTCGATGTGGCTGGTGCGTTTGCGGATTGGTGTCGCGCGTCCCATCGCCGCCGGCATGAAGCGCTTGAGCGGCGGTCCCTCGTTCACGATGGCCTTCTTCACGAACAGTGCGTCGACGTCGATCGATTCGTTCGCGTTGCGCGACGCCTGCTCGGCGTTCGCGACCGCGCTCTTGAGCACCTTCTCGATCTGCTTCGCCGCGTGCTTCTTGGAAAACTTGAGGAGTGCGAGCGCCTCATTGACGTTCATGCCACGCACCTGGTCGATCACCAGCCGCATCTTGTAGGGCGACTGGCGCGCCGTGCGCTGGATCGCGCGGGCTTCGGACATGGCTTACTTGCCTCCCTTGCCGGCGGGCGCGGCCGGTGCAGCAGCGGCGGGAGCCGCGGCGGCAGCCGGTGCGCCTGGACGCCCCTTCTGGTCCGTCGCCTTCGCCTCTGCCGCGGCCTTCGACCCTGCGGCGGTATGACCGCGGAAGAGCCGCGTCGGCGCGAACTCCCCGAGCTTGTGCCCGACCATGTTTTCGGTCACGTACACCGGGATGAACTTGTTCCCGTTGTGCACGGCGAACGTATGCCCGACGAAATCGGGCAGCACGGTGCTCGCGCGCGACCAGGTCTTGACGACCTTCTTCTCGCTCCTCGAGTTCAGTCCCTGCACGCGCTTCAGCAGGCTGTCCTGAACGAAGGGCCCCTTTCGAATGCTTCTTGCCATAGTCTCGAGTCCTTAGATGTCGCGTTACTGCGTGGCTTTGCCGCGCTTCCGGCCGCGCACCAACAACCGCTGCGAGGCTTTCTTCTTGTCGCGCGTCTTGACGCCTTCCTTCTTGCCCCACGGGCTCACCACGTTGCGGCCGCCGCGTGTGCGGCCACCGTGCGGGTGGTCCACCGGGTTCATGACTTCACCGCGCACCTTCGGACGCTTGCCGGCCCAGCGCGACGCACCCGCCTTGCCTGCGCTGAGCAGCTCGTGCTCCGAGTTGCCGACTTCGCCGATCGTCGCCATGCAGTTGCCGTGCACGAGGCGCATTTCCGTGCTGGCCATGCGCAGCGTGACGTAGTCGCCTTCCTTCGCGACGACCTGCACGCTCGTTCCGGCCGAGCGCGCCATCTGGCCGCCCTTGCCCGGAATGAGCTCGACGTTGTGCACCGCGGTGCCCAGCGGAACTTCCTTCAGCGGCATCGCGTTGCCCGTGCGCACATCAGAACCCGGGCCCGAAACGATCGTGTCGCCCTGCGAAAGTCCCTTGCAGTGGATGACGTACCGCTTCTCGCCGTCGGCATATTCGACGAGCGCGATGCGGGCGGTGCGGTTCGGATCGTACTCGATCTCCTTCACCGTGCCGACCACGCCGAACTTGTTGCGCTTGAAGTCGATGATGCGGTACTGGCGCTTATGACCGCCGCCGATGCGCCGCATTGAGATGTGGCCGTGGTTGTCGCGCCCGCCGCTCTTCTTGATCGGCTCGAGCAGCGACTTCTCCGGCGTCGTGCGTGTGATCACGTCGAAATCCGAGACCGAGCGGAAACGCGAGCTCTTGGTCACCGGTTTGAATTGGCGGATTCCCATGGTTATGCGCCCTCGAAGATCTCGATCGTGTCGCCTTCCTTCAGCTTCACGATTGCCTTTTTCCAGCGCGGACGAAGCCCGGCCTTGCCGCCGACGCGGCGCAGTTTCCCGCGCTGCTGCGACGTCCAGACACCGGTGACGTGCACGCCGAACAGCGACTCGATCGCCTGCTTGATCGCCTGCTTGTTCGCCTCGGGATGCACTTCGAACGTGTATTCACCGCGGTCCTGAAACGCCGCCGAGCTTTTCTCGGTGACGATCGGCCGCACGATGGTTCTGAGAAGAGTCGGCATTGGTTACTTCCCCTTCTTCTTGGGAGCCGACTTCTTGGCTGGTGACTTTTTCGCCGCAACCTTCGCCGCCGGCTTCGCCGCCGGCTTCGCCTTCGCCGCCGGCTTCTTGGCCGGAGCTTTCTTTGTCGCCGCCTTCGTCTTCACGGCCTTCTTCTTGGCCTTCGACTTCGGCGCGCTTCCGGCTTCCGTGCTTCCGGCTTCCGTGCTTCCGGCTTCCGGCGTCTCCGTGTCACGCGCCACGTAGCGGACCACCTTCACTTTCGACAAAGACTTTTCCTTCATCGGTGCCATTGCTTCGCCGAGCGCGCCGGACTCGACCAGCACCACATCCGACCAGAGGATGTTGTACGTCGAGACGTCGCTGAACGGCATCACGTGTGCGAGCGGCAGGTTGCGGCCGGAGAGAAACACGTTCGGTTTCACGCCGTCCGTGAGAATGAGCACTTTGCGATGCGCGAGTTCGAGACGCGCGAGCAGCTGCTGCAGCCTGGCGGTCTTCGGCGCATCGTACTCGAACGCGTCGATCACGAAGAGCGCGCCTTCACGGGCTCGGGCATTGAACGCGCTCTTGCGCGCGAGCGCACGCACCTGCTTCGGCACGATCTCGGTGTACTTGCGCGGGCGCGGACCGAACACGGTTCCACCGCCCACCCAGTTCGGCGCGCGGATCGAGCCCTGGCGCGCGCGGCCGGTGCCCTTCTGCTTCCACGGCTTCTGGTTGCCGCCGATCACTTCGCCGCGCGTCTTGGTCGACGCGTTGCCTTGGCGCTGGTTGGCCAGGAAGGCCTTCACGGCCTGGTGCATCACGGGAAGATTCACCGTGCCGTCAAACGTGTCCGCCGGCAGGGCCACGCGATCGCGCGGGGTTCCCTGCGCGGAGTACGCGGCCGCGTCGACGTTCTTTGATTCGGTGTGCTTGGTATCAGGCATCGGTTATCCCTGCTTGCGGACGAGCACGATCCCATTCTTCGGGCCGGCGACCGAACCGCGGATGTAAATCAGGTTGCGCTCTGCGTCGATCTTTTCCACGCGGAGGTGCGTCTGCGTGCAGCGCTCGGCACCGAAGTGTCCGGGCATCTTCTTTCCCTTGATGACACGCGACGGGTCCGTGCCGGGTCCGATGGATCCGGGACGGCGGTGCTTCGTGTTGCCGTGCGTGTTTGGTCCGCCATGGAAGCTCCAGCGCTTCACCACGCCCTGGAATCCGCGGCCCTTGCTCGTGCCCGTGACCTTCACGGTGTCGCCGACGGCGAAGACGCCGACGGTGATCACGTCGCCCACCTTGAACGACGGGATCTCCGGGTTCTTCCCCTGGGCGTCATCGAGGCGGAACGAGCGCAATACGGACGGAGGAGCGACCAGCCCCGCCTTCGCCGCATGGCCGATCTCCGCCTTGTTCGCGCGGCGTCCGCGCGGCGTGCGCTCACCCTTCTTGGATTCGCGCGCGATTTTCTGGGAGCCGAGCCCCATTTCCACGGAGTCGAAGCCCGCCGATTCCTTTGACATGACCTTCGTCACCGGATTCGGCGCAGCCTCGACCACCGTCACCGGGATCTGCTGGCCATCCTCATTGAATATCTGGGTCATGCCCAGTTTCCTGCCGATGATGCCGATCATCGCACCTACTCCACTTTGATTTCGACGTCCACGCCAGCCGGCAGGTCGAGCTTGGTCAGCGCGTCCACCGTCTGCGAGCGCGTGTCGAGGATGTCGATCATGCGCTTGTGCGTCTTGAGCTCGAACTGTTCGCGCGACTTCTTGTCGACGTGCGGCGAGCGGAGGACCGTCCACCGCTGCGTCTTCGTCGGAAGCGGAATCGGGCCCGACACCTGCGCGCCCGTCTTCTCGGCGGTGCGCACGATGTCACCCGCGGCCTGATCGATCACCGCGTGGTCAAAAGCCTTGAGTCGGATTCGAATTCTGCCAGCCATAGAGACTTCCTTTGAAAAGCGGGTGATCGGTCGTTGGTCATTGGTTCTTGGTAGTTGGCCTTAGACCAACGACCAATGACCAAATACCGATTACTCGCAGTTGCAGTTAAGCCAGAATCTTCGTGACCACACCAGCACCCACGGTGCGTCCGCCCTCGCGAATGGCGAAACGCAGCGTCGTTTCCATCGCGATCGGGTTGATGAGCTCGATCGTCATCTGGATGTTGTCGCCGGGCATCACCATCTCCGTGCCCGCCGGCAACTCGATCGAACCCGTCACGTCCGTGGTGCGGAAGTAGAACTGCGGGCGATAGCCCTTGAAGAACGGCGTGTGGCGTCCGCCCTCGTCCTTCGTGAGGACGTAGACCTCGGCCTCGAACTTCGTGTGCGGCGTCATCGAGCCGGGCTTCGCCAGGACCATGCCGCGCTCGATGTCCTTCTTATCGAGGCCGCGGAGCAGCAGGCCAACGTTATCGCCCGCCTGCCCGTCATCCAGAAGTTTCCGGAACATTTCGACGCCGGTGACGACCGCCTTCTTGTCGGAACCGAAACCGATGAGCGCGACCTCGTCGCCGGTCTTGATCTTGCCGCGATCGATACGACCCGTGGCAACCGTGCCGCGACCGGTGATCGAGAACACGTCTTCGACCGGCATGCTGAACGGCTTGTCGATTTCGCGAACGGGCAGCGGAATGAACGTGTCGAGTGCCTCGAGGAGCGCGTCGATCTGGTCGACCCACTTCTGCTCGCCCTCGATCGCGCGGATCGCGGCGCCGCGAATGACCGGCGCGTTGTCGCCGTCGAAGTTGTACTTGGAGAGCAGCTCGCGGACTTCGAGCTCGACGAGGTCGAGGAGCTCGGGGTCGTCCACGAGGTCGCACTTGTTCAGGAAGACGACGATGCGCGGGACGTTCACCTGCTTTGCCAGCAGGATGTGCTCGCGGGTCTGCGGCATCGGGCCGTCGACTGCGCTCACGACCAGGATCGCGCCATCCATCTGCGCGGCACCCGTGATCATGTTTTTCACGTAGTCCGCGTGTCCGGGGCAGTCCACGTGCGCGTAGTGGCGGTTCTTCGACTCATACTCGACGTGCGACGTCGCGATCGTGAGGATCTTCGTCGGGTCGCGGCGTCCCTGCGACGCAGACGCTTTCGCGACTTCGTCGTAGGAAATGTATTTGGTACCATAGCCCCTGTCCGCCGACACCTTGGTAAGTGCCGCCGTGAGGGTCGTCTTGCCGTGGTCCACGTGACCGATCGTCCCGACGTTCACGTGCGGCTTGGTGCGCTCGAACTTTGCCTTGGCCATTGTCGAATCCTGCTGAGTGAATGTTGAACCAGCTCTTCCGTCTTCCGGCGTCCGTCCTCCGGCTTCCGGCTTCTTACGCCTTCACCTTCGCGATGATCTCCTCGGCCTTCGACTTCGGGACTTCCTCGTAGTGCGCGAACTCCATCGAGTACACCGCGCGCCCCTGCGACATCGACCGGAGCTTCGTGGAGTAGCCGAACATCTCGCTGAGCGGAACGCTCGCCGAAATGACCTGCGCCTCGCCGCGCTGCGTCATGCCGCCGATCTTGCCGCGGCGCGCCGAGAGATCGCCGAGCACGTCGCCCATGTACGCTTCCGGCGAAACGACTTCGACGTTCATCACCGGCTCGAGCAGCACCGGGTGCGCGGCACGCGCGCCCTCCTTCACCGCCATCGAGCCCGCGATCTTGAATGCCATTTCCGACGAGTCGACGTCGTGGTACGAGCCGTAGATCAGCTCGACCTTCACGTCCACCATCGGGTAGCCCGCCATGATGCCGTTCTCGAGCGCCTCGCGAATGCCGGCCTCGACCGGCTTGATGTACTCGCGCGGAATCGAGCCGCCCGTGATCTTGTCCTCGAACACGAACCCGTGTCCCATCTCCGCCGGCATGACGTTGATGACGACGTGGCCGTACTGGCCCTTGCCGCCCGACTGGCGGATGAACTTGCCCTCGACCTTGTCGACGCGCTTGCGGATCGTCTCGCGGTACGCCACCTGCGGGCGTCCCACGTTCGCGTCCACCTTGAACTCGCGCATCATGCGGTCGACGAGGATCTCCAGGTGCAGCTCGCCCATGCCGGAGATGATCGTCTGCCCGGTCTCCGGATCGGAGAACACGCGGAACGTCGGATCTTCCTCGGCCAGCTTGCCCAGCGCGATGCCCAGCTTGTCCTGGTCGGCCTTCGTCTTCGGCTCGATCGCGACGTCGATGACGGGGTTCGGAAACTTCATGCGCTCGAGGACGATCGGCTTCTCGTCGTCGCAGAGCGTGTCGCCCGTGCGCGTGTCCTTGAGCCCGATGGCGGCGCCGATGTCGCCGGCGCGCACTTCCTCGATCTCCTCACGCTTGTTCGCGTGCATCTGCAGCAGTCGCGCGACGCGCTCGCGCTTGTCCTTGCTCGAGTTGTAGACGTACGAGCCGGCCTTCAGCACGCCCGAATACACGCGGAAGAAGGTGAGCCGGCCGACGAACGGGTCGGTCGCGATCTTGAACGCCAGCGCCGCGAACGGCGCCTCGTCGCTCACCTCGCGCACCTCGAACGTCTCGTCGTGCGTCGGCAGGTGACCCTGCATCGGCGGCATGTCCTTCGGCGACGGGAGGTAGTCGATCACCGCGTCGAGGAGCGCCTGCACGCCCTTGTTCTTGAACGATGCCCCGCAGAGCACCGGAACGAACTTCATCTTGATCGTCGCCGCGCGGATCGC
>JADGQS010000189.1 GCA_017881585.1 Gemmatimonadaceae bacterium | reverse complement strand
TCGAACAACACGCATCCGAGCGAGTAGATGTCGCTCCGGCCGTCGATGGAACGCTCGGCCGATCCCTGCTCGGGACTCATGTAGACCGGCGTGCCGATCGTGAGGCCGGTGCTCGTCACTCTCTGGATGTCGACCGCCTGCTCGATCGCGCGTGCGATCCCGAAGTCCACGACCACCACTCGGCCGTCATTGCCGATCAGGATATTGGCCGGCTTGATGTCGCGGTGGACGATGTTCTGCCCATGCGCATAGTCGAGCGCCTCCGCGACTTCGTGCGCGATGTGCACGGCGCGATCGAGGGGGAGCTGTCCCTCGCGCTCGATCAGCTCGCGGAGCGACTCTCCGGCGATGTACGGCATCATATAGTAGATGACGCTCGCCGATTGCCCCGCGCCGAGCACCGGGACGATTCGCGGATGCTCGAGCCTCGACGCCACGAGGATCTCGCGGCGGAATCGCTCCAGATTGACGGCGGACGCCTGTTCCGACGAGAGCGTCTTCACGACGATCCACCGGGAAGTCGACAGCTCCTCGGCCACGAACACGTGCGCCATGCCGCCGCTGGACAACTCGCGGTCGATGCGATAGGCGTTGCCTATCGCCAGCTGCAACTGGTCGCGCGGGTCCGACGACAATGCGAGCCCTCCCGGGAGGACCGGCCTAATGTAGGACGGCGGCGCGTGCTATGCCAATCGGACCGTCCTGCTTGCCCGCCGCCCTCGTCGTCAACGCGGTCTTTCGGTCGGCGTGCGCATGCGTAGCTTTGAATCACTCGCCATGGACCTGAAATCGCATTGGGAGCAGGTGTATCGCGCGAAGGGACCGGACCAGCTCAGCTGGTTCCAACCCGAAGCGCGGATGTCACGCGAACTCATCGAACAGGTCGCTCCCGATCGTGACGTTCACATCCTCGATGTCGGCGCCGGCGCATCCACCCTCGTCGACGGATTGCTTGCGTCGGGCTATCAACGGCTGACGGTGCTCGATCTGTCCGATGCGGCGATACAACAGGCGAAGCACCGCCTCGGACCCGCGGCCGACGCCGTGACGTGGATGGTGGACGACGTCCTGGCCGCATCCCTCGCGAGCGCCTCCGTCGACGTGTGGCACGATCGCGCCGTTTTCCACTTCCTGACGGACCCCGCCGACCGCGTGCGCTACGTGTCGCAAGTGCTCCGCATCGTGCGTCCCGGCGGTTTCGTGCTCGTGGCCACATTCGCGGAGGACGGTCCCACTCGCTGCAGCGGCCTCGAGGTCGCGCGCTACTCAGCGACCGCGCTGCACGCCGAGTTCGGCCCCGCGTTTCGCGTCGTCGACAGCCGCCGCGAGGAGCACCACACGCCGTGGGGAGCGTCGCAGGCGTTTACCTATTGCCTCTGCCGGCTCACGACATCCGACGCCGCGCTCGAACGGCCAACGTGACCATGATCGTCGAACGGGAAGATTCGGCTCTGCTGCTCGCCGAGGTCGACCGCTTCGCACGGGAGCGTGTGGCCGCGGCGACTGCGCGAGCGGAAACGCCGATCGGCGCCGCCGTGCTCGAGCAGCTTTCGCAGGAAGCCGCCGCACTCGGCCTCTTGTCGACGGCCACCGGCGAGAGCGGATTCGGCATCTGGGAGCACGTCGACCATGCCGGCGCGATGGCGTTCAACATCGGCGCGCTCACGCAGCTCGGCCGCGCGAACGCCGGCGTCGCATTCGCATGGCACCGGACGGCGCTGGCGCGTTGGGTGGCCGGACAGTTGGCTCTCGAGTTGGACGCGGCCAGTCTCCTCGGCACGACGCTCGTGTCCACCGGGCATTACGGGCTCGCCCGCACCAGTGTCGCGCGCTGGCTCAAATCGGCCGCCCTCCACGGCGATGAAGTCGCGCTGCTGGCGGATTGGCTCGATCGAGGAGCGCACGCAACTGTTGTAGTTGCGCCGCACGCGTGGCGGACGCTGCTGTGGCCGGTGTGGAGCGACGGACGGATCGCGTGGCAGCTCGCGCACCGCGACCGCCTGGACGTGCAGCCGTGCCGCGCGCAGCACGGCCTCGATGAGCTCGCGGCCTTTCAGGTTCGCGATTCGTCGTCCACGGCCGAGCTGAAGCGGCTGGACGACGCGGCGTCGCGTCTCATCTACGGCCGGACGCTGAAGATGGACATGATCGGCTTGCTCGCGATCGCCGCGGGCGCGCTCGTGCGCGGGCAGGAGCTTGCGACCGATTACGCCGCCATCCGCACGCAGGGCGGAAAGATCATCGCCGGCCATCCGGCAGTTCAACGGATGCTCGGCGACATCGAGATCGCGCGGCATCATGCCGACGTCGCGCTCGCGAGTCTCGCGCGCCCCATCGATGATATAGATGCGGGAGCCGTTGCCGCGACGCGGGTGAGCGCGCACGCGCTGCTCTGCGATGCGGCCAATCAGGTCGTGCAGGTACACGGCGGCATCGGCTACATGTGCGAGGCGGGGCCGGAGAAGATCGTGCGAGACCAGAACATGCTGAAGCTGCAGGCCGGAGGAACGCGAGAGGCGCATGCATTCCTGGCCGGATGGATCGGAGCGTTCGCATGAGCGCGCCGACGCACCTCGAGGGCCATCTCCCGGCCGATCATCCGCTCTCTCCGCGGCGGCAGTACCGCGATCTCCCGCTGATCGGGCGCTCGCTCGCGAACTATCCGGTGAAGGATCTGTGGGAGACCGATTTCGCGCGGCTGCCCGGACCGCTGGCGAGGCAGCGCCGGAGAGCGAGGGCGTTCGCGGAGCAGCATCTGGTTCCCGTCGCGGACGAGCTCGATCTTGCTGCGCACCTGCCGGCCGGAGAGTGCCACCCTGCCGCGCTCGAAGTGCTGCGTGAAGCCGGCCGCCAGGGTTGGCTCAGCTACTTCCTGCCGCGGCCGCTCGGGAGCATGCCCTGGCGAGCGCTGCCATATCCTCCGATCTGGCAATGCAGCCTCATCGTGGAGGAGTTCAGCAGGGCGTGTGGCGGGTTGATGCTGCTGCTCTCCGCCCATCACCTCGGCGCGATGCCGCTCCTGCTCTCGGGCAATGTGCGAAACATCCTCCGTCATCTCGGGCCGGTGTATCGCAGCTGCGAGCGCGGCGATCCGCACCTCGTCGCGTTCGCGATCACCGAACCGGGCGCCGGCTCGGACGTCGAGGAAGGGGAGGGCGCCGCGCGCGCTCATCCCGGCGTCGTCGCGACGTCCACCACCGGCGGATGGCTGCTGAACGGGCGCAAGTGCTTCATCAGCGGAGGCGATCTCGCCAGGACGGCGACGGTGTTCGCGGCGCTCGAGGGCGAGGGAATGGAGTCGTGGACCTGCTTCTACGTGGATTGTGCGGCTCCCGGCTTCAGGGTGGCTCGCACCGAACTCAAGATGGGAATGCGCGCGTCGGGCGCGGCCGAACTCGAGTTCACCGATCTGTTCGTGCCTCACGACCGCGTGATCGGCGGCCTGCGCCGGGGATGGGCGATCAACCGCGCCACGCTGAATGCGTCGCGCATTCCGGTCGCGGCGATGGGTGTCGGCTTCGCCCGGGCGGCAACGGAGACGGCGCTCGATTTCGCGAAGCGATACACACTCGGCGGCCGGGCGCTGATCCACTATCAGGACGTCCAGCTGCACCTCGCCACGATGGTCGCCGAGACGCGCGCGATCCGCAGCCTCGTGTGGCAGGAGGCGCGCGGTGCGTGGCAGCCACGGCAGCTCAACGCGTCGATGTGCAAGTTCCACGCGACCGACCGTGCCCAGGTGGTGTGCGAGATGGCGATGGATCTCCTGGCCGATCACGGTGGTTTGCACGAGCGGAAAGTGGAAAAGATCTTTCGCGACGTGCGACTCACGCGGATCTTCGAGGGCACGAACCAGATCAACCGTCTGTCGCTGATGGAGGACTGGCAGGATCAGTTGCTCGACGTCGATCAGCACATGGGAGTGTGACCGTGACCGAGTGGCAAGCCGACCCGTTTTTCCAGTATCCACGAACGACCGTCGCCACGAGCGAGGGGAACGTCGAACTGCCGATCCTGTATTCCGACGACTCGCAGATGATGGCGCTGTTCTTCGTCGACCGCCGCAAGGCGCAGGCCATGGTGAGCGCCGAGGGACTGGAGGCCGTTCGTTTCGCCGGCGGGAAGGCGCTCGTGGGCGTCGCGTTCTACGAGTACCGGCAGAGTTCGATTGCCGACTACAACGAGGCCGGCGTGGCGATCGCGGTTGTGCCCGCGGGCACGCCGGTGCCGGCGTTTCCGCTGCTGTCCATGATGAGCGGGCTCGACAAGCGCCGGGTGGGCTTCTTCATCATCGACCTTCCAGTCACGACGGCCGCGGCGTGCGCGGCTGGTCG
>JADGQS010000062.1 GCA_017881585.1 Gemmatimonadaceae bacterium | reverse complement strand
TCTTCAAATACGTGCCGGCCACCGTCCCCGCGGTGAAGAGCCCCGTGCTGCCATTGATGCTGCCGGCCGTCGCGTTCACGACGGACCAGGTGGGAGTGACCTGGACGATGTTGCCCAACGCGTCGTAGCCCACGGCGATGAACTGTTGCGTGCTCGTCACCGCCAGCGTGACCGGCGTCGGCATGACGACGATCGTCGCCAAGGCGCCCGGGATCACGGTGATCGACGCGTTCGCCGAGATGCTGCCGACCGACGCCACGACCGTGTGCGCGAACAGGCCCAAGGTGGCGCCCGCGGTGAAGATTCCCGTCGAGGCGATGGTGCCGCCGCCCGCCGCGACCGTCCAGGTCGGGGACACGGGAACGACGTGCCCGTCGGCATCGTAGCCCACGGCGGTCATTTGCTGCGTGGCCCCCACGGTCAGCGTCGCGTCCGGCGTCACGGTCATTCTCGTCAAGATCCCGGGAGCGGTAATCCCATGGACGTCGCACGCCAATGTCAGCACGCCGGCGAGCACGGCAACCATCAACACTCGCGCGCTGAGTGCCGTGTGGGACAGCGCTTGAAGGATTCGGTACTGCGTGATGCGTTTCATGGGTAGCCCTCCGGCAATCTTGGAGAAAGCGAGCGTAGCGACGATCGTTTTCCTGGAATGGACAGATGATCTCTGTTAGCGCTTGTTAATTCGGGGAAGCGAGCTCTCCGCACAGTCGGGCAAGGCACCATTTCGGCATCGGGGAATTGCCGTCGGGGAATGCCGCGCACCGATCCGTTGACCGATTTCCAGCGCTTCGATAGTGAACGCTGGCGCGCAGACGTTCGCGTACTCGGCGAGGGCGCTGGCTCCCGGGCCACGCGCGAGAGACTCACCGCGGTCTAACCCAACCGGACTACCAACTCTCTGACGCGTTCGGACGATGGTCGATCGCTTCGACCGCCCCTAGTCTCCTCCGTACGCGTCATTCAGGGTCGAAGAGTCACCTGACGGAGGAGACGAAATGAATTCCATCAAGGGCGTGGCGATCGTCTTGATCGCCGCCGGCGTCCTCGCGCTGGCGTACGGCGGATTCAGCTACACGAAGGAAACGCACGAGGGGAACATCGGCCCGATATCGCTGACGGTGAAGGACAGGGAGCACGTGAACGTGCCCGTCTGGGCGGGTGTGGCCGCGATCGTCATCGGCGCGGGCTTTCTGCTCGTCCCGAACAGCAAGAGTTGACTTCACATTCGGTACGGGGCTGGGCCCAGCCGTGAGCGGCTTCGCCTGCTCGCGGCACCGCCTGCGCCATCGGCGCGCAAATTGGCGGCCGTGTGCGCCGGTGATGCGGCAGAACGGCGTGACCGGTCGCGAGAATTCGCTCCGACCTCGCACAACAGTCGTACCTACTCTTTCATGCGTTTGAGCGATGGGGGATCGCCGCGTGCGCCCCTAATCTCCCTCATATGCCCCAGCGGCGCCGACGCCGTGAGCAGGTTTACGAGACCGTCAACCAGAAAAAGGAGCAGAACACATGCTGATGACCATAGTCGTAATCCTGGTAGTGCTGTGGCTGCTGGGGATGATCACCTCCTACACGATGGGCGGGCTCATTCACATCCTCCTGGTCGTGGCGATCATCGTCGTGCTGGTGCGTGTCATTCAGGGACGAAGAGTCCTCTAACGGAGCAGGCACAATGAATTCGGTCAAGGGCATTGCGATCGTCCTGATCGCCGCCGGTGTCCTGGCGCTGGCAGTCGGCGGCTTCAGCTACACGAGGGAAACGCACGAGGCGCACATCGGGTCGCTGGATCTGTCGGTGAAGGACAAGGAGCACGTGAACGTGCCGGTCTGGGCCGGAATAGCCGCCATCGTCATCGGCGCCGGGTTTCTGCTCGTCCCGAACAACAAGAGCTGAAGTCAAACCGCCGTACAACTGGAGCACCGCATGAAAATTGCAAAATGGCTGGCCGTACCGTTCGCCATTGCGCTGGTCGCCCTGCCGGCACGAGCGACGGCGCAGGTGAACCTCACCGTCAGGTTCGGTACGCGGCTCGGACCCGACGTGGGCGTCTTCGCCTACTCGCCCGAGCGGAATGGCGATTGGCACGCGAACTACAGGAAATGGACGCCCGTCACGCTGTACGACGTCAACGGCCGCTACTATCGCAACTCGGTCAACGGCTCACGCGCCGTGGTCGTGTACTCATACCACGACGAATACTTCCTGCCGCCCACGGACGCTGGCTGGGTCGGCATGGACAGGCGCTACAACTACAATCGGCGGCCGAGCGCCGACGATGCTGGTCGTGTGCGTGAGTATGCACCGGTCGAGCGGGCCGACCGTCGACTCGGCGCCGAACTTGCGGTGTTGGGCTACTCGGCGGAACGTGCCGGCGACTGGCACAGGAACTACAAGCGCTGGACGCCAACGACGGTCTACGAATTCAAGGGCCGCTACTACCCGAACTACGCCGACGGCTCGCGCGCCGTGCAGATCTACCGCTATCGCGACGAGTATTTTCTTCCGCCGCACGACCGCGATTTCCAGGGCTACGATAGGCGTTTCGACTACAGCAAACAGCCGAACGAAGAGGATCACAGCAGAGGGCGCGGCCGGCCGTAACCGTCCGCAACCCCTTGGAGTCGCGCGTGCACCATGACGCGTGTCGCCCGACTCCACGAAGGCCCCGCCGATCGCAGGATCGGCGGGGCCTTCGCCATAGTTGAGCCAGGCCGGCGCTCGTCGCTCCGTCTACATGACCGTTCCGAACAACGCCCCCACGCCCGCGGTGCTCGCCATGGCGAGCGCACCCCAGAACGTGACGCGCAAGGCGCCCAGCATGATCCCCGCCCCACCCACGCGTGCCGCGATGCCGCCGAGCAGCGCGAGGAACACCAGCGTCCCTCCGGCGACGAGAGCGATCAACGACTTCTCCGGAGCCGCGATGGTGAGGACGAGCGGCAGGGCCGCTCCCACGGCGAAGCTCGCCGCCGACCACAGCGCGGCCTGAATGGGGCGCGCGCGGTGAACTTCGGAAATGCCGAGTTCGTCGCGTGCGTGCGCGCCGAGCGCGTCGTGCGCCATCAGTTGCGCGGCCACCTGTTTCGCGAGCGCAGGCTCGAGCCCGCGTGCCTCATAGATGGCCGCGAGTTCGTTGTGCTCGCCCGTGGGATCTGCCTTGAGTTCCCAGCGCTCGAGCGCGAGATCGGCGTTCTCGGTGTCGGCCTGCGAGTGCACCGACACGTACTCGCCGGAAGCCATCGACATCGCTCCGGCGACCAGGCCTGCGACACCCGCGATCACGATGTTGCCGTGCGTCGCGTGCGCGGTTGCGACGCCGAGCACGAGACTCGAGGTTGAAACGATGCCGTCGTTCGCCCCGAGTACGGCGGCGCGCAGCCAGCCGATGCGTTCGGTGCGGTGACGTTCGCCATTGATTACATGCATTCCTGAAGACTCCTTGGCGTCCACACGCCGGAGTGCGCTGCATTCTCGGGATGACTCCAAACAGACTCTGCCTCGCCCAATATACGATCGTGGGCCGTGACGGCGCCGCGCTCTCGTCCGGCACCGGCTCCGTCGCGCTCTTGCGCAGGGTATCGACCTTTTCGCACGTTGATGTGATGAACCGGACCCATGCGATTCGTCTGCTGCGGCGCACGTCGGCGCTGCTCGCCCTGATCTTCCTCACCGCGCGCCCCGCGCACGCCACATGGTCCGTCGTCGCGGTGGACCTGGCCACCGGCCGCGTGGCGATCGCGTCGGCCACCTGCGTGAATGCGAACGATGCGTTCCTGATGGGCATCCAGGCCGTGGTCGTGCCTGGAAAAGGCGTCGCCGCCTGTCAGGCGAACGTTGACGGCACGCACGCCAACCAGCTGCTCGTCTATGGCGAACTCCTCAAGGGCACGGATCCCGCTCGGATCATCGACCGGCTCTCGCAGGATCCCGCGTTCCAATCGCGGCAGTTCGGCATCGTGGACCTCACCGGCCGCAGCGCGGGCCACTCGGGACTCACCAACGGCTACGTGTCGCAGGACATTCAGGGCCGCGTGCCCGGAACGCAGATCTACTACTCGATTCAGGGAAACATTCTTCGTCCGGGCGAAGTCGTGCCGAACGCGGTCAAGGCGTTCCTCGCCGCGAAAGGCGCGCTCACCGATCGCGTGATGGCGGCGATGGATGCCGCCGATGCGTCGGGTGGCGACAGCCGCTGCACCTGTCCCCCGCCCCCGGCCGACGGATCCGCGCCGTTCATCCCGTGCGACTCCAAGACCGCGCACGTCGCGTACATCCTGATGGCCGAACGGAACGACACGAACGGCGACTCGCACAACAACGGGAAGTACGCGATGTACCTGACGGTGACGCAGCCGGAATCCGGTGGGCCGAACGTGATCCACGCCGGCGAGAATCTCAATCCGGTGAAGACGCTGCGCATGCGCTACGACGCGTGGCGGAAGGCACAGCCGGCGTCGTACAAGTGAGCGCGGCCGTGCGACGGACCTTCTTCGTACTCATCCTCGCCGTGATGGGCGTCACTTCTGCCGCGACGCTGTTCGCGCAGAACCCGTCGACCCCGCCCGCGCCGCAGGGACGCGGCGGAGGGCGCGGACGCGGCCCGGTGATCGTCATGGCGCTCACGTCACCGGCCTTCGTGGACGGAGCGCGGATTCCGGACAGGAATGCGCAGGCGGGACACGACGTGTCGCCGTCGCTCTCGTGGATCGGCGCGCCGGACAGCACGGCGAGTTTCGTGCTCATCGTCCACGATCTCGACGCCGCGATCGGCAACGGCACCGACGACATGCTGCAATGGATGGTCTGGAATATCCCGGGCAGCACGCGTTCGCTTCCCGAGAGCGTGCCGCAGGGAGGACAGCTCGCGGATGGCTCGCGGCAGATCAGCGGAACCGGCCCCTACTACCGTGGGCCAGCCGCGCCCGTATCGGGTCCCGTGCATCACTACGCGTTCGAGCTCTACGCGCTCGATGTGATGCTCGACGTTCCCGCAGTTGGCGCCGCGCCAGCGGCGACTCGCGCGGCCGTCATGGCCGCGATGGCAACGCACATACGTGGAAAAGCGGTGACCGTGGGATTGTACCGCCGCGCGCCCTAAGTCACGATCGAGAACGGGGCTCCGCTACGGCCGGCCTCGCACGCGTTTACGATCGTCGTCGTTCGGCTGATGCCTGTAGTCGAAACGTTTGTCGAAGCCAACCCAGCCCTGATCCTGCGGCGGAAGAAAGTACTCGTCCTTGTAGCGGTAGATCTGCACCGCACGGGTGCCTGGAGCGTTGTTCTGATAGTAGCGCCCGTTGAACTCATACACCGTGACGGGCGACCACTTCTTGTAGTTCTTGCGCCAGTCGCCGGCGCGGTCAGACGCGTATCCGAACACGCCGATCTGGGCGCCGAGTTGCGCTCTGATCGGGACGGGCGGAGTGTATGGACGCGCCCGGCCCATGTCGACCGCCGCCGGCGCCCTCTTGTAGTTGTAACGCTTGTCGAAACCGGTCCACTCACGGTCCGTCGGCGGCAGGAAATACTCGCCGTTGTAGGAGTACACGACCACGGCGCGTGCACCGCTGACCGACTTGCGGTAGTAGTGGCCGTTTACATCGTACAATGTGACCGGCGTCCACTTCCGGTAGTTGGCGTGCCAATCGCCCATGCGCGCCGGCGTGTAGGCGAACACGTCCACGTCCGGTCCCAGCGCCGTGCCGAATCTGACGCTGATATTCACTTGCGCCGCCGCGCTTGCCGGAAGTGCGAGCGACGCAGCCACCAGCGTCGTGGCCATCAAGTTTCGAATTCGCATATGAACCTCGCGTTGTGAAGCCTCTTGAACTCAGCCTTCAGAGCGGCTTTCGCCCCTGAATGACGCGCACCAGCACCACCACGATCGCGATGACCAGAAGGAGATGAATGAGCCCGCCCATCGTGTACGAGGTGACCATGCCTGCCAGCCAGAGTAAAACCAGGATCATCACGATGGTCATCAGCATGGACTTTCCTCCGCGGGTGCTACGTGGTTTGATATGGAGCAGCACGCACAACCGGTATGATAACTTGCCTGAAGTTTCGCGCAGTCGGGGGAGTAGCCGAATGCTGTCGGTGACTCTCCTACAGGATTGCCGCGTACGACGATGGTGAGCGACACAGCCCGATCATTTCGGCGGCGCCGACAGCGCCCTCTCGAATCGCGCCAGCTCGACTGGCGCGCGCGTGTGCGTTCCCTTCCCGATGAGATTCGTGCCGTCGTGCGCTTCGACGTCGAACACGACGAGCTTTTCGCTCACCGACGTGACCGTCGCACTCGCGGTCACCGTCCTGCCCACCGGCGTGGCCGCCAGATGACGAATGTTGACGTCCACGCCGACCGAAACCCAGCCTGAGGGCAGGCTCGCCTGAATCGCGCTTCCTGCTGCCGTCTCCATCAGGAAGATCATGGATGGCGTGCTGTACACTTTCGGCATTAGCGGGATAGCGTGCCCGACGGTCAGCTCCGTCGTAACGATGACCGTTGCCTCCCCTGTGGATCCGATGGCGATGGTAGACAATGAGTTCATTCCGTGAGAGAGGGCCAGAATGCATCCGTCATGATCTTTCGGCTGCTTCTGCCTGTTTCTTCAGCGCGCCGATCAGGCCCGGAAAAACGAAGCGATGCAGCGGAAGTACGGAGTACCAGTATAGATAGCCGAGGATTCCGTGAGGGTCGAAGAAGGCGGTCTGCTCGACGCGTGATCCCGCGGCATCGGGGAGCACCTCGAACTGCAGCCAGGCCCGGCCCGGCAATTTCATCTCGGCCCGGAGCCGCAGCAGGTGCGGCACTTCGAGGGCTTCCACACGCCAGAAGTCCAGCGGATCCCCGATCCGCAACTCGCGGGGATGGCGGCGGCCGCGGCGCATGCCCACGCCTCCGACCAGGCGATCCATGAATCCCCGCAGCTGCCAGAGGGCGTTGCCCACTGGCCAGCCTTCTTCGCCACCCAGGGTGCAGATGGCCTGGAACACATGCGCGGGCGACGCATTCACGCGACGCCGGTGGCGGTCCAGCAGCATGCCCTCGTGCGAACCCAGTACGTCCGCCTCGGGCTGGTCCTGCGTGAGACTGGAGAGGCTCGAGGCCCAAGTCGTTTCGACGCTATCCTGCTCCAGGCGCGTCAACGCGAGCCGCACGGCTTCGTCGTAACCGGTGGGCTTTACGCTGAAGGCGGTTCGAGCTCTGTCGTCGCGCACCACCATCCGGGTCTGAAGACTTTCCACCAGCGGCTGCGCGATGCTGAACGGGATGGGCGTCAGGAGATCCACCAGACGGCTGCTGAACTCGGGCTTTGGGACGGGGAATGGAAGGACCAGCCGTCGTAGCCCCCTGATGCGAGCGTAGTGCAGCATCATCTCGCGGTAACTGAGGATATCCGTTCCGCCGATCTCATAGATCCCCTCGGCCGTGGGGTGATCCAGAGCCTCCACCAGATATTCCAGAACCGAGCGGACACCGATGGGCTGACAACCGGTGTTGACCCAGTTGGGAGCGATCATCACGGGAATTCGCTCGACGAGATGGCGGATGATCTCGAAGCTCGCGCTCCCCGATCCCACGATCACGGCGGCTCGAAACTCGATCACCGGCACTCCGCCGGCGGCAAGGCAGCGGCCCACTTCCTGCCGCGAAACGAGGTGTTTGCTGACCACGTGTCTCGGGTCGCCGAGTCCACCGAGGTAGATGATGCGCCGCACGCCTGCTCTCTCGGCCGCTTCTCCGAAGGCCAGTGCGATGGCGCGATCCCGTTCCCGAAAGGCCTGGCCCGCCGCCATGGAGTGGACCAGATAATAGGCGACGTCGATGTCTCGAAGAGCGCGTGTGGTATCGTCGGGATTCTCGAGATCCCCGCGGACGATTTCCACGCCCGGCCAGTGCTGTCCCTCGAGGCGGTCGGGATTCCTGGCGACACAGCGCAGCTGATGACCCTTCGCCAGCAACCGTGGAACCAGCCGGCCGCCGATGTATCCCGTGGCGCCGGTGACCAGCACGCGCATTTGCAACATGCTGGATTCTACACTGATCGCGTCTTGGACGCCGTATCCTTGACGTGCCGCGACTCACGTTCCTATCCTGCATCATGACCGTCATCACCAACATCGAAGACCTGCGCCTCATGGCGAAGAAGCGCGTGCCGCGCATGTTCTATGACTACGCCGATTCCGGCAGCTGGACCGAAAGCACGTACCGCGCCAACGAGCGCGACCTCCAGGCGATCAAGCTGCGCCAGCGCGTGATGGTGAACATCGACGACCGCAGCACCGCCACGAAGATGGTCGGCGTGGACGTCGCGATGCCGGTGGCCCTCGCACCGACGGGCCTGGCCGGCATGCAGCACGCCGACGGCGAAATCCTGGCGGCGAAGGCGGCCGAGAAGTTCGGCGTTCCGTTCACGCTGAGCACCATGAGCATCTGCTCGATCGAGGACATCGCCGCGCACACCAAGGCGCCGTTCTGGTTCCAGCTCTACGTGATGCGCGACCGCGATTTCATCGAGCGGCTGATCGACCGGGCCAAGGCAGCACGATGCGGCGCATTGGTGCTCACGCTCGACCTGCAGATCCTCGGCCAGCGCCACAAGGACCTGAAGAACGGACTGACGGCGCCACCCAGGATGACGATCGCCAACATCGTCAACATGATGACCAAGCCGCGCTGGTGCCTCGGGATGCTCGGCACCAGGCGCCGCCAGTTCGGCAACGTCGTCGGCCACGTGAAGGGCATCGAGAACATGGGTTCGCTGGCGGAGTGGTCGCACAAGCAACTCGACCCGCGGCTGAACTGGGGCGACGTAGAGTGGATCAAGAGGCGATGGGGTGGAAAGCTCATTCTCAAAGGCATACAGGACGTGGAGGACGCGAAGCTCGCGGCCGATTCGGGCGCCGACGCGTTGATCGTCAGCAACCACGGCGGCCGCCAGCTCGACGGCGCGGAGTCGAGCATCCGCGCATTGCCGGCGATCGTCGACGCCGTGGGCTCGCGGATCGAGGTGCACATGGACGGCGGCATCCGCTCGGGCCAGGACGTGCTCAAGGCGTGGGCGCTCGGCGCCCGCGGCACCTACATCGGCCGCGCCTTCCTATATGGTCTCGGCGCGATGGGTGAGGCCGGCGTGACCAAGGCGCTGGAGATCATCCACACGGAGCTCGATCTCACGATGGCCTTTTGCGGCCGAACGCAAATCGGCCAGGTGGACAGGAGCATCCTGCTGCCGGGGAGCTACCAACCCGCGGGCAGGTGAAGAGGGAAACTACAGCAGAACCACGGAAACTTCCGTGGTTCTGCTGTAGTTTCCCGACCTCTACGCGGCAGGGTCGGCGCCGGCGCATGACCGTTGCTTGCGGTGCGTGTCTGGAGGTGCCAAGCTTTTTCCATCTCCCCACTCACACGAGGTGCTCGAATGAAATACGCGTGGCTGTTCGCCAGTGCGGCCTTACCGCTGGCAATTCTCGTACCCGGCGCGAGGGTGGAGAGAACGAAGGCACAACCGCCGGCGCCAATCCCGGTCACGATTCACGTCGATTGCGTCCCGACCGGCGGTGGCGTAAATGCTTTCATCAAAGTCTCCGTCGAACCATGGAGAACCCCTGTCGTGTCGAGTCCGCCAGGGGAGACCATTCTCTGGCAATTGGACAAGGCGACGATCAAGGCCGGAGTTTCGGTTGAGGTCTGGCCGCTCGATCCAGCCAATTGGCCGTTCGTCAACCAAGGGGGTCCCATCGGATCGGCCGGCTACTCCTCCGGCGCGCTGAACTCGACGAATGCAGCAGTCTACAGCTACAAGGTGCACGCGGTGTGCACGATGAAGCACGCAAATTACGGAACATCAACTGTCAGGATGGACATCGATCCCGACGTGACGATCGATCCCCCGGGAGTGCCAGCGCCGCAGAAGAAGGACCCCAAGAAGCCGGCCTCGAAAAAGCCGGCCTCGAACTAGCCCCGAGCCTCACGGTGTCCGGCGCCGACGCGACGACCCGCCATCCCAACCCTCCCGAGCGCCTCGGTCCCTATCGGATCCTCCAGGTGCTCGGCGAGGGGGCGATGGGCATTGTCTACGAGGCCGAGGAAACGTCACCGGTCCGGCGCCACGTCGCGCTCAAGGTCGTAAAAGCCGGGCTGCATTCGAAGGAAATCGCCGCGCGCTTCGACTCCGAACGCCAGGCGCTCGCCGTGATGGATCACTCGGGTATCGCCAAGGTGTTCGCCGCCGGCGCGACCGAGAGCGGTGAACCGTTCGTCGCGATGGAGCTCGTCAAGGGGCTCCCGATCACGGAGTATTGCGACGCGCACAAACTTTCCGTGCAGGAACGCCTCGAGCTCTTCGTGGGTGTATGCCAGGCCGTACAGCATGCGCACCAGAAGGGAATCATCCACCGCGACCTGAAGCCGTCGAACATCCTCGTCGCGGAGCATGACGGGAGGGCGGAGCCGAAGATCATCGACTTCGGCATCGCGAAGGCGCTGGGCACCGCTCTGACCGACATCACGTTCGTCACGCAGTGGGGACAGGCGATCGGCACGCCGGCCTACATGAGTCCGGAGCAGGCAGAGTCGTCGGGCCTCGACGTGGACACGCGCGCCGACATCTACTCGCTCGGCGTGCTGCTCTACGAAGTGCTCGTCGGGCGGCTCCCCCTCGACCCGGGCGTGATGGGTCTGCCCGCGTTCCTCGCCCGGCTCGCCACCGGCGAGGCGAGCCCGCCGACGCCGAGCGCGCGCTTGCGGACGCTGGGCAGAGACGACCAGTTGATCGCTCATGCGCGGGGTACCGATCCCGCGCGCCTTCGCGGGGAGCTGAAGGGCGACCTCGACTGGATCGTGATGAAGGCGCTCGAGCCTGACCGTGCCCGGCGCTACGCGACCGCCAGCGAACTCGCGATGGACATCGAGCGGCATCTCGCGAATGAGCCGGTGCTCGCCCACTCGCCATCCACGGCGTATCGCCTCTCGAAGTTCGTGCGCCGCCACCGCGCCGGCGCCGGCGCCGCAATCATCGCCGTGGTCGCGATCACGGCAGGTGGGATTGCAGCGACCGTCGGTCTCGTGCGGGCAAGGCGCGCCGAGCGCGTGGCGACGCAGGAAGCGGCCGCAGCACAGCACGTCACGACGTTCCTGGTCGATCTCTTCAAGGTCTCGAATCCGAGTGAGGCGCGCGGAAACGCCGTTACGGCGCGTGAGATCCTCGACCGCGGTACCGAGCGCATCCGGGGCGAACTCAAGGACCAGCCACTGCTCCGCGCGAGGCTGATGCAGACGCTCGGCACGGTGCATCAGTCGCTCGGCCTGTACAAGCCGGCGCACGCGCTGTTGGCGGATGCGCTGCAAATCCGCGAGCACGAACTGGGCCCCAACGACCAGGTGGTGGCCGAGAACCTCACCGCGCTTGCGGCCGTCGCCACGCTCGAGGGCGACTATGCGGAGGCGGAACGCCTTCTCCGTGCCGCACTCGCCATTCGCGAGCGCCGAGGTCAGCGCGCCGATACCGCCACCGCCACGATCCTCATGGGCCTCGCGGGGATCAGCGCACGACAGAACAAGAACGTCGAAGCCGAATCGTCGTACGTGCGGGCGATCGCCATCGAGGAAACGGCGCTCGGTGCCTCGAGTCCCAGGATCCCGCGCATGCTTCGAAGCCTCGCGGTGGTGCAAATGCGCGAGCAACACTATCCGACTGCCGACTCCCTGCTCCGCCGCGCACTCGACATTCAGGAGCGCACCTTGGGCCGCGATCACCCCGACGTCGCGGCCACACTCCTCAACCTCGGCGCGCTGGACTGGACCGAAGGCCGCTTCGCCGACGCGCTCGCACCCTACGAACGTGCAAGGGTCATCGACGAGAAGGCGCTCGGTCCGGAGCACCCCGACTTGGCATCGGTGCTCAACAACCTCGCCGAGACATACTGGAAGCTGAATCGATATGCCGAGGCAGAGCCGCTGTTCCGGCGCGCGCTCGCCATCAAGGAGCATGCGCTTCCGGCTGGCAATCCGAGTATCGCTGTCACGCTGAACGGTCTCGCGAGCCTGTTGCGCGACGAGAAGCGCTACGCCGAAGCGGAGCCGTTGTTCAAGCAAGCGCTCGAGATCCGGGGCAAGGCGTTCGGACCCGTGAACCCAAACGTAGCCGAAACCCTCAAGGCGTACGCGGCGTTGCTCAGGAGCACCGGACGCGCCCGAGAGGCTGCCGCGCTCGAAGCGCGGGCCGTGCGCGCCAAGTAGGGACGTCGCCATTCGCTTTCCGATTTCCACCTTCGACACGCGGACGACGCCCACGCGCAATCCCGGGCCGGAGAACCCGGCGCGCCTCCTAGAACTTTAGCACCACGCTCGTCCGAATCGACCGCGCCGGCATCCGATAGTACTGCGCGTCGCCGAACTCGCTCTCCGACACCACGTCGCGGCTGTCGCCGAGGTTGTGGCCGTCGAGACGGAACTCCCAGCGGCCCGTGCGATAACCGATCCCCGCGTCGTACGATGAGAACCCGGCCAGCGGCGCCGTGTTGCGCATGTTCATGAAGCGATCGCCCGTGTAGTTGACGCTCGCGCTGGCGATGAATCCTTCGTCAGGCGACAGCGAGATACCCGCCGACCAGAGCTGCTTCGCGGACATCTCCACGCGCTTTCCACCGAGCTGAGTCGGCACGCCGTCGAACACCTGTACGAAGTCCACGAACTTGGCGTCGTGTGAGCTATAGCTGGCACGTGCGAACATCGCATGCTCCAGCCGAACGTTCAGGGCGAGTTCGAATCCCTGGAACCGCGTGTGCCCCGAATTGATGAGAGCCGGGAGGTTGTTGACCACGGTGGCCGTCACGAGGTTTTCGAAGTCCATCTTGAACGCGCTCGCCTCGAAATCGACCGTGCCATCGAAGCCGCGAAACTTGAGGCCGCCCTCGTAACTGCGCGACGTCTCCGGTTTCAGCACGCCGCCGCTCCCGGCGAGGCTGAAGTCGAATGCCGCCGGCTTGAAGGTGTCGCGCGCGTTTGCGAACACGCGCACGTGATTCGGGCCTGCTTCCCAGATCGCATACATCAGGCCGAGGCTTCCGCTCAGACGCGTGTTCGTTGCCGACACACCTGCGCCGCGCGACTCGGACGTTTCGTTGAGTCGAAGGCCGCCGCTGACGGTGAGTCTTGGATCCGGCCGCCATTCGGCGGATCCGTATGCACCGAGGAACAGCCGCTGATCCTTGGCATCCTTGTCGAAAATCGACGGCACGCTCGCTGACGGTGCAGTCGATCCGTTCAGCAGCGCCGTGTAGTTGAACGTCGCACCCTCGGCATTGCCGTTCGCAAAGAGCGCATCGACGCCCGTCATGAAACGCCAGTCGGATTTGGCCGGCCAGATGATGTGCGTGTCGGCGTAGAGGTCGTTCACCCCGATGTTCTCTCTGTATCCCGACGCGTTGTTCGCCGTGTTCGAGATATCGACGAGGAATCCACGGAGGATTCGTTGCGACGAGTGCGTGAAGGACGCGTTCGTGCCCCAAGTCGCGTCGCCCATCACGGCGCGTTCCCATCCGCCGGCAATCATCAAGCGGTCCTCGTCGAGATGGGCGCCCGCCGGATTGTGGTTCGCGTCGAGCGGCACCGACGCCGACAGCGTCGCACCGTCCCGCGGCTGCGGGCTCGCGGGATCCTGACGCAGCATGCTGAGGTCGGCCGTGATCCACGTCTTGGAATCGTTCTCGACGTGCGCGGCACGCCACAAGGCATGGCCGCGCGAGAACGACGTGCGATCATCGGCGAAGCCCTGCTTGTCGAAGTCGGCGCTCAATCGAGACTTCCACGCGCCAACGAACGGCACCGAGACATCCGCCGCGAGACTTCCGGACCCGAAGCTTCCGCCGGTCGCGGCGAGATACCTCGCGCTCGCGGCCGCTGCGTTGTGGACGACGTGGACAACACCGACAAATGACGTGGCGCCGTACGTGACCGGCGCCGGTCCACGGAGGACTTCAATGCGCTCGACGTCACGCAGGCTCAGCGTCGCGACCGCGGGATTGAACGCGCCGCCCCAAGGGATGCCGTCGACGACGAGCAGGAACGCGTCGAATTCGCGGAGTCCCCAGAACTCGGGCACCGCGCTCGCTGGACCATTGTCGCCTCCGGGCGCGATCGCAACGCCGGCCGCCAGCGCCAGCGCGTCCTTCAATGACGTCGCACCGCGCGCACGCAGATCCGCGCCGCTGATGACCTCGATCGAAAGCGGTACGTCGTGCGGCGCCTCGGGCGTCCGCGTGGCCACGACTTCGATGGTTGCGATCGGGACCGCCGGCTTCGGCGGCAGAGCTTGTCCGTCGGCCGGCTCAGCGCTAGCGGCAAGGCTGAGCATGCCCGCGACAATGCCGACCAGCAACCTGCGTCCGCTCAACATGATTCTGGCTCCTCACAACCGGGAGAACCTGCAAGACCGCGCGCTCACTCCGGAGCACACTCCGGTCGGAACGCGTGTTCCGGGCAAACGTCATGAAACTGTCATGTAGCGTTCAACTTGGGAGGATGGCTGAGAAAGGCAAATACCATTTGAGTGTCTTGTCAGGGAAACCCCGAGTCCCTACATGACGTGCCGCAGTCGCACGAGTTCGATTCGGCAATGGTATCTTGGACCTCACGAACTGTCAGAGCGGCGGAAGCGTCAGCTCCTGCCTTTCCACGCGAATGCCGTGCCGCTCCAGCGCCGGGAACACGAGTTCGTAAGGCACGTCGATCGGCGTGAGCAGGCCCGTGCGGCCGAGCACTCCATCGAGAATGAGCCGCGCCCCGCGGGCGAGCGTAAACCCCACCGTCCGCTGCATCGACGTGAAGCCGGTGGCGAAGTCACGCCGGTCGACGAGGTCGTGCACGACGCGCACGCCCTTCCCTCCCCGCTTGCCGCGCACGTCCACGCGAATCCACGTGATGTCTTCGTCGGCGTCGCCGTACTGGAACTGCGCCTGCGATGCGAGCAGCGCCGCCGTGAACTCGATCGGCGACACATCGACGCCGTTCACCGCGACCGGCGTGCGGTCGAGGAACCCGCTCTTCACCATCACGTTCCAGAATGCGCTGTGTCCTGGGAGCCGGCCGGTGTAGCGCGCCATCTCGCGTACCGTGCCGCGCACGCCGAAAAGTTCCGCGTAGTGCACGGCGTCGCCGTTGGGATAACACTCGAGCGGCGCGCCGAGCGCGGACAGCTCGACGATGTGCTGGCGTCCCGGCTCGAACAGCGCGTCAGCATCGATCGTCACCGGCTCGCCGCCGGTGATGATCCGTGCCGGCCGCCGGTACGACCGCATCACGCCGATCGGCGACCACGAGAACTTGTAGCCGAGCGCGTTGTCTCGAGCGTTCGGCCCCGGGATGCCGGCGCCGTACGCGCGGAACTCCTCCACCTCCTCCAGCTCGGCCAGCGCCCGCGCACCGAGGATGAGGTCGAGTCCCGGATCGAGCCCGAACTCCGGGAGGATGACGATTCCTTTTGCCCTCGCCGCACGATCGATCTCGCCGATCGCCTGCTCCGTGGCCGCGATCTTTCGCGCGTCCTGCTCCTGCGGGTCGCGAAGGTACATGCTGCTCACGAGGCTCACGCCGCAGCGCGCGGCGAGCCGCGCCATCGGGAGCGCGAACGTGCCCGGGAGCGCTTCCACCACGACGTCGGCCTCGCGCATCAGCGCGGCGATTGCCGCTTCGTCGGTCGCATCGATGACCTTCGCGGTGACGCGCGTCACGGGATAGCGCCGCGCGATCGCATCGACGCCGCGATCGCGGTCTTGATCGCTGTCGGCGACGACGACGTGCGTCGAGTCGTCGCCGGAGACGAGATCGTGCAGCGCCGCCTTTCCCTGCGCGCCGCAGCCGAGGAGGAGGACGCGGCGGGTCATCTCA
>JADGQS010000009.1 GCA_017881585.1 Gemmatimonadaceae bacterium | reverse complement strand
CCGCGCAGGTTGATCCAGGTGAGCACCCAGATCGTGACCAGGGCGGCGAGCCGCTGCGGCGAGAGCCCGAGGTCGATCGCCGACCCATCGGACGTGTGCAGCGTCATGTGCGGGAACCACGAATACGTATCCGCCGTGACTGCCGGCCAGAGAACGCCGAGGAACTTCCCGAATCCGACGGCGACGGCCGCGATCGTACCGGTCTGAATGACGACGAACAGCGTCCAACCGTACAGAAAGCCCATAAGAGGGCTCATCGATTCACGAAGGAACGTGTACATCCCGCCGGCGCGCGGATACATCGCCGCGAGTTCGCCATAGGCCAGCGCGCCGAGGACGGTGATGATCCCGGTCAGGATCCATGCGATCAGCAACCATCCCGGCGACCCGAGCGTCCGCCCCATGTCGGCGGCGACGATGAAGACGCCGGAACCGATCATGGAGCCGGCCACGAGCATCGTGGCGTCGGTCAGCGTGAGGGCTTTCACGAACTGCGGTTTCGCGCCTGTGTCGGGGGATGACATAAGCGGGGAAAGTTACTGCGGTGACTGGGTTACGGAAGAGAATTTCGTCGTCTTTCTTCGTTTGTCTGGACGATGCGCGCCGCGGTCGGTCCCGTCGGAATCGCTGAAGCCATCCCTCAAGCGTGCGCTCGGTCAGGGAGGGCTCGGTGGTGTCGCGGAGGCGGGCTTAGCGAGTAGCGAGAGATTCGCGTGCGCAGCGCGCGGCTCGAAGCGTTAAACGAGCGGAGCCCGACGCAGCGATACCACCGAGCCCGACCGCGCGCGCAGACCCTAAAGCCCTATGGAGCCTCCGCAGTAATCCAGGTCGTGTCGCGAACCGGCGTGCCGTCCCACTTCACGGCCGGACGGAACCGCACTTCCTTCAGCATCGCCTCGATCTTCCTGTTGTAGTCTCGGTCCGGCGACGCATTCCAGCGCAGAAGAGTCGTGTTCCCCCTCTCGTCGACATCGAAATAGGCGATGAGTTTGTACGGACGGACCTTGGAGGGGACAGGGATCGGGAGGATGGCCAGGTTCGTGACCGTCGGCGGGTAGGTTCGCCCCGCTCCACCGCCCGTACCGGGGCCATTCGCGGATCCGCGGCCGGTGCCGTCACCCGAGCCGACGCCGCCGCCCGTGCCTGGGCCGTTGCCGGCCGTGCCATCGTGACCCGTGCCGCCGCCCGTGCCGATCACCTGGCTCGCGTCCTTCGTTGCTTGGGGTGCGGGCGTAGCCTTGGGCGGCTCGGGCTTCGGCTGTTCCGGCGGCGGCGGCCTGATGACCGGCGGCACCACGAGTTGCGGCTGCTTCACTTGCGGAGGAGGCGTGGGCGGCTGGACTTGCACGAAACGCGTGCGCTCCTGCACCACTCCGCCGGAGCCGTTGTTGCCGCCGCCACCGCCGCCGGCGGGGCCGGGACCGCCTCCGCCCATCTTCTGCTCTATCACGTTCGTCGCCCACCACGGACCGATGAGCAACAGAATGATCAGCAGGTGGACCAGGAGGGACCCCAACGAGCCCCCGAAGCTGGACTGCTTCGGGAGCGGCATTCCCACCGGGCCGCGATACCGCGGCCGCTCACGGGATTCTCGATCAAAGGTTCCTGGCGTCATGTCCCCTAATGATACGACGGACGAACCCCAAAAGGTTCGTCCGTCGCATCACTTCCTGAAAGAACCGCTGATCTTTTCTACTTCGCCGCACCCTTAGGCACCGTGGCGATGGCCTTCACGCCGGCGCCGCGCGCCTGGTCCATCGCGAAAATCACATCCTGATAGGTGACTTCCGGATCGCCTTTGAGGAACATGATCTTCACCGGACGCGGATCGTAGATCTCTTTCAACCGCGCACCGAGGTTCGCCTTGTCTACCGGCGCCTTGTTGATAGCGAACGTCGGACCGGGGAGCACCTCGAGCACGATCTGGTCGGGCTTCGCGTTCGGCGGTTCCTTCGTCGGCGTCGGATCGGGAAGCTGTACGTCGATGGCCTTCCGGCTCAGCGGGATGATCATCATGAAGATGATGAGCAGCACGAGGAGCACGTCGATCATCGGCGTGACGTTGGGCTCGTTCTTGAGCCCTTCATTGCCGCCTGCTGACATCGCCATTAGGGCTTCCCTCCCTTCTTCATGCCTTCCTGCAGCACGTTGTCGCCTTCAACCGTCGACTTCGTGCCCGGGATCGGATCGGAGATCATGCCGGCCACGCGCACGCCGGAATGCGCGGCGACGTCGATTGCGTCGATGACCTTTTCGTACTTCAGCTCCTTGTGCGCCTTTACATACATGATCTTATCGGCCGTGCGGCGGTCGTAGATCTCCTTGAGCTTGTCACCGAGATCCGCGTTTGGCAGCGCTTTCTTGTTCAGGTAGTACTGGCCGTCCTTGTCGATTCCGAGCACCTGATCCTGCTCTTCCTCGGGGTGCGGCTTGAGGTTCTGTGCCTGCGGGGGAATCGCGTTGAAGCCGGCATTCAGTGCGGGGATGACGATCATGAAGATGATCAGCAGCACGAGCATCACGTCGATCATCGGCGTGACGTTCGGCTCCGCCTTTACACCGCCCCCTCCCATGGACATCGACATCGGAAGTGCTCCTTATGCTGCGAGGGGGGTCAGCTCAGACCGCAGACTTGCCGGCGTTCTGCGCGGCCGTGTTGAACTCACGCGTGAAGCGCGAGCGGCCGAACTCACCGGACACACCCTTGATCAAGTAGTCGATCATTTCCTTCGACGAGTAGGTCATTTCCGCCGTGATGTTGTCGACCTTCGTCTGGAAATAGTTGTACGCCCACACCGCCGGGATTGCGACGAGAAGACCGAACGCCGTCGTGATCAGTGCTTCCGCGACGCCAGCGCCGATCGAGCTGATCGATCCGCCGCCGCCCGCCGCCATGCCTTCGAAGGCGTTGACGATACCCATCGTGGTTCCGAGAAGTCCGACGAACGGAGCCGTCGCGCCGACCGTCGCCAGCACGCCCAGCCCGCGCTTGATGAGCACGATCGTCATCAGCATTTCGCGCTCGACCGCGCGCTCCGCCGAGTTGATGTCGGCGACCGTCACCGAACCGTCCTGGATCAGCGGCTTGATTTCAGCGAGGGCGTTGCCGAGCACACGGGCGACGTGCGACTTCTTGTAGCTCTGCGCCAGGTTGATCGCTTCCGTGAGGTTGTCCTCCTCGAGGAACTGCGAGAACTCGGGCGCGAACTTGCGGGTCTGCGCCTGCGCGGAACGCAGGTAGAACCACTTGGAGATCATGATCGTGAGCGAGTATAGCGACATCACGAGCAGCGTATACACGATGCCCTTCGCAAAGCCGCCCATCGAAGCGAACATCTGGGTCAATGAAATCTGCATTTCTCAGCTCCTGACGCGTGAAATGAAAGGCGCGGGGTAACGCGGGTTACTTGATGATGTTGAACACGAACGGCTGCTGCACCAGCTGCTTCACTTTCTTTCCGCCCACCTCGGCCGGGAGGAAACGCATGGTGGGGAGCGCCGTCCTCACCGCCGCGGAAAACAGTTCGTGGGTCGACTTGAGGATCTTGAGCGACGAGACGTCGGCGCGGCCCGTGGTGTCCACCACGAACGCGACGACCACTTCGCCCTCGACGCCAGCCGACTTCAGGATGTCCGGGTAACGCGGCGTCGGAGAGCCATTGACGGCCATCACCGGCTTTTCCACCTGGTACTCGAAGTAGGTCTGGTTCTCGACCGGAGCAGCGCCGACGATGCCCTTCTCGCGGCCGCCCGCCACGCCCTTGCCCGTGAAGTCCGCCTCGTTCGTGACCTTCTTGCTGAGGTCGATGTCGGGGAGGACGTCGGGAATGTTCACCGGAGCGGTGAGCGTCTGGAACCCCTTCGGCGGAGGCGCCACCATGACCTCGGGCGCCTTCTCCTTCGGCGGAGGCGGCTCGTCTTTCTTGACTTCGACGAAGTCGACCTTCTCCTCGCGCTTCTCCTTCTTCTGGCCCGCGTTCAGCGTGGCCTGAATGGCAAGGAAGATCACGAGCACGTGGAGGATCGCGCTGACGACCATGCCGCCAGGCGACTTCTGCTTTTTAGCCTTGGACTCGAGCAGGTTGTTGAACAATGTCCGTACCCCGTCTTACTGGTGGACTCGGACTGCGAGCGGGTGCGATGGGAGAGAACCTATTGTTCCATACACGCCGTCGATAGGGATTTTCATTAAGATTCGCTTAACGCGAAGTTAGAACTTGAAGTCGGTCGGCAGACGGCAGAAGACGGACTGCAGTTGGGACGGCGGACAGCGGAGGGCAGTTAACCGCCGTCCGTCGTCTGCCGACTGCCGTCCGCGATCGGAAGTGCAGGAATGGTCACCGCAAAACTGCTGCCGCGACCCAGTCTCGAAGCGACATTGATCGACCCGCCGTGGGCCTGGGCGATCCATTGCGAAATCGCGAGGCCGAGGCCCACGCCCCCTCGCTCGCCGCCACGTGATCGCACGCGGTCGACGCGCCAAAAACGCTCGAAAATGAACGGGAGATCGGCGCCGGCTATTCCGATGCCCGTGTCCTTCACCGTGAAGACCGCCCCGCCGTCGGTGGATTCGAGGGTGAGCTCGACCTTGCCGCCTTTCGCGGTGTACTTGATCGCGTTCGTCACGAGATTCAGGAAAAGCTGGCGGAGGCGGACGCGGTCGCCGAGGACGGTCACGTGCTGCAGGACCGGCACCGAGACCAGAATGCCGGCCGCCTCGCCGAGGATATTCGCGGTCTCGACGACCTCCCGCACGAGTGGTTCCATCTCGACGGGCTCGCGATGCAGGTCGAACCGGCCTTCGTCGGCGCGCGCCAGCGTGAGAAGGGATTCCACGAGGTCGGCCATGCGGGTGGTTTCCTGCAGGCCTTCTTCGAGCGCGACGAGCTGGTCGGTGCTGCCCTGCCGGGTGGTCATCGCCCGTTCGATATCCGCGCGGAGAACCGTGAGCGGGGTTTTCAGTTCGTGGCTGGCGTCGGCGGTGAACCGGCGGAGGGCGGCGAAGCTCGTCTCGAGGCGGCCGATCATCGCGTTGAGTGTCGTGCCGAGGCGGCCGATTTCGTCGCCCAGGTCCTCGACGGGAATTCTGCGATGCAGCGAGCGCCCGTCGCTGATCGCCTCGACGTCGTTCACCATCTGGTCGATCGGCTGCAGCATGCGGCCGGCGAGCGTCCACGCCGTGACGGCCGAGATCAGCAGGATGATCGGCGCGACGACGAACGAGAGGAACAGCACCTGCGCGCCCGCGATGGCGAGCGGCTGAGTCGATACGCCCGCAACGACGCGGCGCACGGACGGCGGAGCCGAGAGCGAATCGAAGCGCACGACGAGCAGGATCTGCGTGCGCTCGTCGTCGAGGTCCACGAGCGCGTCCGTCTTCACGGTCAGGCTGAACGCGGCGGCCGTGAGGTTCGTGGAGTCCTTTTCGCTGAGCGCGCGAACGGCGGGCGACTCGTACACCGCGTGCGTCGCGTCGCCGATGATCACGTATCCCGGGAGCACGTCGAGCTGTGCCTTGTAGCGCGTCGTGAGTTCGCGACCGATGAGCGAGTCGGTCCGGATCGTCATCGACTCGTTCCCGACGCCGGCCTGGCGGAGGATCCGGATGCCGAGATCGGCGACGGTGATCGCGCGATCGCGAAGGTCCTGCTGCGCCACGTCGCGGCGCTCCGCCCACACCACGGCGGAGAACGCGAACATCGTCCCCGCGAACGCGAGCGCGTAGCTCGCGGTGATGCGCGTGCGGATCGATGCCATGCGCTGTCGCCCCCTACTCCTTGATCACGTAACCCACGCCGCGCACCGTCGTGATCATCCTCTTTCCCTTCCCGGAGTCGATCTTCTTGCGCAGGTGGTTGATCACGACGTCCACGATATTCGTGCCGGGATCGAAGTGGTAGCCCCACGCGTATTCGGTGATCAGCGTGCGACTCATCACGCGGCCCTTGTGGCGGCAGAGGTACTCGAGGACGAGGAACTCCTTCGGCGTGAGTTCCACGAGCACACCGCCGCGGCGCACTTCGCGCGCGTCGAGGTCGACCTCGAGGTCGGCGACCTTCAGGACCGGCGTGGCGAGCACGCGCGGGCGGCGCGCGAGTGCTTCGATTCTGGCGAGCAGTTCCTCGAACGCGAACGGCTTGGTGACGTAGTCGTCGGCGCCGGCCCGCAGCGTCTCGACCTTCGCGTCGACGGCGTCCTGCGCCGTGAGCACGAGCACCGGACGCTCGAATCCGCGCGCCCTGAGATTGCGCAGCACCTCGAGCCCCGACCGCCCGGGCAGCCGCATGTCGAGCACGACGAGATCGTACGGCTGGCTGCGCGCGAGCGACTCACCCTCCTCACCGTCGGCGACGAGATCCACGCTCCAGCGCTGTTCCTCGAGCCCGCGCTTCACGAACTGTCCGACCGTCGGGTCGTCCTCGATCACGAGGACTCTCACGGGGCTCCGACACCAGCCGGCCGCTCGAAGCGGTACTCGCGAATCTTCCGGTAGAGGGTCTTCGCCGAGATGCCGAGGAGGCTCGCGGCCTTGCCCTGGTGCCAGCTGGTGCGCTGCAGCACGGCCGCGATGTGGCGGCGCTCGACTTCCTGCAGCGCGAGCGGCGCATCGTCCGCGGACGAACCGGAGCGCACCGCCGCCGGGAGCGGCAGGTCGTGCGCGTGGATGATCCCGCCGCCCGCGAGCAGCACCGCGCGCTCGAGCACGTTGCGCAGCTCCCGGAGGTTTCCGGGCCACGAATAATCCTGCAGTGCTTCAATGGCCTCGGAGGCCAGCGACGGCCCCCTCAGCCCGCCGAACTCACGCACAAACGCCTGCGCGAGGATCGCGATGTCCACCGAGCGCTCGCGGAGCGGCGGCAGCGCGATGCTGACGTGGCCAAGCGAATCGAACAGGTCGGCGCGGAACGATCCGGCGCGCACCGCCGCGGGGAGGTCCGCTCCGGCGGTCGCGATGAATCGCGCTTCGGTCTCGATCCGGTGCTGCGAGCCCACCCGCCGGAACGATCCTTCCGCCAGCGTTTCCGCGAGCGCGGCCTGCGCTGGCGGATCGAGCAGCTGCACGTCGTCGAGCACGAGCGTGCCGCCGGCCGCGGATTCGACCAGCCCGATCGCCGCCGTCACTCCGCCCGACGGCTCGTCGTCCTTAGGACGTTCCATGCCGAACAGGTCGACCGCGGCGTGGCCCCTGGTCATCGCGGCGCAGACCGCGTCCACGAGCGGGCCCGTGGTGCGCGACGAGTGCGCGTGGATGTAGCGCGCGAGCTCGTTCTTGCCCGTGCCGGGTTCGCCCGTGATCAGCACCGGCGCCTCGCCCAGCGCCGCATGCCGCGCGAGCGCGAGCACGGCCTGCATGGGCGCGTACACCGAGGTGAAATCGCGTGCGGCATCGACACGCGAGAGCCGCGTGCTGAGCCGCAGGTTGTCGCTCGTGAGCCTCCGCTTCTCCCACGCGCGCCGCACGAGCACGTCGATCTCGGCCAGGCGATACGGCTTCGAGACGTAGTCGTACGCGCCGAGCTTCATCGCGGCGATCGCCGTGTCGACCGTGCCGTTGCCGGTGATGATGATGCACTCGGGCGGCGAGGGATTCTCGCGCACCTGGCGCAGCACCTCGAGGCCGTCGAGTTTCGGCATCACGATGTCGAGGAGCGCGACGTCGAACGGCTGCGAGTGGAGGGCGTCGAGCGCGGCACGCCCGTCGAGCGTCACCGTGACTTTGTGGCCGCGGCCCGCGAGATAGCTCTGGAGCAGTTCGCCGAGATTGGCTTCGTCCTCGGCGATGAGGACGCGGATCGGCTGTTTGCCGGTCACCGGCGCTCCACGGTCGGCAGCAGCACGCGGAAGGTGCTCCCCTGCCCGAGTGCACTGTCCACCTCGATCCGGCCGCCGTGTTCCTGGATGATGCCGTAGCAGATCGAAAGTCCGAGTCCGGTGCCGCGACCCGGCGCCTTCGTCGTATAGAACGGCTCGAAGATCTTCGAGAGCTCCGAGCGCGCGATGCCGTGTCCCTGATCGATGACCTCGGCGATCACGCCCTCGTCGGGAGTCGTCCCGCGGCGGGTGCGAATCGTGATCTGTCCGCGATCGCCGACGGCGTCCATCGCGTTGAGCAGGAGCGCCATGAAGACCTGCACGAGCTGCTCGTTGTTCGCCTGCGGCACGCGCGCGAGGTCGGCGTCGAGCTCGGTGATCACCGTAAGCCTCTTGAAGCGCACGTGGTGCTTGAGCAGCAGCAACGTCCGCTCGATGACGTCGTTGGGGCTGACGCGCTCCTTCAGCGCCTGCTTGGGCCGGCTGAAGTCGAGCAGGCCATCGACGATCTGTTTGCAGCGTGAGACCTCGTTGTCGATGATCTGCAGATACTCGTTCGCGTCGGTCGGGATCGCGCTGCCGGCCTTCTTCACGTCTTCGAGCTTGAAGCCGAGGCTCTCCGCGCACGCGGCGATGGTCGCGAGCGGGTTGTTGATCTCGTGCATCACGCCGGCGGCGAGCTGCCCGATGGCCGCAAGCTTCTCGGCCTGCGCGAACCGCTGCTGCGCTTCCTTCCAGTCGGTGACGTCCTCGCCGATGGTGATGACGTGCGTCACCGCCGAATCGCCGAGGCGCATCGGGATCTTGGTGATGCGATAGGTGCGGAGCTCGCCGGTGGCGAGCGATTCCATCTGGTATTCCTGGATGCGGCCGGTCGTGAACACATCGTCGAACTCACGCCGCAGCATCTCGGGCGGCTGGCGATGCAGGATCTCGAAGATCGTCCGGCCGATCGCCTCTTCGCGCGAGACGCCCTGCATGCCTGTTTCGCGCTTGCGATTCCACGCCTGAATGCGATACTCGCGGTCGATCACGTACAGGCCGAGCGGCAGCGAGTCGATGATCTTCTCGGTGAAGATCCGCTCGCGATTGATCTCGGCGGTGCGCGCCTCGACTTCGTCCTCGAGCTGGCGATTCTTCGCCGCGTGCGCGAGCTCGGGGCCGAGGAGATTCGCGACGGCGGTGACGAGCAGCGATTCCTCGTCATTCAGTTCGTGCGTCAGCCGCATCGTGAGCGCGCCGGCCTGGCCGTCGCCCGAGCCGATCCCCACGACGAGGACCGAATCCTGCACCGGCTCCGGATGCGCGAGCCGCGCGTGAACCTGCGTCGCAGTGATGATCGGATCGCCGGCTCCCCATGAGCGGACGAGTCCGTCCCTGGAATGCAGCCAGATCGCGCATTCCGGCACGCCGAGAACCACCCGGAGCGATTCGAGCGACCGCGCGACGCGCTCCTCGAGCGGCTGATTCGACGCGAGTTCGGCGATGATCGCGGCAAGCGCCGGGAGTCCCCGGGACGGCGGGGACGGATGCGAACCGGCGAGCGACGCGGCGAGGGAGGGACTCACGGTGCGTCAAGGTACGCGCGCGGCGTTCGCCGGACAAGATGACCGAACGGTGCGAGCGGTGGAGGACCGAGTGTTGGCGCACGTCCGTCCGACATGCGCCAGTGTCAACCCGCTGACGGTGTTGCGAAAACCATCGGAGTTCCGAGCGCACCCACGGATTTCACGCCGTCGATGGTCACGGTGATCACCTGTCCTTCGATGAGAACGTCGACCACTCGGCCGCGAACGCGGACTCCCGTGATCTCGGCGTGCTCGAGGCCGAACGGCAGCGGATCGATCGTCAGGCCCTGATCTCCTGCGTCGATCCCGATGACATGCCGGATGATCAGGTCGTTCAGCCACGCATGCTGCACATCGTCAGCTCCGCGATATACGGATGCATGTCCGGTTAGCGGGTTGTAGTGCTCGTGCGAGTTCACCCGGTGCAGTTCGCCATCGTGGAACATCATGCGCACGAAACGGCGCAGCAGCGTCGCCGCCTGGGCGCGAAGATGCGGCGCGTGCGTCCGCGCGACGTGTGCGAGGGCGTCGACGACCTCCGCGTTCACCTCGGGATGACTGCGCCCGTTCCACGGATCCCCGGCACGCCGCGATTTCCACTCGCCTTCCGCGCTGAATCGCGGATCGCCGGCGGAGAGCGACGGAACCGGAAACGCCGAGAAGAACTCGGCGGGATCGAGCAGATGCTTCTCGAGCCCCGCGAGGTGCTCGGCATCGACGATGTCGGTGCGATACGGCAGGAAACACCGCGCGTGCTTCACCCCCATGTGCGCATGGGTCTTCGCATCGACGTCGCTGAACATCCCCGCGGACCCGTTCCACATCTTCTCGCGCACGGCAGTCCGTGTCCGCTCCGCCAGTCGTGTCCATCGCGGTCCATCCGCGTCGGGCGCCGAGCGCTCGAGCCACCGGTAGAGCAGATACGCGTACACGGCAGCCTCCGTCCCCTTGATCCGGCCGGTCCGGGCATCGGCACTGCGCAGCTCGAGCGAAGGGTCGTCGCGGGCCATGTCGAACAATCCGCTCTCTTCCCGATCGCGTTCGGCGGAAAGCCACTCCGCCGCCGCGACGACCTTGGGATAGACCTCCCGAACGAACGCTTCGTCGGGCCACACCGCGCCGAGCGCACTCAGCCCCGATCCCCAATCCGCCGCCACGGGTTGCTCGAGGAACTCGCGGATAATTTCGCGCGCGCCCGCCGCATCCCCGCTCCACCGCAGCTCGCGCACCCTCCCGACGGCGTTCGCCGCGCCCGCCGCGGGCGCGTGCGCGTTCATCCGCAGCACGTACCAGCGATACCAGTAGAGCGATTCGATGTAGGGATCCGAGCAGCGGAACGTCGGCAGCGAGGCGAAGTAGTCACTCCATCTCTTGCGACTCGCTCCACCGAACGTGCCCAGTCGCGCCCCCGAGGGCGTGGTGTCCCCCTCTCGCGCGGCGTCGTCACCCGGCACGAGACGCATCGCGAACGTCGCCGACGCTCCCGCGTACTCCACCTCGAGCGCCCGATGCACCGCCGCGAAAAACGTCCCTCCTTCCGGCGCATCCGTGTCTGCGCGCACAACCTTCGGCAGCACTCCTCCGCGCCACTGCTCGACGAACGGGGTGAACTCCCAGGCCGGCTCGGGGATCTTGCCCTCGCTCCACGTCGCGCTCCACGACGCCGCGCCACCTACGCACGCGAGCTCGGCGCGCACCCGCAACGCCGACGCGTCCGCTTCGTTGGTCTTGGCCGCGACGACGAACTGGAGCGCCCCATTCCACCGCGCCGACCCGCGTTCGACACGCGATGCGCGCTGGGCCGTCCACGCCACGAGATGGATTCGCTCCGGCCGGTACGCCGCGAATCTCCACTCGGACACGAAAATGCCGCCTGGATGCACGGTGCGGACTTCGGTCGCGGTGATGCCCTGACCGAACCGGTACTGCAGCGTCAGCTCGGCCGGCGTCCACCTGCGCGCGGTGACGCGGGCGGCGATCTCACGCCCCTCGTCGTCGAGAACCGTGACCGTGAACAACGGCGCGACTCCGCGCCGCAGGACATTCGCGCCGTCCCAGAATCCCGGGACATCGAGCCAGCGCGGGAACGCGGGCGCGAACAGCGTGCCGTCGCCCGCGCCCAACTGCCACTTGTCCGCGCGGGCGAGCTGTTCGACCAGATCGATCAAGCGGGCAGCTTTGCGATCTCCGCGAGAATCTCGGAGTTCGCGCGCTTTTCGCCGTTGAGCTTTTCGACGTGCGACCAGCGGACGACGCCCTGCTTGTCGATCAGGAAATACGACCGGTTCGCGAAGAACTTCTCTTCGTTCAACACGCCGTACGCGCGCGCCGTGTCGCGGCGGAAATCGCTCGCGAGCTCGGGGCCGATGCTGAGTTTCTCCTTGAACGCCTTCAGGCTCGGCACCGCGTCCACGCTGATCGGGATCACGACGACCCCCTGCGACTCGAACGCGGCGTAGTCCTCCGTGAAGCTGGCGAGCTCGGCGGCGCAGGTATTGGTGAAGGCGAGCGGGAAGAACGCGAGCAGGACGTTCTTGTCGCCCCGGAAACTCGAGAGGGTCACCGGCTGGCCGGTGGTGGTGACCAGAGTGAAGTCGGGAGCGGTTTCGCCGGAAGCGGGGATGCGAGGAGGCATGAAGTTCCGAGGTCCAGGGACGAGCAGGGACCGGTTGAGTGGTGGAATGCTACGCCGGTGAATCCGGCGGCCGTGTCCATTTGCGAACTGCCACAACAATCCATCCGAGGCCGATCACGACCAACAGAACCGGCATCAGGTACACCAGAACATTGAACCCCTTCGGCTTCGGCTCGAGGAGAATCCATTCCCCGTACTTCGAAATGAAATACGCCTTGACCTCATCCGGACTCTTCCCCGCCCTCAACTGATCCTTCACCACCGACCGCATCTGCTGCGACAGCTCCGACGGCGAATCCTGAATGGACAGCCCCTGGCACACCGGGCATCGAAGCTGCGCTGCGACTTCGGCGGTGCGGGCTTCGAGAACCGAATCCGCCGGCGACTGCTGAACCGCGCCGAGGGCGCCGAGCGCAGCGAACGCGAAGGCAGCGAGCAGTCGCGTCACTTTGCGGCGACCGCCATCAGCGAATCGACGACATGCCGAATGAGCCGCTCGTTGACCGGGCCCGTCGCCTTGTACGCGATCCGTCCGCTGGCATCGAGAAAATACGTCTCCGGCACTCCGTACAATCCGTAGTTGATCGCGGTTCGGGCCCCAGGATCGGTGACCGACGGATAGCTCTGCCCGCCCATCTGCTCGATCCACTGCGTGCCGTTCCCGGGTTCGTCATTGTAGAGAACGCCGAGAAAGTGGACGGGTTTTCCGGCGTACGATTTCGCGGTCTCCGAGAGGATCTGGTGTTCGTCGCGGCAGGACAGGCACCACGACGCCCAGAAGTTGAGCACCACGACCTGGCCTTTCAGCTCCGCCAGGCGCACGGTGTCGCCCGGCGCGCGATTGAGCGGCGGCTGGCCGGGCGCGAAGACGGCGAGCGCGAACGGCGACGCCTCGTGACCCGGAAGCGGCGACGGAATGTCTTTCGGATCGCGCGTCAGGCCGTAGCCGAAGAGGATGATCAGCGGTACGACGCACGCCGCCGCGATCGTCGCGCGTTTCCAGTTCATGCGTCGGTCCGCCTCCCCGTCGGGAAGATCGCGATGAGCGCGCCGAAGACCACCACGCCGCCGCCGAACCAGATCCACGGCACGAGCGGTTCATAGATGACGCGAATCGTCGCGTTCGAACCGTCGGGACGGAAGGCCTGCAGGTTCACGTAGAGATCGCCGAGGAAGCGGCTGCGCACCGCGGGCGTCGGGACCGGTGACTGCGACATGGGATAGAAATTCATGCGCGGCTCCATCGTCCCCTTCACCATCGAGCCGTTCATGACCTCGAGCGTCGCGCCGACCACGGAGCGCTGCGGCTCCTCCCGCCCCCACATCGCCTTCAGCCGAAGCGTGTGCCCGGAGAGCGAGATGGTCTCGCCCGGCTTGATCGTCGCCTCGTATTCCGTGCGGAACGTGGACGACGCCGCGATTCCAAACGCGACGAGGATCACGCCAAGGTGCGCCGTGTAGCCGCCGTACCGATGCCGGTTGCCGCCCACGAGCCGCACGAGTGCAGTGCCCCACCCTTCACCGTGCGCGATGCGGCGCGCGCGCATGCCGATCCAGTATTCTCGCAGGTTGGCGAATGCCGCGTATCCCGCGAACGCGAACGCGAGCAGCGCGTAGACATTTCGCGCGCCGGCGACGAGTGCGATGACCAGCATGAGGCCGGCTCCAGCAGCCGGCGGCACGAGCTTCGCCTTCAGCTCCGCCTTCGATGCGGCCTTCCACGGCAGCGCAGGCCCCACGCCCATCAGGAAGAGCAGCGTCACGACGATCGGCAGCGACATCCTGTTGAAGAACGGTTCGCCGACGCTGACTTTCACGCCCTTGATCGCCTCGGCGACCAGCGGGAACAGCGTGCCCGTGAGCACCGTGAACATGAACGCGGTGAGGAACAGGTTGTTCAGCAGGAACACCGTCTCGCGCGACGCGGCCGAATCGAAGCGCCCGGTGCTGCGCAGCCGCTCGGAGTTGCCGGCGACGAGGGCCAGCGACGCGAGCATCACGATCGCAATGAACGCGAGGAAGTAGTAGCCGATCGTGCCCGTGGTAAAGGCGTGCACCGAGGACACGATCCCCGATCGCGTGAGGAACGTGCCGAGGATCGTGAGGAGGAACGTCCCCACGACGAGGTTGAGATTCCAGAGCCGCAGCATCCCGCGACGCTCCTGTACCATCGCGGAATGCAGGAAGGCGGTCGCGGTGAGCCACGGAAGGAACGATGCGTTTTCGACGGGATCCCAGGCCCAGTATCCGCCCCAGCCGAGCACTTCGTACGACCACCACATGCCGGCGATGATCGCCGCGGAGAGCAGCGCCCACGCCGAGAGCGTCCAGCGGCGGGTGATGCGCATCCAGTCGTCGGTCTCGACTTCGCCCGAGAGCATCGCGCCCACGGCGAACGCGAAGGGCACCGACATCCCGACGTAGCCCAGATAGAGCAGCGGCGGATGGATCGCCATCAGGATGTGGTTCTGCAGGAGCGGATTCGGACCCGGGCCGTCCGACGGCACCGGCGACACCGCGCCGAACGGATCGGCCGGCCCCACAAGGAGAATCGCGAAGAAGAAGGAGACGAAGAGCAGCGTCGCGGCCGCATACGGCACGAGGTTTCCGGGGCGGCGGCTGTTGATCCATACGACCGCGGCCGCGTACATCGAGAGGACCCACGCCCAGAAGAGGATCGATCCCTCGAGCGCGCCCCACAGCGAAATCACCGTAAACAGGAGCGGCGTGGCGCGGCCTCCCACCTGCGCGACGTACGACACGGAGAAATCGTGCGTGACGAGCGCGTACACCATCGCGACCGCCGCGACGCTGACGAGGAAGAAGTTCGTGTACACCGCGGCGAACGCGTACGGCAGCAGCCCTCGACGTCCGGTCCGCATTGCCACTGGCACCGCGACGATCCCGAACAGCACGACGGCCATCGACACCAGGATCGCGTCGTGTGCCAGCAGTCTCGTCACGAGCCGGACCCTTTGATGAGCGTCTTGTACATCTCCTGCGGCTTCTCCCCCGGCTTCGGCGGATGGTACTCGTTCGAGTGCTTCACCATCAACCCGGTCGAGTTGAACACGTGATCGCGGCCGAAGCGCCCTTCGACCACGACGCCCATGCCGTCGCGGAACATCTGCGGCGGCGCGCCCGAACTCTGCACGGCGACGTCGCTCTTGCCGTCGGTGACCTCGAAGGTGAGCCGGAGCGTCTTGTCGTCCCACTTCACGGTGCCGGGCTTCACCTGGCCGCCGAGCCGCACGGGCACGTCGTAGCCCGCTGTGCCCTTGGCGAGCAGTTCCTGCGGCGTCAGGAAGAACACCACGTTCTTGTCGAGGCCGCCGTACAGCAGCCAGCCGAAGACCGCCACCACCGCCACGACGCCGGCGATCACCCAGGGCCGGCGCTTCGATTTCGATTCAGTCATTTAGCTGCTCCCTCCCTTTGCGAGGTCGCGTGCTCGTAGCGCGCGCGCGCGAGCTTGAGCACGCGATGCACGTGCAGCCAGTAGCCGCCGATCGCGACCCACACGGCGGCATACGCCACCGACACATACGTCCAGTTGTTTACCGTCATCGTCATCTCCCCCCGAGCGCCGCGTCCTGCTCGGCGTGATCGGCGGCGCGATCGAGGCACGCCGCCTCGTAGCGACGCCGCACGAGATAGATCATCACGAACAAGAATGCGAACGCGTTGGCCCTGAGACTCAGCACGTAGATGCCGGCCACCGTATCGGGACTCGACTGGACCTGGTGAAGGGTACGCCACCAGCGCACCGACATATACACGATCGGCACGTTGATCGCGCCGAGGATGCCGACCGCGGCGCTCCACTGCGCGCGGCGCTCGGGCTCGTCGACGAACGCGCGCAACGAGAGATACCCCACAAAGATCAGGAAGAGCACGAGCGTCGACGTGAGCCGCGCGTCCCACGCCCACCACACGCCCCACGCCGGCTTGCCCCAGAGCATGCCGAGCAGGAGCGTGAGGCCGTTGAAGAGCGTGCCGACTTCAGCCGCCGACGCGGCGGCGAGATCGTCGGTCTCTCGCCCCTTCCACAGGTAGCGAAGGCTGTAGAACATCACCACCGCGAAGGTCAGCGACATGATCCACGCTGCGGGCACGTGCACGTACAGGATTTTTTCCAGGTCGCCCATGTCGCGATCGGGCGGCGAGGTCACGATCGCGACTGTCTGCGACGCGACCAGGAACAGGAATGCGAACGCGCCGAACCACGGCCAGCGGCCCTGGCGCGGCGGATCCCATGACGAAGGCGGTTCTCTCGATACCATTGTCGACTCAGGCCTCGATCACATGTTCAAAGGCGAGATGCGTGACCACCAGAAAGATGACGTCATACGCGACCAGAAGCTTCACCCACGCGCCCGCCTCGTGCATCACGTCGCCGGCGAGGAGCGCCCTCGAGGCTTCGATGGCGGCCAGCAGCACGGGGACGAGCATCGGGAAGAGCAGCAGGGGCAACAGCACCTCGCGCGCCCTGCTCCGGCTCGCCATGGCGGCGTAAAAGGTCCCGAGCGCCACGATCCCCACCGCTCCGAGCGCCAGCACGCCGAGCAGCGCCGGCCACCCCGCAGGGACCGTCACCTGAAACAACACGATGCCGACCATCACGACGATGACCAGCATCAGCCCGACGAACGCGAGGTTCGCGAGCAGCTTTCCCGAGAAGATGGTCCAGCGCGCGCCCGGATACAGGAGCAACGGCTCCAGAGCGCCGCTCTCGAGTTCCACCTGGTACGAACGATTGAACGCGAGCACGGCCGAGAAGAGCGCCGCGAGCCAGAGCACGCCTGCCGCCGCGTCGCGGATCGCCTGGGTGTCCGGACCGAGGGCGAAGCCGAACAATACGAGGATCGTCACGCCGAGCGCGACGACGCCATTGAAGCCCGCCTTCGACCGCCGCTCCGTAGTGAGATCCTTCCACGCGATGGCGCGCACCCGGCGCCAGTCATCCTTCCATGACATCAGGGGCTCCTCACGTCCGACTGTGACATAGGTCGCGCCTTTCGTCGCTCCGGGCCATCAGCAGCGCCCGTCCTGAATGGTGACGGTGCGGCTCAGGATCCCCGCCGCCGGCGCGAGCTCGTGCAGCACGACCAGCGCGGCCCCGCCCGCCCGTACGCTTTCGGAAATCAGCTCGCTCATCATCGCGATCCCCGCGGCGTCGAGGTTGCTGTACGGTTCGTCGAGCAACAGGAGGCGCGGGCGCGACAGCAGCAGGCGCGCCACGGAGAGCCGGCGCTCCATCCCCGCTGAGAAGCCGCGCACGCGCTCGTTCGCCGCGTACGTCAGCTCCACGCGCGCGAGCACCGCATCGACATCGGCGGAACCGATGCCCAGCATGTTCGCGGCGAACAGGAGGTTCTCCCGCGCCGTGAGGTCTTCGTAGAGCCCAGGCTCATGGGAGAGGAACCCGATGCGTTCGCGCACCGCGTCCGCGGCGCGCACGACGTCGTGCCCGAAAATCGTGGCAGCTCCCGCGCTTGGCTTGAGCAGCGTGCCGAAGATGCGCAGCAGGGTGCTCTTGCCGCTGCCGTTGGCGCCCAGCAGGCCGACGGTCTCGCCGGAGCGCACCTGCAACGTCACGCCGCGCAGAATCCAGCGGGAACCGAACCGCCGTGCCACGCCGCTGGCGTCGATCGCGAAGTCTGACGTGGGTTCGGCCATACCGGGAGAGAAGTGAAATGGAGCGTGTGGGGATCGAACCCACGACCTCTGCCTTGCAAAGGCAGCGCTCTCCCAGCTGAGCTAACGCCCCGGCACTGGAAGTATAATCGCGGCCGGCTACTCGTGCGCGGGCAGCGGCTCCATCGTACGCGGGTCCACGGGCACCTGCACCTCGTCGCGGTACGGCGACGTGAGCAGCACCACACGGAACTTCGGGAACGCGTCCATGAACGAGGAGTAACAGAACCCCCACGCGCCGAGGAAGCCGAGGAAGATGCCCACTTCCCAGAAGCTGAAGGGCGCATTCCCCGTCACGCCATACACCGACGGATACACCTCGACGTAGCGGGCGATCCACAGTCCGACGAAGCTGCACGCGGCGAAGAAGAACATCGACGGCGCCCACATCTTGGCCTTCACGCCGAGCAGGCCGAAGAACGGCACCACAAAGGTCAGCATGGCGGTCGCGACGGTCCAGTTCTTCCACGCGTGCGTCAGTCGCAGCGTGAAGAAGTGCGTTTCCTCCGACAGGTTGCCGTACCAGATCACGAGGAACTGGGCGAACGTGAGGTAGCCCCAGAACGCCGTGAAGGCGAAGCAGAGCTTGCCGACGTCGTGGTAATGCGCGTGGGTGATGAGGTCGCCGGCATGCAGGTACTTGTTGAACGCGCGCAGCAGCACGGAGAGCACCATGAGCGACACGAGCCAGCCGCCCATGAACACCTGCCATCCATACATCGTGCTGTAGAAGTGCGGGTCGAGCGTCATGGACTGGTCCCACGCCAGCACCACCCAGCCGAACGCGAACAGGATCGTCATGAACACCGCGAGCTTGCCCTGCAGCGAGTGCGTGCTGTGCAGCTCGCGACGCTCCTCGCCAAAGCCGGCACGCATTCTCGCGCGAAGGCCGGCCGCCCACTTGGCCCCGCCCTCCGGTGAGACGCCGACGTCGAGGCGAACCGAGGTCCACACGTACCAGAGCTGCAGCGCGACGAGCGCCGCGAAGACCAGGATCGAGCGCAGCGCGAAGAAGCGGTGCGCCAGATAGACCTGCTTCTCGTGCTGCAGCGACGGCAGCTGCGTCCACCACGGGTACACGTGGCTCTTGCCGAACACGATCATCACGATCAGCCCGACCAGCGCCAGCGGCAGGAACGCGACGAAGCCCTCGGAAAAGCGGATGATGCCGCGCGACCAGCGAGCGGTGGTGATGCGCTGCACCGCGACGAACATCACCGCGGCGGACGAGATCGTCGTGAAGAACAGCCAGTTCACGTGGAACGCGTGCCACGCGCGGTCGTTTCCGGTGGCCACGCCGAACACGAAGATGGCGAGGCCGAGCGCGGCCAGCGCGAGCGAGATCGGGCGAATGACCGGCGGCAACTGCTTGGCGCCGGCGCTCACGACGCGCTCGCGCGAGACCGTGAAGGGTGAGGTGAGGCTCATGGCTTGATCTCCGCCTGCTTCGCCTCGCCGCCGGCACGTGCGGCGCGCGAGACGACGACTGGATGGAAATACGCGGCCGGAACCGTCGGGCCGAGGCGCGTCACGCCGGGGAGCTTGTCTCCCGTCTCACCCGGGCGGCCCACCGGACCGACCGTCACGGGATACCGGCCCTGCAGGCCGCGCACGTAGTTCACGACGTCCCAGCGATCGGCTTCCTCGATGCGGTTGTACGGCGGCATCAGGCCGCGGCCGTTGCGCATCATCCCCCAGATGTAGCCGTCGCTCCGCCCCTTCGCCTGATCCGTGAGGAGGCTCGGCGGGAACCCAAACATGGGATTGAGCTGCTTCATCGGCGTGTTGGCGTCGCCCGATTCGCCGTGACACACCGCGCAATTGATCTGGAAATACTTGCGGCCGTTGAGCAGCGAGCTATCGTCGACCGCGACCGGGTTCGGCAGCGCCGACATCGAATCGATCGTCAGGGGCAACGGCGAGTTCGAGACCTGGTAGATCGAGACGAGCGTTCCGTTCGTGCCGACCGATCCGGCGGGCTGGCCGCGGAAGCCCTTCAGCTCCGCGCTGTCCGCCGAGAACTCGCCCCACGTGTGCACCGACGGCTGCTGCTTGAAGTCCGTGAACCAGTCGCACGCGCCGAACCAGAGCGTGCAGGTTGCGAGCGCGAGAACGCGCAACAGAGAGTTATTGCGCACCGTGCACCTCCACCGCGCCGCAGCGGCGCAGGATCGCCTCGGCGTCTTTCAGTTTTTCGGGCGCGCACTGCACCCATACTCCGTACTCGCCGTGACTGAAGCGGCCGTCGTAGCCCACCGTCATGGTCAGGCGCGGGATTCCGGCGCAGATGAACAATCCGGCGACGGTGGACAACCCGCCGATGAGCACCATCAGCTCGAATGAGAACACCGTGTAGGGAATCCAGGTCGAGATCGCCTTGCCGCCGACGACCAGCGGCCAGTATTCCGAGCACCAGATCGCCATCCAGTAGCCCGCGATGGCACCGAAAAGGCCGCCGGCGAGCGTGAACTTGCGCACCGGACTGACCGGCGGATGCACCGCGTGTTCCAGTTCGTGACGGGGAGTCGGCGTGTAGACCGTGATCTCGCCGGTGCGATCTTTCTTCAGCGCCTCGATGGCGTCGACCGCAGCATCCAGTTCCCTGAACGCGCCAAGCATGCCCTGAATCATGCGTGGGCCCCCGGTGTGTCGGATGCGAACTCCCCTTCGGGCGCGGGCGCATACGGGTGCACGCGTCTCAGGCGCGGCGGCACGATCTCCTTCACCTCGGAGATCGCGATCACCGGCAGCTGCCGGATGAAGAGCAGGAACCACATGAAGAACCAGCCGAACGACCCGATCAGAATCGAGTAGTCGACGAACGTCGGCACGTACGTGCTCCACTGCCACGGCTCGTATTCGTGCGACAGGCCCGGTACGATGATGACGAAGCGCTCGAACCACATGCCGAGGTTGATGAACAGCGAGAGGATGAAGAGCCAGGTTGGGTTGCGGCGCAGGCTCTGCGAGAAGAGCGAGAGCGGCAGGATCATGTTGCAGGTGAGCATGATCCACGCGGCCCACCACCACTGGCCGAACACCCGGTTCCACCAGTACTCCTGCTCAACCGGCACCGCGCCGTACCAGCCGATGAAGAACTCGACCATGTACGCGCAGCCGACCACCATCGACGTGAACAGGCAGAGCTTGGCGCCCGCGTCGAGGTGGTTGAGCGTCACGTAGTGCTGCAGCTTGAAGAACTTCCGGATGGGGATGATGATCGTGAAGACCATTCCCATGCCCGAGAAGATCGCGCCGGCCACGAAGTACGGCGCGAAAATCGTGGTGTGCCAGCCGGGCACCAGCGCCATCGCGAAGTCGAACGACACCACCGAGTGCACAGAGAGCACCAGCGGCGTGGAGAACGCGGCGAGGAACAGGTACGCGCGGGCGAAGTGGCGCCACTCCGCCTCCGAGTTGCGCCAGCCGAACGACAGCGCGGAGAAGATCTGCTTCTTGATCGGGTTCTTCTCGGCGTCACGCAGCACGGCGACGTCGGGAATCAGGCCGATGAAGAGGAAGGTCGTCGAGATCGTGAGGTACGTGGAGATCGCGAACACGTCCCACACGAGCGGGCTCTTGAACTGCGGCCAGAGGAGGCGCCAGTTCGGGTACGGAACCAGCCAGAAGAACTTCCACGGCCGTCCGAGGTGCAGGATCGGAAAGAGTCCCGCGGTCAAGACGGCGAACACCGTCATCGCTTCGGCGCAGCGGTAGATGGTGGTGCGGAAGCCTGCTCGGAACAGATAGAGAATGGCCGAGATCAGCGTGCCCGCGTGTCCGATACCGATCCAGAACACGAAAGTCACGATGTACACGCCCCACATCACGGGTGGGTTGTAGCCGGCCACACCCAGGCCCTCGTGAATCTGGTAGGTCCACGCGGCGGCGCCGATCATCAGGCAGACGATCGCGATCGTCAGCGCCGCGAACCATCCCTTGGTCGGGCGCAGCGTCGCCATGATCTCGCGATCGACCTGCTCGTAGTCCTTGACCGCCGGAAGCTGCAGCCCCGCCTTCGCGATGTTGGGGCGCGGCATGTCGTCGGTGGGACGCGCGATCGTCGCCATTAGTGGTTCACCTTCTTCAAGTAGACCACGGCCGTGTAAGTATTGAGTTCCTCGAACACGTGATAGGCGCGTTCGTCGTTGACCATCTTCGAGACCGACCACTTGGGATCGGCCGCATCACCGAACACGATCGCGCGCGACGGGCAGGCCTGCGCGCACGCCACCGTGAACTCGTCCGGCTGCAGTTCGCGATGCTCAAGCGTCGCTCTGTTCTCTGCCTCCTTGATGCGCTGCACACAAAAGGTGCACTTCTCCATCACGCCCTTTCCGCGGACGGTGACGTCCGGGTTGAGCTGCCAGTTGAGCGGCTCCGGAAAGGCGTACTGCGAGCGGTTCGGCTCGCCGTAGCCGAACCAGTTGAAGTAGCGGACCTTGTACGGGCAGTTGTTCGAGCAGTAGCGCGTGCCGACGCAGCGGTTGTAGACCTGGACGTTCAGTCCGTCCGGCGAGTGGTACGTCGCGTACACGGGGCACACCGGCTCGCATGGCGCGTTGCCGCACTGCTGGCAGAGCATCGGGATGACGCGCGTGTCGAACTCCGGATTGAACGCGACGTCTTTCGGCTCGCGGTCGATCTCGAAGTAACGCTCGAGACGTATCCACGCCATCTCGCGGCTGCGCGTGATGTTCGCGCCGAAGCCGGTGCGGTCGGGCAGGACGCGCGGGCCCTGCCACGGCGCGCCGACCGTCGGAATGTTGTTCTCGGAGTAGCACGCGGTGACGCACGCCGCGCAGCCCGTGCAGCGCGCGAGGTCGATGGTCATCGCCCATCGCCGCTTCGCGACGCCGCTCCAGTGATTCGGATCGTACTGGCCGTGGTCCTTCGACTTCGGATCGCCCAGGTCGCCCTGCGCGTCGTTCGCGACGGGCGAGCGGAGTCCCGGGAGGAAATCGTTGCTCGCCTGGCCGACGAACGTTTCCTTCTCATCCTTCGTGTCGCCGGCGACGAGCTGCGCGACGGTGAGCGCCCGCGCGATGCCGCGTCCGTGCTGGCGGCCGGAACCCTCGGTGGTGATCAGCCGGGTCGCGCCGCCCGCCTTGCGCAGCGAGGCCTTCGTGACGAGCGAGACGGCGCCCGAACGGGAATCCTCGCCGACCGGGAGCAGCGTCATCGGGTTCACGCCGCAGCCGTTGGCGTAGCGACCGTACGACGTGTGTCCGCGGCCCGTGGCTATCGCGATCGTGTCAGGGCGGAGCCCGATGAACAGATAAACGGGCGCGGTGACGCTTCCCTGCTTCGTCTCGACTGTCGCGAGTTCGCCTTCCTCGAGGCCCAGCTTCGTCGCGGTTTCGGGGTGGAGCTCGATCACCGTCTGCCACGCGATTTTCGTGACGGGATCGGGGAGTTCCTGGAGCCAGGGCTTGTTCGCACCGCGTCCGTCGCCGAGTGCGGGCGAGGAGTAGACGTGGAGGAAGTAGTCGCCCGTCGCGGCGCCCGCACTCTTCGCAGCGACCGGCTTCGGCGCGGCGGCGGCGAGCGGCGAGCCGCTCATCATGCCTGTCGGCAGCGCCTTCGTGATTGCCGAAATCCCGCCGGCACGCGCCACGATCCACGCGCGATAATCGGCCGCCGGATACTTCGACGCCATCGCCGCGTCACCTTTCGCCGCGGCGATGAGCACGTCGCCCGTCGCCCGCGTGTTGAACACGGGATCCATCACGGGCTGCTGCAGCCCGAGCGTTCCCTTCGCCGGCTCGGCGTCGCCCCAGCTCTCGAGCGAGTGGTTGTCGGGGAGAATCAGATCCGCCAAATCCGTCGTTTCGTCCGGATAGCTCGAGAACGAAACCTTGAACGGCACCTTCGCGAACGCTTCGGCGAACTTCACCCCGCCGGGAAGCGAGTACGCAGGGTTCGCACCGCGAACGAACGCGAGCGACACCTGGCCCGCCGCCATGCGCTCGGCCGCTTCACGCACGGCGGAATGCGAGGAAAGCCCCTCGTAGGCGAGCGAAGAATCGCTCGGCCTCACCGTCACGCCGACATTTCCGAGCGCCTTGTTGAGATCGTTCACCACCGTGCCGAGCGCGGTGCCGTCTTCGCCGGTGCCGCCCGCGAGCAGCAGGCTCGGCTTCGCGGACTGCAGATCCTTGGCAAGCGACTCGAGCGACGCGACCGAAACGCCGGCGGCGGCGGCGGCGGCCGTGAGCGCGCCGGCACCCTTTCCCGTGACCGCGGCGAGGAGGGCATCGGCGAGGCCCTTCTCGCTGCCCGGCTTCGCGGGAATCCACGTGTCGCTGTTCAGCCCGGTGAGCGAACGGCGCGCGCCGATGTAGACGACCTTCGGCCCGCCCTCCAGCTTCGCGCGCGCCTCGGCGAAATCGAGCTGCTGCGTGACCGAGAGTCCCCAGCCGTCGAGATAGTCCGCGCCGAACGAGACGATGACCTTCGCCGCGGCGAAGTCGAGCTTCGGCCACGCGACGCTGTACGACGCGCGGTTCGCGGCGATCGTCGAGAGCGGCGCCTCGGCGTCGTAGCTGACGTGCGCCGGCATGCCGTAGCCGCCGAGCCACTGATCGAGGAACGCACCGAACGATCCCTGCTCGTGCTGATTGATGAAGACCGCATTGGCTGCAGGACCTTTACTCTTTGCTTCACCAAGTTTCTGCGAGAGCAGCTGCAGCGCCCTCTCCCACGTGACCGGCACCAGCTTGCCGCTCTCGCGCGTCATGGGGCCGCGGAAACGATCGGGATTGTAGAGGCCCTGCAACGCCGACTGGCCGCGGCCGCAGAGCGCACCGCGATTCACGGGATGATCGGGATTTCCCTCAGCCTTGATGGCCCGGCCGTCACGCGTCTCGACGAGCACGCCGCAACCGGCGGCGCATTCGCGGCACGTCGTGGCGTAGTAGGTGGAGACTCCTGGAACCGTGTTGTCGGGCGACGCGACGTAGGGGATGAGCTTCTCCACCTTGTCGCTGTAGCATCCGACGGCCGCCACCGCGGCGCTCGACACGCCGACCACCTTGAGAAAGTCACGTCGCCTGACGCCGGGCTTCGGGTCGCTCACTGCCGTGTCGCTTGGGTCCTGGCTCATCTCGCGATTCCTAGTAGTGGCAGTTGGAGCAGTCGTACGACGCCTTCTTGCGCGGCAGCGCGATCGTCGCCGAATCGGGCACGTAGCCGGCAGCCTTCAGTCCCTCGGCCGGCGAGTAACCCTGCACGTGGCAACTGACGCACCAGCCCATGTTGAGCGATGCGTACTGGAAAACCTGCGGCATGTTGTTGATCTGTCCGTGGCACGTCTGGCAGGTGACGCCGGCATTCACGTGGCGCATGTGCGGGAAGCGCACGTACTCGGGCACCTTGTGCACGCGCACCCATGGCACGGGCTGCTTCTTGTTTGCGTATGCCGCGAGTTTCTGGATCTCCGGGCGGTCGGCGCCCATGATCAAATGGCATCCCATGCACGTTCCGACGGCGGGGAGTCCCGGATCAGGCGACTTGAACGCGGCGAAGTGGCAGAACACGCAATTGATCTTGAGCGTGTTCACGTGCACCGGGTGAGGAAACTTGATGGGCTGGACGGGCGAGCGACCGGTGCCCTGCCCGAGGTAATGCGTGTACCCGGATGCGCCGCTGTAGGCCCATGGCCCGGGAACCGCCTTGCCGGCGGCCTCGCGGTTGGCGGCTTCGGTGGGGGTTTCTTTTTTCGGAGCGGCGGTGGCGGCACCCTGTTGTGCGCCTGCATAGGCGGACATCATCGTGGCTGTCACAGCTATGGCGGCCACGCCTGCAATGGCAGCCCACTTCCTGAGTCCGGTCATTAACAATCGGGGAAGTTTCGGAGTAGACGAAGTTTAATTCGGTCTTGTGAAAGTCTTCACAATGGCCGATCGGGACGGGTTAAAATGATTGTCGGAGCGGGAGTTCGCAACCCTTAACGGATGAACGGCGCGGGAGTTGAAGCGACGAGCTCAGTTTCTAGTCGGGCAGCCCTTTCCGAATCCTCTCGATTGTCCGCAGCACCTCGATTCCCATCGCGCGCACGAGCATCAATTCGCGCCCATCCGGCTCCGCGCGCGCGAGCAGCGATCGAACCGATCGCATCACGTTGTCCTGATTCCGTGTCCGAAAAAATCTGATCTCCTCCAGCGCACGCGCGAGATCTGCGTACGTCTGCTCCCACTCCGCCTGCGCCGCCGGCGGCGCCTCCTTCTTCGGCGGCGCGAGTACCCGCGTCGCATCTCCCGCCGCGAGGTGCAGCTCGTACAGCGCGACCATCACCGCCTGCGCGAGGTTGAGCGAGCTGTGCTCGGTAGTCGGGATGTGCACGAGCAGCTGCGCCAGGTCGAGCGCTTCGTTGGGAAGGCCGTGATCCTCCTGGCCGAACAGCAACGCGACCTTGCCCTCGGCGGCGGTCTCGATGAACTGCGCGGCCATGTCTCTCGGCGTCGCCACTGCCCAGCGCACCGCCCTCCGCTTCCCGGCGAACGCCGCGACTCTCACGCAGTCGGCGAGTGCGGCCTGCAGCGAGTCGAAGTGCTTGATCCGATCGACGAGATCTCTCGTGCCGTGCGCAACTCCCTCGACGCGCCACGGATCGTACGGCACCGGGTTCACCAGGCGCAGATCACGCACCCCCATGTTCTTCATCACGCGAATCGTAGCCGCGATGTTGATGGGATCCTGCGGTTCGTTCAGGACGATGACGACTTGATCGAGGACCGACACGTCAGGATGGAAGATCGAAGATGGAAGATGGAAGGACGAGACATCAGCGGTGAATGATAGTATTCTTCCCACGTCGACCGCGCGCGTTCGATCTTCCATCTTCCATCTTCGATCGTTCCCATTGCACTCGCTCACCGACCTCCTCCACGCGCTCCGCGATCCGTCGGCGCTCATCAGCGCGGTCGGAATGATCGGCATCCCCGTCATCATCTTCATCGAGACCGGGCTGCTCTTTCCCATGCTTCCCGGAGATTCGCTGCTGGTGACGGCCGGACTGCTCGCGTCGCAACCCGACGGGCCCGTAAAGCTGAATGTCTGGGTGCTCGCCGTGTGCTGCTCGATCGCGGCGATCCTCGGCAACACCAGCGGCTATTTCATCGGGAACCGCGCGGGACGCGCGCTGTTCACGCGAGAGGACTCGCGGTTCTTCAAGCGCGCGCAGCTGATTCGCGCGCACGAGTTCTACGAGAAGCACGGCGGCAAGACGATCATCATGGCGCAGTTCATGCCGATCGTTCGCACCTTCGCCCCGGTCGTCGCGGGTGCCGCCGACATGAGCTACACGACGTTCATCACCTTCAACATCGTCGGCGCGGTCGGCTGGATCTGGTCGATGCTGCTGCTGGGATACTTTCTCGCCAGGCAGTTCCCCGTCGTCGGCAATCACATCGAGGGATTGGTCGCCGTGGTCATCCTGCTCTCGATCTCCCCGCCGATCGTGACATGGCTGAGATCCCGGGGGACGAAGCGCGCCTGACACACTGGTGCAGTCCGGCTATATTGAGTTAGAACCCACTGGAGAATCGCATGGCGCATACTCTTCCGCCCCTTCCCTACGCTCCCGACGCGCTCGAGCCGCACATCGATGCGCAGACGATGCAGATCCACCACGGCAAGCATCATCAGGCGTACGTCAACAACCTGAATGCCGCGATCGAGAAGGCGCCCGAACTCGCGAGCTGGTCGCTCGACGACCTCTGCCGCAACATCGCGAAGGTTCCGGACGCCGTCCGAACCGCCGTGCGCAACAACGGAGGCGGACACTGGAACCACTCGCTGTTCTGGACGCTGATGCACAAAGCGGACGGCTGTGAGCCGACGGGCGCGCTCGCCGCCGCGATCAAGAGCGCGTTCGGCGATCTCGCGAAGTTCAAGGAGCAGTTCGCCGCCGCCGGCGTCGGGCGCTTCGGATCAGGCTGGGCGTGGCTCGTCGCGGCGAAAGACGGAAAGCTCTCGATCGAGAGCACGCCGAACCAGGACAACCCGCTGATGGACGGGAAGCACGCGGTGCTCGGGCTCGATGTGTGGGAGCACGCGTACTATCTGAAGTACCAGAACCGCCGGCCGGATTATATCGGGGCGTGGTGGAGCGTGGTGAACTGGGGAGAGGTCGGGAAGCGGTACGACGCAAGGTGAGGCTCTGAAACCTAACGCTCGAATCGGCTGGAAGAGCAACGAGCGACGGGTGAGGGGCGATCTGGGAAGAGCGACGCGCGATGGGTGAGGAGAATGTCTCTTCGCTCCTCACGCGTCGCTCTTCGCCAAGGCGCCCCTCACGCGTCGCTCGTTCCCAGTTTTGAAAGCCCCTCACTTGTCGCTCGTTCCTGTTGGTCAGTGCTTCCGCCCGACGGTCGTCTGCCGCGGTCCGTCCGGCGCGAGAATCTCCGGTCCGCTCAGCTCCTCGCGCTCGAGCGATTCGTCGCGCCTGATGACGGCGCCGAGAAGCGGCGGCGCCACGAACGTCGTCACGACGACCATCAACAGGATCGCGCCGAACAGCTCCGGTGTGATCGCACCAGTCGAGAGTCCCATCTGCGCGAAGATCAGGCCGACTTCGCCGCGGGGGACCATCGCGACACCGACGAGCAACTTGTTCCCCTGAAAGTTCCAGGGCGCGAAGCCGGCAATCACTTTGCCGAGTATGCCGACGGCGATGAGCGCCGCACCGATTGCGAGAATGGACGGGCTCGCCAGCGCGGACAGCTCGATCGACGCGCCCACGACGGCGAAGAAGATCGGCACGAACAAATGCCCGATCTGCGCGGTGGTGCGCTCGATCTCCTGGCGCTGCGGCGTGGGATGGAGGATCATGCCGCCGACGAACGCGCCGATGATCATCGCGGTTCCGCTCGCCATCGCGATCGCCGCGAGCAGCAAACCGAACGAGATCCCGAACATGCCGAGTGACCCCTTCGCGCGGATTCCATCGAGCACGCGGAAGAGCGGCGGGATCGCATACCCTCCGACGGCGAGCGCGATCACGATGAATCCGACGGAAATGGCGGACGTGCGCGCGATACCCATCGCGGACACGCTCTCGCCGCCGACCAGCGCCACCACGACCGACAGGACGATCAGCCCGATCACGTCGTCGGCGAGCGCGGCGCCGAGGACGACCTGTCCTTCCCGCGTGTGCAGCACGCCCTTGTCGCCGAGCACGCGCGCGGAGATCGCCATCGACGTCGCGGTCAGCGACGCTCCCGCGATCACCGCCGGGATCACCGCGATGCCCAGCGCGCGCACAGCGAGAAACCCCGCGCCGAACGGCAGCACCACCCCGGCGACCGCGACCATCATCGCCGACGAACCCACCCGCCGCAGCGAGCGCATGTCGGTGTGGAGGCCGAGCTGGAAGAGCAGGACGAACAGGCCGAGTTCGCCGAGCGCATGGATCGCCGGATCGTGTGCATCGAGCACCGCGAGCGCACCGCCGCCGAGCAGCACACCGGCGAACAGTTCTCCGAGAACGGACGGCTGCCCGAACCGCCGCGCGAGCTCGCCGAGGAGCTTCGTCGCGATGATGACCGCCGCAAGCGAGAGAAGGAGTGAGTACACGGTCTCCGTGCGCGGAATTGTCGGCGAGTCGTTGTCTGGCGGCTAGATGCTGATAGCTGTCAGGTGAGAGCGTTGCAGGAAAACTGCCAGACGGCAGCCGTCACCCGCCAGCTGCCGGACTAACGTGCCGCTTCTCCTTCCAGGTAGGTGTAGCCTTCGAGCCCCGCCACATATTCCGCGATGAACATATTCGCCTCCTCGCGCGAAATCGCCGTCGCCGCCTGCACCTTCCGGCGGAACGTCGTGAGCAGGTCGGACGCGCGGAACTGCACGTAGTTCAGCACTTCCGTCACGGTATCCCCGTGCACGAGATCCGTGATCTCGTACCCCTGGTCCGTCAGCCGCACGTGCACGGCGTTCGTGTCGCCGAACAGATTGTGCAAATCGCCGAGGATTTCCTGGTACGCGCCCGTGAGGAATATCCCGAGGATGTACGGATCGGCGTCGCTGAACGGATGGAGCGCCATGCTCGGCTCACCGGTGCGGCCGCCGACGAACCGGTCGATCTTGCCGTCGGAATCGCACGTGATGTCCTGCAGCGTCCCTTGCCGGCTCGGCTCTTCGTCGAGCCGGTGGATCGGCATGATCGGGAAGAGCTGGTCGATCGCCCAGCTGTCGGGCAGCGACTGGAAGAGTGAGAAGTTGCAGAAGTACCGGTCCACCAGCGCGGCGTCGAGGTCCGCCATGATGTCCTCGAACTCGTCGCGATGCTTCTGCGCGACGCGCGCGATCTGGTTGATCGAGCACAGGTACAGCCGCTCCGCGAGCGCGCGATTCCGCAGCGACAGCACGCCGCTGTTGAAGAGCGCCTGCGCGCGTTCCTTGTCGAACACCGCGTCGTGGTACACCTCGCGCACCCGTCGCAGCGAGGCATTCTTGCGCGTCACGGTCTTGAGATCGTCGGACATCTCGTGCAGCAGCTGGTGATCCTCACCGTTGATCGCGGGCACCGGCTGCTCCGCCGCCGATTCCACATCGATCACGCTGATGAGCAGCAGCGCATGGTGCGCCGTGAGCGCACGTCCCGACTCGCTGATGATGTGCGGCATCGGCAGCTCGCGATCGCGGCACACTTCCGCGAGCGTGTAGACGATGTCGTTCGCGTATTCCTGCAGCGAGTAGTTCACGCTCGCCTGCGCGGTGGACTGCGAGCCGTCGTAGTCCACGCCAAGGCCGCCGCCGACGTCCACGTGCGTGATGTCGAGGCCCATCGCGCGCAGTTCGGCGTAGAAGCGCGACAGCTCCTGCAGGCCGCGCTTGATGAAGCGGATGTCGGTGATCTGCGATCCCAGATGGCAGTGGATCAGCTTCACGATGCCGAGCTTGCCGGCCGCGGCCAGCTTGTCGATGACCTGCATGAGCTGGGCGGGGCTCAGGCCGAACTTCGACTTCTCGCCGCCGGACTGCGCCCAGCGGCCGCTGCCCTCGGTGCTCAGCTTGATGCGCACCCCGCACTCGGGCTCCACACCCATCTGCTCCGCCACCTGCAACAGCACGTCGAGCTCGCTGACCTGCTCGATGACGATGAACACCTTGTGACCGAGCCGCTGGCCCATGAGGGCGAGCCGCATGAACTCTTCGTCCTTGTAGCCGTTGCAGACGATGAGATGGTCGGTGCTCTCCCGCAGCGCGAGCACGGCCTGCAGCTCCGGCTTCGATCCGCACTCGAGACCAACCCCGGTCGCCTTGCCGAATTCGACGATCTCCTCCACCACATGGCGCTGCTGGTTGACCTTGATCGGATACACCGTGGTGTAGCCGCCGGTGTACGCGAACTCCTCCATCGCGCCGTGGAACTTCGTGTTGAGCGCCTCGATCCGCGAGCGGAGGATGTCGGAGAATCGCAGCAGCACCGGCAGGGTCACACCCTGCGCTTCCAGGTCGATCGCGAGCTCGAACAGGTCGAGTGAGCGATCCGGATGGTCCTTGTCGGGCCTGACGACGACGTGTCCCTTCTCGTTGATGTCGAAGAATCCGTCGCCCCAGCCCTCGACGTTGTACAGCGCGCGCGCCGCGTCGATCGTCCAGCTGGTTCGAGGCTCGCCGGGCGGCGTTACGACGGCGGGATCGGGTGAAGTCGTGGTCATGGCCTTCAATAGTAGGCGCTTCGCGGCATCTGCGGTACCGGCGGGTTACGTCACCGCCCGTTTCATGAACGCCCTGAGTCCGAGCCACCAGAAGAGCAGCAGCAGCGTGAGCAGCGCGAAGCTGATCACGATGAGATCCATGTGCGGCATGCCCGGCGTCAGCGTCGCGCGCATGCCCTCGGCGACGTACACGAGCGGGTTCACGAGCACCGCGTACTTCATGACCGGCACGCTGTCGAGGCCCTTCCACGGATAGTACATGCACCCGAAGAAGATCATCGGGCCGATGATCGAGCTGAACATCAGGCCGATCTGCTGCGGGTTGATCGCACAGCCGATCAGCAGCCCGAGCGCGCTGAAGGTCGCGGCGCCGAGGAGCATCACGCTGAAGACCTGCACGGCGTTCGAGAATCCGAGTCCGGGAATCGCGCCCATGATCAAGCGGCCGACGGGCAGCACGAAGAGTCCGGCGAGCAAACCCTGGAGCGTGCCCGCGGTGACGAGTTCGAGCGCGACGAGATGGCTCGGGATCGGCGCGAGGAGGCGGTCCTCGATTTCCTTCGAGAATCCGAACTGCGCGACCATCGGCAGGGAAACGGATTGCACCGCGGAGAGGGCGAGCGACAGGGAGACGACGCCGGGGAGGAGCGTCGCGGTGTATCCCTTCGCGACCATCCCCATTTTCGGGAGGAGGTAGCCGAACACGACCATCAGCAGCAGCGGCTGCATGGTGGTGCGCAGGAGGAAGAACGGCAGCTCGCGGCGCGCGACGCGCACGTCGCGGCGCAGCATCGCGAAGAACACATCGGAGACCGGCAGCGGCGCGTCGTCCTCGTGGCTGGACATCACGCGAGCTTTCTCCCCGTGAGCGAGACGAACAGCGTCTCGAGGTTCGGCTTCGAGAGATTGATGTTCTGCACGCGGCACCCCGCCTCCTCCACGGCGTGAATCAGCGCGGGGATGAGCTCTCCGCCGCGATCGCTGTACGCGCGCAGGTCGCCCGAGGCCTCGTCGACGCGCTGCACGCCGCTCAGCCGGCGGCAGAGACTCGCCGCCGCGGCGCAGTCGCCCTCGATGGTGAGGTCTATCAGGGTGGAGCCCGGGGCTTGCAGTCGGAGTCGGGACGGCGTGTCGAGGGCGAGGAGCCTGCCGCGGTCCACGATCGCCAGGCGGTCGCAGAGCTCGTCGGCCTCCTGCATGTAGTGCGTCGTCATCACGATCGTGCGGCCCTGCGCGTGGAGAATGCGCAGGATGTCCCAGAGCGCGAGGCGCGCCTGCGGATCGAGACCGACCGTGGGCTCGTCGAGGAAGATGACGCGCGGCTCGTGCAGCAGCGCGCGCGCAATCATGAGGCGCTGCTGCTGGCCGCCGGAGAGTTCCTCCACCTCCGCGTGCGCGCGGTCGGCGATCTCGAACAGCTCGAGCAACCCCATCGCGCGCTGCATCGAGACGGCGTGCGAGAGCCCGAAGTACGCGCCGTGAAAGAGCAGGTTCTCGATCACGTTGAGGCCGCGATCGGGATTCGGCCGCTGCGGCACGACGCCGATGCGCCGTCGGACGGCGACTTCTTCCGTCGCGACGTTCTTGCCGGCGACGAATGCCTCGCCGGACGTCGCGAGCACGCGCGTGGTGAGCACGCCGATGGTCGTCGTCTTCCCCGCACCGTTCGGCCCGAGCAGCCCGAAGAACTCACCCTCGTGGATCTCGAGATCGAGTCCGTCGAGCGCGGCGATCTCGCCGGACTGTTGCGGTGAGGACGCCGCCCGCGTTCCGCCGGACGGCGTCGCCGTTCCTCGCGGCGGAGTCACGCGCTTGCGCGATGCGGCGAGATACACCTTGCGCAGCGCGCGCGTCTCGATCATTCCGGGCATTGCGGAATCTACGAAACTCGCGCGATGCCCAGCCAGTGCGTAGAATCTCCGCGGCTGGGCATGGCCGAATCCCGTCGGCTATGGCGGCCGCGGCGACTACTCATCGGAGCACCACATATGAACGTGATCCTTCGACGCACAGGGCTGGTCTTTGGTTCGCTGCTCCTGCTGGTCGTCCTCGTGGCGGCGGGAGGGTTCGTCGCAAGCCAGCGGCACATTGGAAGGAAATACGAAATCGCACCGGAGTCGATTCCGATTCCAACCGATTCGCTCTCGATCGCGCGCGGGCGGCACCTCGTCCGTTCGATCTCGAAATGCGTTGACTGTCACGGCGAGAACCTCGCCGGCACCGTCATGCAGGAGAGCGCTGCGATGGGGCGCTGGGTTCCGGTCAACCTCACGCGCGGCAAGGGCGGCGTCGGCAGCGTACTGAAGGACGAGGACTGGGTGCGCGCGATCCGCCACGGCGTCGGGCACGACGGCCGACCGCTGTTCATCATGCCGAGCGTCGTCTACCAGAATCTCTCCGTCGGCGATCTCGGCGAAATCATCGCCTACGTGAAGTCGGTTCCTCCGGTGGACAACGAATTGCCGCCGCTCACCCTCGGACCGGTCGCACGCGGCCTGATCGGGTCCGGCAAGGTGACGTTCTTCAGCGTCGAGCGGATCGACCACTCGAAGAGCGCGCGCGCCCTCGCGCCCGCCGAGGGCCCGACAGCCGAATACGGCGACTACATCGTGCACACCGCTGGATGCGCCGAGTGCCACGGGCCGACGCTGGCCGGCGGCAAGATCGACGTCGGCGATCCGTCGTGGCCGCCGGCGGCGAACCTCACGCCGAGCGGGCTGAAGGCCTACGACGAGGCGGCGTTCTTCACCGCGCTGCGCACGGGCGTTCGGCCGGGCGGGTCGAAGATCAACGAGGCGATGCCGTGGCGGCGGACGAAAGAGATGACGGACGACGAGATCAGGGCGGTGTGGCTGTACCTGAAGACGGTGCCGCCGCGCGAGTTCGGGGCTCGATAGCGCGAGGGGTGAGGGGAACTACGGCGAAGCGCGACGTGTGAGGAGTGAGGGGAACGTCTCCTCGCTTCTTGCACGTCGCGCTTCGCCAGATCGCCTCTCACCCGTCGCTCATTGCTCTTCGCCAGATCGCCCCTCACCTGTCGCCCGTCGCCGTTGTTCCCCTCACCCGTCGCCTATTGAGGCCGCTTCTCTTCATTGCCCATCCCACCTGACGTCGATCCCGCCTTGATCTGATCCCTCCCCTTCTCGAGGAACGGGATCCCGCGCGTCATCCAGTCCGGAGCCGGCGCCCCCAGCAGCTTGTTCGCGAAGAACTCCTGCATCTTCTTGTCGATGTCCTTCTGGTTCGCGCGCTTGCTCGGGTTGTGCCCCTCGCCGTTGTACGTGATCATGTACGCCTCTTTCTTAAGACGGCGCATCGCGAGGTAGAACTCGATCCCCTGATACCACGGTACGGCACCGTCCGCGTCGTTTTCCATCCACATGATCGGCGTGGTGACGCGATCGAGATGGAACAGCGGTGAGTTCTCGATGAAGCGCTCCGGGTACTCCCACAGGGAGCCGCCGATGCGGCTCTGGCCGTGCTCGTACTGGCCCTGCCGCGCGATTCCCGTCTGCCAGCGGATGCCGTCGTACGCGCTCGTCATGTTCACCACGGCCGCGTTCGGGACCGCCGCGGCGAACATGTTCGTGACCGTGATCAGGTACGCGCTTTCGTAACCGCCCCACGACTGGCCCGTGATTCCCATGCGCTTGGGATCGATGAAGCCCTTCGCCACAAGGGCCTGCACGCCCGGAATGATGCACTTCGCCGCGCTCGGTCCCGGCGCACCGATCGTATAGACGATGTCGGGGAAGAAGACGACATAGCCGAGCGAGTTGTAGACGAGCGGGTTGACGACGTTGCGGCCCGTCGGCGCCACGTAGCCGTTCAGTCCGTCCGAGAGCTTTTCGTAGTAGTACACGATCAGCGGGTACTTCTTTGCGGGATCGAAGCGCTCCGGCTTGTAGAGCATGCCCTGCAGCTTCACGCCGTCGTCGCTGAGCCAGCTGACCAGCTCGGCGGTTCCGCGCGGAATGCTCTTCTCCTGCGGGTTGACGTCGCTGACCTTCGTCGTCTGCGCGATGCTCGTTCCGACGTAGAGGTCCGGATACTCGCCGTAGGTGGACTGCCGCATTTCGTACTCATCGGCCTTGCGGGCCTTCACGAGCGCCGAATAGCTCTTCGGCCCCATCACGAGCTGCTCCGGCGCGGCGCTCGCGCCGATCTTCGCACTCCAGTAGCCGCTCTCCTTCGTGTCGTTGTTGAGCGCGCTGAGTACGAGCGGCTGGGCGGGATCGATGCCCGGCTCCTCGCGATCGGCGAGGCCCATGCGATACGTGATGTTGCTCCTCTTCCCCGCTCCGGCCGTGACGTTCAGCGGCGCGACGGCACCGGCCGGGTCGAGTTCCCAGACGTCGGTCTTGTCGTAGACGAGCATCCGCGAGTCGTCCTTCGTGAAGCCCATGAGGCCGAAGGGCCGCGGCTCGTCGGCGTCCGCGGCGAGTTCCTCGTCGAAGAAGTGCACGTCCTTCAGGCTCGCGGTGAGGTTCACCGTCCTGCCGGTCGCGATGTTGCGCGCCAGCCACGCGCCCTCGTGGAAATACGCCAGGTACTTCGCGGTGACCGAGAGCGTAGCCGTCTGCTTCATCTTCTTCATCACGAGCGTGCGCGCGCCGGAGTTCGGGTCGACGACGTACACGTCGGTGCCGCCCTCACCCCAGCCGGCGTCGATCGAATACGGCAGCGCATTCGTGCCGAGGGCAACCTTGCCGTTGTCGCTCACCAGCACGCGCTCGATCGAGTCATCGGTCAACCGCAGCGCCTTCTTCGTGAGCGGCTGGTAGATCGCCGTGAAAGTCTTGTTGCGGTCGCGGGCGGCGCCGACCTTCTGCACCGCGTTGATGACGGGGTCCTGCCAGTGCCAGAGATCGTAGATGGCCTTGTCGGCAAGCGAGTCCGCCGGAATCGAGTCCAGCGCGGGTTTCGCGAGCGCGAAGATCAGCGCCGAGCCGTCGCGTGTGAAGCTCACCGTTCCGCGATCGGAGACGAGGAGCCCCGCGCCGAACTGCGACGCAGTCACAACTTCGGCGGCCGGTGCCGGCGCAGTCTGTCCTTTCCCGCCGGACAGGACACTCATGTACAACGAGAACTTCGGCTTGGCCGACGCGACGTCCGCGTGATCCGAGACGAACGCAGCCTGGGTGCCCTTTCGATCGAGCACGAGCGAGCGGTAGTTCCCCTTTCCGGCGAGCAGCGTCGTCGTCGCGCCGGTCGACAGCTGCCGAACGAAGGCGCCCGGCTTCGTGGAGTCCGCCGATGAAGTCGTGTACGCAAGCCACTTCTCTGCGTCGTCCATCGTGAACGCCGAAACGTCCTCGAATCTCGTTTCCGTGCCGCTCGCGAGTTCGCGCAGTACGAGCGTGAAGCCCGGATCGCGCCGCGCGCCGCCCGCTCCGCCGGTCGTCGTCGCACCCGCGGCAGCCGCGCCGCCACGTCCACCGCCGGCACGGCCGCCGCCGCCCGAGGCCGGCACCGCGCTGTCGGATTCCATCAGGTACGCGATGTACTTGCCGCCGTCGCGTGCGAGGCGGAACGACCGCACCTTCCCGAGGATCGTCACGTTACCGTCGGGGAGCGCGACGATGCCGAGGTTGTTGCGCGGCTGCGCGGCGGCACCGCGACCCCGCCCGCCGCGCGACGCGGCGTCGTACTGCGCCTTGGGCGCGTACTGCAGAAATGCGACGAAGCGCGAATCGGCGGAGAACTGCGCGGGCGCGGCGTTGAAGGTGGACGTGGAGTCGGCATTCGGCTGCATCTGCGGCCGGCCCGTGAATCCGCGGGGAACGCGGAACTCCGTGCTGCCCGACGTCGCGCGCACCACGAGCTCGCCCTCACCCACGACGGGACCCGCGGTGTACGCGGTCCACTTGCCGTCAGGTGACAGCGACGGGCCGCTGAGCGCGCGCCACAAATCGTACATGTCCTGCGTGATGGGCTTCTTCGCCGACTGGGCGAGTGAGACGGCGCTCATCACGAGGAGCAGCGCGAGCGCGCGGCACGAAGCGGAGAAGAGGCGAGTGTTCATGGGGCGGGCCAGTGGGAGTGATGTTGGTCGGGACATGCTACAATACGCGGCCCCTGAGGTTTACGCTAAGCGAGGGGCGACGAGAACTACGGCGAGCTATCTTGGAAGCATGAAGCGCCTCCTTCGCTACTTCGTGCAGGGCCTGATCCTCACCGTCCCCGCGGTCGTGACGGGATACGTGTGTTACGGGGTGTTCGTTCGCATCGACAGCTGGCTGCACCTGCCGATTCCGGGCGCCGGCTTCGTCGCGACCATCAGCGCGATCACGCTGATCGGATTCCTGGGACCGACCGTCCTCAGCAAGCCGCTCGTCGACGGGTTCGAGAAGCTCATCGAGCGGCTCCCGTTCGTCCGCCTGCTCTACACGTCGACGAAAGACCTGCTGAACGCGTTCGTCGGCGAGAAGCGGCGCTTCGACAAGCCCGTCATCGTCACGCTCTCGGCGGATGGCGCGCTGCGCGGGTTCGGGTTCATCACGCAGGAATCGCTCGCGATGCTCGGACTGCACGATTCCGTCGCCGTCTACTTCCCGCAGTCGTACGCGTTCGCCGGGAACACGATCATCGTGCCCGCGTCGCGCGTCACGCGCATCGATGCGGTCTCGTCCGACGTGATGGCGTTCGTCGTTTCCGGCGGTGTCACCGAGGTTCCCAGGATCAGCGACTCATGAAGAAATCACTGTTCGCCGCGGCGTTCCTGCTTCCGGCCGCATTGCTCGCACAGCGCGGCCGCGCCGCCCCTCCGGGCGCCTCCGCCGGTGCGCAGCGCGACTCGCTCGTGCTGCTCAAACCCGCCGCCGTGTGGGACGCTATCGACGACACGCCCCATGCGGGATGGACGGTGCTCGTGCGCGGCGACCGCATCGACGCCGTCGGCCCGGCGAGTCAGGTCGGCTCGCCCGCGGGCGCGACGGTGGTCGACCTTCCAGGCACCACGCTCCTTCCCGGATTGATCGAGGCACATGCGCACGTGCTGCTCCATCCGTACAACGAGGCGCAGTGGAACGACCAGGTCATGAAGGAGCCGCTCGCGCTTCGCACCGCACGGGCGACCGTCTCGCTGCGCAACACGCTGATGGCCGGCTTCACGACGATCCGCGACCTCGGCACCGAGGGCGCGGGCTACGCGGACGTGGGCCTCAAGCAGGCGGTGAACCAGGGAGTCATTCCCGGCCCGCGCATGTACGTCGTCACGCGGGCGATCGTCGCGACCGGAAGCTACGCGCCGAAGCGCACCGACTTCTCGTTCGAGCCCGCTCAGGGCGCGGAAGAAGCGAACGGGCCCGAGGACGTGATCCGCGTGACGCGCGACCAGATCGCGCACGGCGCCGACTGGGTCAAGGTGTACGCCGACTATCGCTGGGGCCCGAACGGCGAGGCGATGCCGACGTTCAGCGAAGCGGAACTGCGCGTGATGGTGGAGACGGCGAAGTCGAGCGGACGCTACGTCGTTGCGCATTCGACGACGGCCGAGGGCATGCGCCGCGCGGTGATGGCCGGCGTCGACGACATCGAGCACGGCGACGCCGGCACGGCGGAGGTGTTCGCGCTCATGAAGCAACACGACGTGTCGTTCTGCCCGACCCTCGCGGCCGGCGACGCGACGAGCCAGTACTCAGGCTGGCAGAAGGGCGTGACCGCGGAACCCGCGGGCATCACGCGCAAGCGCGCGTCGTTCAAGCTCGCGCTCGAGTCGGGCGTGCGGATCTGCAACGGCAGCGACGTCGGAGTGTTCACGCACGGCGAGAACGCGCGCGAGATCGAGTTGCTGGTGAACTACGGCATGACGCCCGCCGCGGCGCTCAAGGCCGCGACGAGCGTGGATGCGCGCGTGCTGCACCTCGAGAACCGGCTGGGCGCGGTGAAGGTCGGGCTGTGGGCGGACCTGATCGCGGTGGATGGGGATCCGACGCGCGACATCGCGAAGATCCGCGCGGGCAATGTGAGGTTCGTGATGAAGTCGGGGGTCGTGTATAAGCGGCCTTAAGAACGAGTAATCCGTTGTTGGTCGTTGGTCATTGGTAGTTAGCCCCGGCCACGATTCGCCTCGCACGGTTCGTGGCCGGGCCAATTACCAACGACCAATGACCAACGACCGATTACTCGCTGTTTCGATGCGCTGAATCAAACCATGGGCTCGGGTCGTAGTGTCCCAGCATAGAGCGACCCCTCTCGACCGAGCCAATCCATGCTGCGTGACCTGCGACTCGCTTGGCGCCTGTTCATCAAGAACCCGGGCTTCACCGCCATCGTCGTCGTCACGCTCGCGCTCGGCATCGGGCTGAACACCGCGGTCTTCTCCGCGGTCGACGCCCTGCTCCTCCGGCCGCTCCCCGGCGTGCGCGCACCGAAGGAGCTCCTGCAGCTCTATCGCTCGTGGCCCGGCGACATGAAGTACGGGTCGAATTCGGTCCCGCATTTTCTCAGCGTCCGCGAGCGCGCGACCGACGTGTTCTCGGACGTCGCCGCCTCGGACTTCGAACTGTTCAGCATCACCGCCGCGAACCGACCGCAGCGCACCTTCGGCCAGATGGTGTCGGCGAACTTCTTCTCGCTCCTGGGCGTGAAGCCGCTGAAGGGCCGGTTCTTCCTCCCCGAGGAGGACGTCGGGCGCGACGCGCATCCGGTGGTGGTGGTCAGCGAGCCGGCGTGGAAGACGATGTTCGGCGGCGATCCGGACATCATCGGCCGGAAGGTCGTGCTGAACGGCCGCAGCTATTCGGTCATCGGCATCGCGCCCGCCGAGTTCCGGGGCCTCATGCCCATCGTGCAGCCCTCGCTCTGGATTCCGCTCACTCAGTGGAGCGACGCGCGCCCGGGCAACGTGAAGGGGTACGAGAACCGCGACAACAATTCGATGGATATGATCGCGCGGCTCAAGCCCGGAGTGACGCCCGCGATGGCGCGCACGCGCATGGACGCCCTGGTCTCGGAGCTTCACGCGGTCTACCCTGACGATTACAAGCAGAGCGGGATCACCATGGTGCCGCAGCCCGAAGCGGGAGTCCATCCGATGTTCAGGAACACCGAGGTCGGGCTCACGTCGGTGGTCATGGCGGTCGTCGCGATTCTCCTGCTCATCGCCTGCGTCAACGTCGCCAACCTGTTCCTGGCCCGCGCGCGCGACCGCGCCCGCGAGATGGCGATTCGCCTGAGCCTCGGTGCGCGACGCTCCGTGCTGCTCCGCCAGTTGCTCACCGAGAGCCTCTTCTTCGCCGCCGCCGCCGGGATCGCGTCGCTCGCGGTCGCGCAGTGGGCGATCGGCCTCGCGAACAGGATCGAGATCCCGTTCGACATCGGGTTCAGCCCCGACTTGCGGCTCAGCCCGAAGGTGCTGCTGTTCACGCTCGGCGCATCGGCCCTCACCGGGATCCTGTTCGGGATCGCGCCGGCGCTGCAGGCGACGCACCCGTCGCTCGTGCCGGCGCTGAAGGGCGAGGCGCCCGCCGGACGGTCGCGCGCACGGGCGAGCAGCGGGCTCGTCGTCGCGCAGATGGCCCTGTCGATCGTGCTCCTCGTGTGCGCGGGACTCTTCCTGCACAACCTCCAGGCGGCGACGACGATCGAGAAGGGATTCGACAGCAGCCACCTGCTGATCGCGAGTGTGGATCCTTCGCTGCAGGGCTACGACCGGGCGCGGTCGGCGGAGTTCTATCGCCGCCTGAACGAACGGCTGACCGCGCTTCCCGCCGTGCGCCACGTGTCCACGACGACGCTGATGCCGCTCGGGCTCTCGAACAACGACTGGGGCGTCACCATTCCCGGCTACACGCCTTCGCCGAACGAAATGATGAGCATCGAGGTCAGCCAGATCGGCCCGGACTATTTCGCCACGATGGGAATCCCGATCCGAAAAGGACGCGGCATCGAAACGCGCGACGACTCCACGGCGCAGAAGGTGATCGTCGTCAACCAGCACTTCGCCGATCATTTCTGGCCGGGCCAGGACGCGATCGGCCGCACCGTCCACACGGGCGGGAACGATCACGTCGTCATCGGCGTCGTGCCGACCGGCAAGTACCGGCGGCTCGGCGAAGATCCGACGTCGTACATGTACCTCTCGCTGGAGCAGCACTTTGCGGCCGGGCGCTGGGTGCAGGTCCGCACCGCGGGAGATCCCGCCTCGTTCGCCCCGACCCTTCGCGCGGAGATGGCGGCGATCGACGCGCAAATGCCCCTGTCCGACGTGCGCACAATGGAGGCGCACCTCGGCATCGCGCTGTTCCCGGCGCGCCTCACGGGCGCGGTACTCGGGATTTTCGGCCTGCTCGGTCTCGGTCTCGCGGCGATCGGGATCTACGGCGTCATGGCGTACGCCGTGGCGCAGCGGACGCGGGAGATCGGGATTCGCATGGCGATCGGCGCGGGACGCGGCGACGTCGTGCGCCTGCTGATGCGTCAGGGGCTCGGTCTGGTGGCGGCGGGCCTCGGGATCGGGCTCGCACTTGCGATCGGAGCCGCGAAACTCGCGAGCAGCCAGCTCTATGGCAGCGGCGGATTCGACATCGTCACTTTCGCCGTCGTTCCCCTCGTGCTGATTGCCGTCGCCGCGCTGGCCATCTGGATTCCGTCGAGGAAGGCATCGGGTCTCGATCCGGTCGATGCGCTGCGGCGGGAGTGAGGGAGGAGAACTTAGGGGCGAGTAATCTGTCGTTGGTCGTTGGTCATTGGTTATTGGCTCCGGTCACGGCGGCGCAGGAGCAGATACAGCACCGGGCCCAAGGCGAGACCGATCGCAGAGCCGATCAGCGACGGCCGCGCGATGTCTCCGTCGTTGAATGACAGCCAGATCACGATTCCGAGCACGATCGCCGGCAGTGCGGCGAGCGCCGTCACCCCGCCGACGCCCGCCGGGATCCTGAACACGCCCCGCAACTCCGGCTCCCTCCGCCGCAGCGCGATCAGCGCGCCGAACTCGAGCATCAACGCGATCGCGTACAGCAGCACATCCGCGACCACGAGTTTGCCGAACGGCACGAGCACGAACACGGAGTAGAACACGGCGGACACCAGCACTGCTCGCGTCGGCGTTCCACGCGCATCGGTCCGCGCGAGCGACTTCGGCAGCAATCCATCCTCCGCCATCGCCAGCGGAATCCGCGAGTACGAGAGCAGCAGCGCGTTGAACAGCGCGAGGGCGCTCACCAGTCCGCCGAGCGCGATCCACGCCGCGATGAACGGTCCTGCCCCGCCCGTCACATGTGCCGCGATCGAGGGCCACGAGCCATCCCGCCACGTGCTTCCATCACTCGCCGCGAGCGCCGGAAGAAGCGGAACGAAGTAGCCGAGGGTCACGAGCGGCAGAGCTACCAGCAGCGCGCGCGGGTAGCTGCGCGACGCGTCGATCACCTCGCCCTGCACCGTGCTCGCGTTGTCCCACCCGATGTAGTTCCAGAGCGCGGTCGAGAGTCCCACGGCAAGTCCCGCGCGAACCGTCGTGCCCGGATTCGTGAACGGCGTCCACGGCGCGTGCTGCGCGTGCGGAATCGCGAACAGCGCGAGCGCGAGGAAGCCCAGCAGCACGAACGATCCCGCCCAGATCGACACCCGCCCAACCGGAAACGCCCCGCGCAGGTTGATCGCCGTCGCACCCCAGATCACCGCGAGCGAGACGATCCACGCGCTCCCGGCGCCGAGCGACGGGAAGAACCAGCGCAGGTACTGGCTGAACAGCACCGGATAGATCGCCATGTCGACGAGCGAGTACAGCCACGTCGCCCATCCGTTCTGGAAGGCCCAGAACTCGCCGAACGCGCGGCGCACCCAGCGGTAGTAGCCACCTTCTTCGGGCAGCATGCTGGCGAGCTCGCCGATGATCAGCGTCTCCGGGAGCGACCACACGAGCGGTACAACCAACAGGGCGAGCAAAGCGAGTCCTGGTCCAACGGCACCGGCGAGGCCCTCCGTGGTGTAGGCCCCGCCGGACACGTTGAAGAACATCACGAACACGAGCGCGGTGCCCGTCAGCGTTTTCTGGAGCTTCACGGCCGTGAATGTAATTCTGCGTTCCTCTGATGGACAGCAAAGTGCACCGGTGCTAACCTGACGCATGCGACTCGAACGCGCGTCTGCGCTCGCTCCCGGCGGTGTGGGAAACATCGGACCGGGACTCGACGTGCTCGGCATGGCCGTCACGGGTCCCGGCGATCGCGTCATCGCGGAGCGCGCGGACGAACCGGGCGTCACGATGATCGACGGCGGGCACCCGGATCTTCCGCGCGCGGCGGACAGGAACGCGGCGGGGATCGCGGCGATCGCGGTGCTCGAGCGCGCCGGCACTTTGGACGACGGCGTGCGCCTCACGCTCGAGAAGCGGCTGCCCCTCTCCGGCGGACAGGGCGGCAGCGCCGCGTCGGCCGTCGCGGGTGCCGTCGCCGTGAATCGCCTGCTGGGCAATCCGCTCGATGCGATCGCGCTCTTCGAGTGCGCGCTCGTCGCCGAGTCGAAGCTGTCGGGCCGGCACGGCGACAACCTCGCGTCCGCGCTGTTCGGCGGAGTCATCCTCGTGCGCTCGCTCGACCCGGTCGACATCATCTCGCTGCCGGTGCCGGCCAAACTTCGCGTGGTGCTCGCGCATCC
>JADGQS010000188.1 GCA_017881585.1 Gemmatimonadaceae bacterium | reverse complement strand
AATGAATGGATCGGCGCTATATCCGCCACGCGCTCTGGGATACGGCTGATCTCAAACTTGCCACAGTAGCTCAGGGGTAGAGCACCCGATTCGTAATCGGGCGGTCGTGAGTTCAATTCTCACCTGTGGCTCTGAACACATTTAGAATTTCAAAGCGGCGCTTCGGCGCCGTTTTTTCTTGCCTCTTCTTCGGATCCATTTAAACGGCTAGGTTATTCGTCGCGATGACCGGCAGCTCACGCTGCTGGCGTCACGATCACGCGGGCGTAATTCAGTTGGTAGAATGCCAGCTTCCCAAGCTGGACGTCGCCGGTTCGAGTCCGGTCGCCCGCTCTGATATATAGCAATGCCCTGCAACGGTTTCTGTTGCAGGGCATTGTACAAGATTTCGTGACCCTGTTCGACCGTCCCCAACTTGTCCACTGGACCTCTCCAGATGGCATCGCCCGTCTCAGCCTCCTCGCGCCTCTCCTCTTCGCAAACGGACGCCACCGCACTGCGGGAGGTGGCGACGATGTCGGCCGACGAGGCGCTCCGGCGGCTGGGCGCCCGCCGCAATGGACTCAACCCGGACGAGATCGAGGAACGCAGAGCGCGCTTCGGGCGAAACGAGGTGGCGCACGAGAAACCACCCGCCTGGTACGTCCAGCTCGCGCACGCCTTCTGGACTCCGTTCACGCTCGTCCTGATGGCGCTGGCGGTGATTTCCTGGATCAGCGGCGACGTCAGCGCGGCGGTGATCATAGGTGTGATGGTCGCGCTGGCAACTATCCTTCGTTTCACGCAGGAGTTTCGATCTTCCCAGGCGGCCCACGCCCTCCGCCTGATGGTGCGCACGAGTACTCTGCTCGAGCGACAGGAACCGACCGATCCCGACGTTGTGGATTCCCCGCTCGCCAGCCGGCGCCGCGAGGTGCCGATCGAGGAGTTGGTGCCAGGCGACATCGTGCACCTCGCGGCCGGCGACATGATCCCCGCCGATGTGCGCCTGCTCACGGCGAAGGACCTCTTCGTCAGTCAATCAGCGCTCACGGGTGAGGCGCTGCCCGTCGAGAAGAGCGACGTGCCGGCCGCGGATTCCCCGGTGCCGGTGACCGAGCTCGCCACGCTATGCTTCATGGGCACCAGCGTCGTGACGGGCGCCGCGACGGCGGTCGTCGCGGCGACGGCGGCACGCACGAGCTTCGGGTCGATGGCCAAGGGCCTCGTCGGCCAGCGCACGGCGACGGCATTCGACATCGGCGTGAACAAAGTGAGCTGGCTGCTCATCCGGTTCATGGCCGTGATGGTGCCGATCGTCTTCCTCATCAATGGACTGACGAAGGGGAATTGGCTCGAGGCGTTCCTGTTTGGCCTCGCCGTCGCCGTCGGGCTCACGCCGGAGATGCTGCCGATGATCGTGTCGGCCAATCTCGCCAAGGGCGCGCGCGTGATGTCGAAGCACAAGGTGATCGTGAAGCGACTCAACGCGATCCAGAATTTCGGCGCAATGGACGTGCTGTGCACCGACAAGACGGGCACGCTGACGCAGGACCGGATCGTCCTCGAGCAGCACCTCAACGTCGTCGGCGAGGAGGACGACGCGGTGCTCGACCTCGCCTACCTCAACAGCTACTACCAGACGGGGCTGCGCAACCTGCTCGACGTAGCCATCCTCCAGCACGGCGAAATGCACGATCTGCTCGGCGTCGACACCGTCTACACGAAGGTCGACGAAATCCCGTTCGACTTCCAGCGACGGCGCATGAGCGTCGTGGTCGAGCGCAACCGCGATGTGCACGAGCTGATCTGCAAGGGCGCGGTGGAGGAGATCATCGCGGTGTGCACGCACGCACGCGACGAAGACCGCGTCGTGCCCCTCGACCCGGAGGCTATCGAGACCGCGCAGGACGTCGCGCGCGAGTTGAACGAGGACGGGCTGCGGGTCGTCGCGGTCGCGTACCGGGAGTATTCTCCGCGTAGCGGCCCGTTCACCGTCGCCGACGAGAGCGACCTGATCCTCTCCGGCTTCATCGCCTTTCTCGACCCGCCGAAGGATTCCGCCGCACCGGCGCTCGAGGCGCTTCGGCGGAGCGGCGTACGCGTCAAGATTCTCACCGGCGACAACGATGCCGTCACGCGCAAGGTCTGCCGAGACGTCGGACTCGATCCCGGCGAGATCGTCCTCGGCAGCCAGTTGCAGGCGCTCGACGACCGGGCACTCGAGGACGTCGCCGACCGGACCACCGTGTTCGCCAAGCTCACGCCGGCCGACAAGTCGCGGGTGGTGCGGGCGCTTCGGCGCCGTGGCCACACCGTGGGCTTCCTCGGCGACGGCATCAACGACGCCAGCGCCCTGCGCGAGGCCGACGTGGGCATCTCCGTCGACTCGGCGGTGGACATCGCCAAGGAGTCGGCGGACATCATCCTGCTCGAGAAGAGCCTGATGGTGCTCGAGGAAGGCGTGCTCGAGGGAAGAAAGACCTTCGGCAACATCATCAAGTACATCAAGATGACGGCGAGCTCGAATTTCGGGAACGTGTTCAGCGTGCTCGCGGCGAGCGCCTTCCTGCCGTTCCTGCCGATGCTGCCGGTGCAGCTGCTCACCCAGAACCTGCTCTACGATTTCTCGCAGACGACGATCCCGTTCGACAACCTCGATCCTGACTATCTCGACGTGCCGCGCAAGTGGAATGCCGACGACATCGGGCGGTTCATGCTGTTCATCGGCCCGATCAGCTCGGTGTTTGACATCCTCACGTTCCTCTTGATGTGGCACATCTTCGGCGCCGACGGCACCGAGCACGCATCGCTGTTCCAGGCCGGCTGGTTCATCGAAGGGCTGCTGTCGCAGACGCTGATCGTGCACATGATCCGCACGGAGAAGATCCCGTTCATACAGAGCCGCGCCTCCTGGCCGGTGCTCACGATGACCGGCGCGGTAATGCTCACGGGCATCGCGATCCCATTCCTGCCGCTCGGCGCCAGGCTCGGCTTCGAGGCGCCGCCGGGATGGTACTTCCTCTTCCTCGGCGTGATCCTGCTCTCGTACATGCTCCTCACGCAGGTGGTGAAGCAGTGGTACATGAGGCGGTTCGGAAGCTGGCTGTAGCGCGCGGGATACCGGGAAGCGCCGTGAGGCGTGGTGGATGATGCCGCGCCCCCAGTTGCCCCGCACCCGCCAACAGGTGAGCGTACAGCATGACCGATCTCCTCGCGGCCCGCTCTCAGATGGCGATGTCCCTCGGCTTCCACATTGTGTTCGCCGAAATCGGAATCGGAATGCCCCTGATGATGGTGCTGGCCGAATGGCGGTGGCTCCGCACCGGAGAGCGCGAATACCTGGAGCTGGCGCGGCGGTGGGCCAAGGGGGTGGCGATCCTGTTCGCCGTGGGCGCGGTCTCGGGCACGGTGCTCTCGTTCGAGCTCGGACTCCTCTGGCCCGGGTTCATGAAGTTCGCCGGCCCGATCGTCGGCGTCCCATTCTCGCTCGAAGGGTTCGCCTTCTTCACCGAGGCGATCTTCCTCGGCGTCTATCTCTACGGGTGGGACCGGCTCTCGCGGCGCGCGCACTTGCTGGCCGGGATCGTCGTCGCGGTAAGCGGCGCCGCGTCGGCAGTCTTCGTGCTCATGGTCAACGCGTGGATGAACACCCCCACCGGCGTGACGATGGCCGGCGGAACGATCGCGGCGGTTGATCCGGTGGCCGGCATGCTGAGCCCGGCCGCGTTCCCGCAGGCGCTGCACATGGTGCTCGCCGCCTACGCGTCCACGGGCCTCGCCGTGGCGGGCGTGCACGCGTGGATGCTGCGGCGCGGCGCGGCCCGCGGCTTTCACCGCAGGGCGCTCATCGTGGCGCTCTGGGTGGGCGCGCCGGCCGCTGTGTTGCAGCCGCTCTCCGGCGACATCAGCGCCCGTCTCGTCGCCAAAACCCAACCGGTGAAGCTGGCCGCCCTCGAGGGGCAGTTCGCCACCGAGCGCGGTGCGCCGCTTCGCATCGGCGGCTGGCCCGACGCGCGGGCCGCGACCACGCGGTACGCGCTGGAGATTCCGCACGGCCTGTCGCTCCTCGCGTACCACGAGTGGAACGCCGAGGTGAAGGGCCTCGCCGCATTCCCGCGCTCCGACTGGCCGCCGTTGGCGCCGGTGCATGTGAGCTTCCAGATCATGGTCGCGCTCGGGATGGCGATGGCGCTGGTTGCGCTGTGGGCGGCGTGGGTTGGGTGGCGCAAGCGCGAGATTGCCGAGCAGCCGTGGCTGTTGCGCGCGCTGGCGGTCGTCGCTCCGTTCGGGTTCATCGCCACCGAAGTGGGGTGGATGGTCACGGAAATCGGACGCCAACCGTGGGTGGTGCAAGGACTGCTTCGCACCTCCGACGCCGTG
>JADGQS010000187.1 GCA_017881585.1 Gemmatimonadaceae bacterium | reverse complement strand
CCACGCCATAAGCTCCCCTTTCCGTGTCACGGTTCGAAGCGCGGCGGGTAACGGCGAGGTAACGAGCGTGACCTCGGCGGGTTGCCGCCCGTCTCCCTTCCTCCCTACTCGGCGATCAGACGGGCGAGGATGAGGTACGCGACCGCCGAGATCGTGGCCGCCGCGGGAATCGTGAGCACCCACGCCCAGACGATCCGGCGCGCGATTCCCCAGCGCACCGCCGAGAGCCGGCTCGTCGCGCCGACGCCCACGATCGAGCCCGTGATCGTGTGCGTCGTGCTCACCGGGATCCCGAAGCTCGACGCCGAAAGGATCACGATCGCCGCGCCGGTCTCGGCGCAGAATCCGCTCACCGGACGGAGCTTGGTGATGCGCGAGCCCATCGTGTGCACGATGCGCCAGCCGCCGAATAACGTGCCGAGCGAGATGCAGGTGAACGCGCAGAGCTTCACCCACGCCGGGATGTGGTCGGCGCTCTCGACGTAGAGGAACGATCCGAACCCGGTGTGGCCGGCGAAGCGCGCCTTCGAGGCGACGAGCAGCCCGACGATGATGCCGATCGTCTTCTGCGCGTCGTTCGAGCCGTGCGCGATGCTCATGGCCGCCGAGCTGAGCAGCTGACCGGGCCGGAACACCTGATCCACACGTCGCGGCGTGACCTTCTGGAAGAGGTTGAACACGAGCACCATCAACGCGAACCCGATCGCCATGCCGAGCATGGGCGAGACGACGATCGCCGTGAGCGTCTGGATCCACTTCGAGCCCCAGAGCAGCCCGCCGAACCCCGCCTTCCCGACGGCCGCGCCCGCGAAGCCGCCGATCAGCGCGTGCGACGAGCTCGACGGAATGCCCCAGTACCACGTGATGAGGTTCCAGGTGATCGCGCCGAGCAGTCCCGCCAGGATCACACTCGGGGTGACGATCTCCTGCACGACGAAACCGTTGCTCACCGCCTTTGCGACCGCGGTGCTGCCGAGGAAGACGGCGGCGAAGTTGAACGTCGCGGCCCAGATGACGGCCGCGAACGGGCTCAGCACACGGGTGCCCACGATCGTCGCGATCGCGTTCGCGGAGTCGTGGAAGCCGTTGATGAAGTCGAACGCGAACGCGATCAGGATGATCGCGAGAACGTAGATGACCAAGGGACGAGCCGCTCAGCTGTTCTTGAGGGAGACGCTCTCGAGGACGTTCAGCACATCCTCGCACTCGTCGATCGCGTGCTCGATGTTGTCGTAGAGCTCCTTCCACTTGATCACGTCGAGCGCGTTGGGCGTCCCTTCGAACAAGGCTCCCACGGCCTTTGAATAGATGGCGTCGGCCGCCTCCTCGAGGAGCTTCACCTCGCGCCCGATGCGCGCGACCTCGTGCGGGTCCTTGAGCGACATCGCGGCCTGCGCGATGGATTCCGTCGCCTGCACGAGGACCTGCGTGAGTTCCTTGGCGTGCGGACGGCGGTCGTTCAGGTGGAACATCTGGGCGCGCCGCGCCGTGCCGTCCATCAGGTCCACGACGTTGTCGAGCCGCGTCGCGAGGCGGTGGATGTCCTCACGGTCGAGCGGCGTGACGAAACTCTTGTCGATCCGGTTCATGATCTCGTGCGTGATCACGTCGGCCTCGTGCTCGAGGACCTTGATCTGCGCCGCGAACACCTCGAGCCGGTTGGGCTCGTTGAACAATTCGTCGAGCACTTTCGCCGATCGGACCATGATCGACGTGAGCGCGTCGAACATGTCGAAGAAACCTTCGTCTTTTGGAATGAGCCGCACGGCCTCGGTGCCTCCGGGTTTACCCAGGCGCGCGCCGCGCCGTCAGTGGGGGAGCTGGAAAGTTACCGGGCGGTACGCGGGTGCCGCAAACGCCGCGTCAATCCTCAATCGACCCTGAGGCCGCCGGACGAGTCGAACGCAACTCTGCGCCGCGCAAGAAGATCCGGTCGCTCGAAGAAGCGCACGAGCAGCAGGCCCGTCAGGAATCCGCCCACGTGCGCCCACACGGCGACGCCGCCGGTGGGCTGGCCGCCCGTGGTATTGAGCTCGGGCAGCCCACTGAGCACCTGAATGCCGAACCAGTAGAGCAGCACGAGCCACGCCGGAATGCGGAAGACCTTGAAGAAGATCAGGAAGTAGAAGAACATGTGGACCCGCACGCGCGGAAAGAGCATGAGGTACGCGCCCATCACGCCCGAGATCGCGCCCGATGCGCCGACGGTCGGCACGGGCGACGACGGATTCACCATGATTTGCGCGGCGGAGGCGACGAGCCCGCACAGCAGGTAGAAGCTCAGGAAACGCACCGGCCCCATCACGTCCTCGATGGCCCGTCCGAAGATCCAGAGAAAGAGCGCGTTGCCGAGGATGTGCATCCAGCTGCCGTGCAGGAAGAGCGAGAGCAGCGGCGTGACGTAGGTGATGAGGTCGTCGTGCACCGGGCAGACGAGTCCGGGCCCGATCGGCACGCTCGCACCCAGCGGCGAGAGGTGCGTGATCTGCCCAGGCACCATGCCGAAGTTGCAGATCGTCGTGGCGAACAGCCGGTCGTTGCCCGGGAATCCGCCGCCCTGCACGAGGATCCAGACGGCGAAAATCGCCACGAGGATGAGAACGGTCATCCACGGCGGGCGGACCGTGCGGTTTTCAACGCGTAGCGGAATCATGTCGTCGTGAACGATTGCCGCCGGAGGCCGGTATGGCTAGAGCGGCTTGTGCGCAGCGCTCGGGTTCCGTGCGCCGAGGTCGCGGGGCCATCTCCTGCGCGGCCGCCCCCGCGCTTACACGCTGCGAGCCCACGCTGCGCGCGGTCTCTTGCTACGCGCAAGGGCGCCGCTCCGGAGATGGCCCCGCTCCCGGCTCGAGCGATCCGGCGTACGGGGACTCGCTGGTGCGCATGCCGTGGGCACGGCGATCCTCTTCATGCAGCAGTGGTCGGTCTGGGACGGAACGAGCGGCCTGGCGTTGCTGCTCTCGTGCCTGACCCTGACGGTCTCGTACACTCTGGCGCTGCGGCCACTTCGCGAAACTCCGGCCGGCGTCGCCTAGCGACGAAACATCCGCGCCACGGCGCTGGTGCAGTTCACCATGCCGGGAGCGGGCTCATCCCCGGAGCGGCGCCGTCGCGCGTAGCAAGAGACCGCGCACAGCGCGGGCTCGCAGCGTGTAAGCGCGTAGGCGGCCGCGCAGGGGATGAGCCCGCGACCTCGGCGCGCGCAACTCTACGCGCCTGACAGCTCAGCGCCGTCGCGACCGCGCACCGACCTCCGGGTCGTCGCCCGCGTCGAGCAGCGCCTCGAACGCCTTTGCCGCCGGGCTCGCGCGCCTCTGCTTCAGCGCCAGACGATAGAACGGCCGCGTGATCCTGAGCCCGGGGATGTCGAGCACGACGAGTCGTCCGAGCGCGAGCTGTTCGCCGACCGTATAGCGCGAGACGATCGCGATGCCCCTCCCCGCGGCCGCGATCTGCTTGATGGCCTCCGGTCCGTCGATTTCCATGGTACGCCCGGGAATCACGCCCGCGGCCGCGAGGCCCTCCAGCACGATCGTCCGAGTCCCCGATTCGCGCTCGCGCAGCAGCAGGAGCTCGATCGCGAGCGCCGACGGCGGGATTCGGCGCCGCTTGGCGAGTGGATGCCGCGGCGACGCCACCGCCACGAGATGGTCCGTTCGCCACCGTCTCGTCTGGATCTTCTCCTCCGAGACGGGCGCCTCCGTCAGCGCGATGTCGAGATGATAGTCGAGCAGCATCTGCGAAATTCCACGAGTGTGCGCGGAGTCGAGCCGAACGTCCACCGCCGGATGCTCCTCGAGGAATCGCCCGACGAACGCGGGCAGCACGTACGTCGCGATGGTGGTGCTGGCGCCGATGTGCAGACGGCCGTGCCCCAGGCCGCCGAGCGCCGCGACGGCTTCCTCCGCGGTGCGCATCGCGCCGATCACCTCGCGCGCGTTCAGCAGGAACGACTCGCCGGCGCGCGTCAGCCGGATGCCGTGCGGCGTGCGCTCGAGGAGCTCGAAGCCGCAGCTCCGCTCGAGATCGCGCACGGCCCGCGACACCGCCGGCTGGCTCACGCCGATGGCGCGGGCCGCGGCGGTAAAGCCGCCGTGCTCGGCCACCGCGACGAATGCGCGGAGTAAGGCGGGGTTCATGTTCATAACAAATAGTTATCGAGGTCATAATCTTCATACACTTGCATTATGAGCGCAAGGGACCCAGCTTATGAGCGCGTGCCTCGACGACGGGGCGGTTGCAGCCCTTCGCGCGTCCAGCGCATCGCCCGAGAACCCCCGCCTTCCGTGTGGCTCGTCCGCCTCGCCCTGCGCCAGCCGTACACCGTCGCCGTCATCGCCGCGGTGATGATCCTGATGGGCGCCTTGTCGATG
>JADGQS010000186.1 GCA_017881585.1 Gemmatimonadaceae bacterium | reverse complement strand
CTCGAGCTGCATGATCGCACCGCGAACGGACTTCACGCTCACCGATTCCGGTTCGACCATCACGGGCCCGGCCAGCACCCAGTGATCGATCAGCCGCAGCATCAGGAGCCCCGCCGTCGCTGATTGAGCCTTCGGCGAGTTTTCCTTCGCCTCACCGACAGCCTCAAAAAACGCGAGGTGCTTCAGTCCGAGCGTCGTCGTGCGGGAGCGCTTCATCAGGCTGAGAATCCGGTGTATGGGTGGGTCGACCCCGCGAAACCTGTGGCACTCACCCGCGCTGCGCAACGGTCTGAACATGATTGCGCCATCATGTTGTGACGACTTGCGTCACCACAGTGACACCGAGCGTCTGTTCACGCAAGACTATCGCGCCGGACCACCCGCAACTTTCTTCGACGTACCACCCGCTACGAACCGCTGCCCCGGTGCATCGAGCCGGTCGAGCGCCTTCTCCAATTCCGCGTCAATCATCTGTATTCTCGGCAGGCTGAACGGCTTGAACTGCGGGCTGTAGGGACTCGGCGCACTCGGACCCGATACTTCCAGAATCGCTTCGAAGGAATAGCGCACCTCGCGGCCGCTCTTCGGATCGTGCCAGGTGCCGCTGCTCGCGAGCGCGCGATTCTTCGGCCACACGCCCAGCGGAAGCGCGAACGTGCGCACCTTGTAGCCGGGAACCGCCGAATCGATCGCCAGCACGCCGCGCGCGATCTGCTCCTGCACCACCGCGTCGCTGTACTTCGCCAGGTTTGCGTGCCACAACGTGTGATCGCAAAGCTCGAAGCCCTGCTCCGCGAGAAAGCGGACCTTCTTCAAGCGCCATTCGCTCTTCTGCCCCGAGATCCCCTTCTCACCGAAGAACGCGTGCCCGGCCGCCGCACCCGGCAGCAGGCAGAACGTCGCGCGCTTGCCCCAGTCGGGATGCTCTTTGTTGAACTCCATCCAGATCCCAACCGCGCTGTTCGGGTCGATCTCGAGCTGGCCGTTCTTCTCGATGTAGCTGAACTGGCCCGGCGATGCGTCGTCGAACGTGAACACCACCGGCGACATTCCCGCTGGAATGTCGAACCGCTTGTCTATCATCTGAGACACCGTAACCGGGCGATACCCCCGGTCGTAGAGCAGCTTCAGGTCGCGGCGGAAGTGATCCGCCGAGCGCCCCCACCGGCTGTCCTTGTCGGTGATCAGGTGGTATTCGAGAATCGGGATGCGGCCCTGATCGTTGGGCGCGCGCGGGGAAGCGGATTGGGCGGTTGCGGTGCCGGCGACGAGAAACGCTGCGCATACGCGCGAGAGATATTTGTTCACGCCTGAAGATAACGGCTCATGCGAGTAATCGGTCATTGGTCGTTGGTCGTTGGTCGTTTGCAAAGAACCAACGACCAACGACCAATGACCGATTACCCGCCGTCTTGCTGTTACGCCAGCAACCCGAGCCGCGCCGCCGACGTGAACCCCGGGAACATCGCGCCGAGATTCGTCGCGCCAAGATGTTTCGACGCGATCTCCGAGAACACCGACCGGAAATCCGTCGTGAGTGCGAGGTCGCGCCCTTCGTACAGCTGCTCGGGCTCGAGGCCCGGCCACTTTCCGTAGACCTTCTTGCCGTGCACCGAGCCGCCGATGACGAACATCGCGCCGGCGTGCCCGTGATCCGTTCCGCCGTTGCCGTTCTGCCTCGCCATGCGGCCGAACTCGCTCATCGTGAGGATCACGACGTTCTCCATTCCCTCGCCGAGGTCGTTCGCGAGCGCCGCGATTGACTTCGCGAAATCGTCGAGCCGCTGCGCGAGCTGTCCGGTCGCGCCGCCCTGATTGACGTGCGTATCCCACCCGCCCACGTCCGCGAACGCGATCTCGAGCCCGACCTTGCTCTTGATGAGCTGCGCGATCTGCTTGAGGCGCTGCCCGAACTGCGACTTCGGATAGTCCGTGCCGTTCTGCGGCTGGTACTGCGTTGGATTGGCGGAGCGCAGCATCTTGACGGCCTCGAACATTTCCTGTCCCGTGCCGTGGATGAGGTCGGCCGAGCCGGTGCGGTACAGCGCTTCGAGCCGAGCCGCCTGGTCGCCGCCGCCCGAGCGCACGGCGAACTCGTCGAGCGAGTTCATCGCCACGGCGGGCGCCGTGCCCTCGAGAATGCGCGGCGTCTGCGGCGTCATCGCGACCGCGCGAAAGGGCGTCGGGGCGCACTGCTCACACGTGCCCGACGTCGCGAGGTAACGGTTGAGCCATCCGTCGCTCGTGCCCTTCGCATCCGGCGTGCCGCTCTCCATGTAGTCCTGCGCGTCGAAGTGCGAGCGCGTGGCGCTCGGACTCCCTACGGCATGAATCGGAGCGAGTAGCCCCGAGTCCCACAGCGGCTTGAGCGGCGCGAGGGAGGGATGCAGGCCGAAGAACCCGTCGAGGTCGATGGCGCCGGTCGCGCCCGTGGAACCGACGGCCCCCGTGCCGCGCAGCGGCTGCGGAATCGCGATGTTGGGACGGAGCTGGTAGTACGCGCGCTCTCCGTGCGGCACCACCACGTTCAGCGCGTCGGCCGCGCCGCGCTGGAACAGGCAGATGAGCACCTTGCCCTTCTGCGCGAGCGGCAAGTCCATGCCCATCGCGGTGCGGCGAAGAAACGACGGGCTCAAGCCCATCGTGACGAGCGCGACGGCACCAGACTTCACGAAGTATCGGCGACGCAAGGCTATCTCCGCTGGAATTCGGGCGAACCAATTGCCAGCCCAACGATTAACGCCAATCCCCTCGTGGGCGGCCGCGCCATCTCGGGCATGGTGTCGAGAGCAGCCGCCGACGCAAGGAAGGGGTTCTTGCCGGTGATCAGGATCGCGCGCGTATCGGGTGATACCCCGCCGCCGAGCAATGCTCCCACGACGCCGTCGACCTGCTGCTCGATCGGCGCATTCTGGAGCGACTCGGCGCCCTTCCAGTTCACCGGCGACACGCCGGGGATTCGTCCCGCCGCGATCGCGACGCCGAAGTTGATTCGGTTGAGGATCGAACCCGTGTTCATCCACTGATCGCCCGTCTCTGGCCAGCCGTTCGGAGCCTGGTGGCCGTAGATCGGCTCGCCGAGCGTGGCGATGGTCTGCGCGGTCCTCAGCGTTCCGTCGGGCTGCGCGCCGAGTGCGCGGAGCGCGCTCACGACCACCTCGAACGGCGATTTCACCTTGCTGCGATACGCGGCGCGCGAGAAGAACTCCTTGCTCGTGATGATGGTGCGCACGACGGCCCGGATGTCGCCGTCGGTCCGGCGGAACGTCGCGGCGGCTCGCTCGACCAGCTCCGCGGGTGGCGTGTCGCTCACGAATCGGCGGGCGAGCTTGAACGCGATGTACTTCGCGGTGGACGGATGCCGCGAGACGATGTCGAGGACATCCTCGCCGTCCTCGATGCCGCGGCCGGCCGCGAGCCGGTGGCCGAGCACGACCTTCGCGCCCGCGTCGTGCATCTGCGGATTGAACTCGAACGCGCCGCCGCCGAGCTGGGGACGGGGAAAGGTCCAGCCGGTGAGTGCGCGGGCGACGTTGATCACGTCCTGCTGTGTGTAGCCGCCGTCGACGCCGAGCGTGTGAAGCTCGAGGAGCTCACGGCCGTAGTTCTCGTTGAGCCCGCCGCGGCGCCGCGCGAGTTGCTGTTGCTGCTGTGGCGTGAGCAGTCCGCCGCGGCCGTTTCGGCCGGCTCCGCCGCGACCGGCGCCCGGCAGCGGCACGAGCCTAGGGCGGTTGCTGTCGGCCTGGCTCTCCCAGTTGTCCAGGTAGAAAAGCATCGCGGGGCTCTTGGCGACCGCCTCGAGCAGCACGCGGAATTTCCCGAGCGAGTTCGGACGGATCACCGTGCTCTCGTATTGCGCGAGCTGATAGCGCTCGGGCGGCCCCTTCTGGATGTAGACCGAGAAGTGGTTGAGCCAGAAGTCGGTCATGACCTCCTGGAGCTGGCGCTCGGACAGGAGGGCACGGTCGATGCGTCCGCTCTGCGCCTCGATCGTGACCTTTCGGGGGCCGGCCGTGGCCTCGCGCAACTCCGCACTGTCGGCCGCACTGAGCTTGGAGCGGTCGCCTTTTGCCTGCAGGCGCTGAAGCAGCTGATTCGGCGGCGGATATTTCCGCTGGAGCTCCTGGGAACTGGTGTTGTAGCTCTCGAGGGTGGCGAAATATTGGTCGCTCTTCGAATCGCCGATGCGCTCAGGGTGCAGCTGCAGGTCGATCCACTTGTCGACTCCCATGGCCCGCACGGCCGCGGCGTCGCCGGCACGCGCGCCGAAGGTGAGCCGGCTGAGCAGGTGGTTGACCTGCTCGTCGGCCGTCTGCTCGCGCGAGCCGCTCTCGGCCGGCGCCTGATCCTGCGGCGCAGCGGTCATCCGCGGCGCCGGCTCGACCTGCGCGGCCGGACTGCCGCCGCACGCGGTGAGG
>JADGQS010000185.1 GCA_017881585.1 Gemmatimonadaceae bacterium | reverse complement strand
CGCTCTCGCCGGTCGCCTGTTCCCTGCTCGCGGAGCTTCCCGGAGCCGACGAGGTGCGCGTGCGGCAGCGGTGCGCCGAACTCGACGTGGCCGACGCGCTGTCGCGCGACCCGCTCGCGCTCGCCGCGTTACGGATCGCCGAAGCCGGGCGCGCGCCCGGCGAGCGCTGGACATCCTATCATGGTGGTCGCTGGCTGGTCGGCCTCACCGCCGCGCGCGCCGGCGCCACGCGTCTCGTCGTCGCGGTGCGCCGCGATTCGGCGCTCGCGGCGATCGGAGCGCGGGGGAATGCGGCGTTCCGCGTCGTCGCAGCGAGCGAGCCTGGCGCTGTGCCGCTGGGTCACGGGATCGATGGCCTCGCGCTCCAGTGGCCGCTCGCCGCGAGCGGCGGCGCCTGGGATCCGCTGCGAGCGTTCTGGGCGACCGCGTTCGTCCTCCTCCTGGGTGTCGCCATCCTCGGCGCCTACACGCTCTGGCGCGACGTCCGTCGCGACTTGCTCGTCTCCCAGATGCGCTCGCAATTCGTCGCCAGCGTCTCGCACGAACTGAAGACGCCGCTCACGGCCATCCGCATGTTCGCCGAGACATTGCACGACCGACCGGAGATCGCCGAGCGACAGAGAGAGAAATACCTCGCGACCATCATCACCGAAAGCGAACGCCTCACGCGTCTGCTGCAGAACGTACTCGACTTCTCCCGCCTCGAGCGCGGCGTGCTCGCGTACCGGATGACCGAGCACGACCTCGCCGACATCGTGCGGTCGGCGGTGCGAACGCTGCAGTATCCGCTGGCCCAGCAAGGCTACGCGCTCGAGGTGTCTTGCGACCGCGCGCTCCCGCCCGTCGTCTGCGACGCCGACGCGGTGGAGCAAGCCGTGCTCAACCTGCTGACCAACGCGATGAAATACTCAGGCGAGAGCCGGCGCCTGGCGGTCACGGTCGGCCAGCGCGCCGCCACGGCGACCGTCGCCGTACGCGACTTCGGCGTGGGCATCGCGCCCGAGCACCGCGCGCACGTATTCGAGAAGTTCTACCGCGCGCCGACAGCGGAGAATGAGACGGTGCCGGGCACCGGCCTCGGCCTCGCGCTCGTCGAACACGTCGCGACTGCCCACGGCGGACGGGTCATCGTGAAAAGCGAGATCGGCGCCGGGTCCACGTTCGAGCTCCAACTGGCGCTCGGTGCGCCCGCTCAGGGCATCGCGGCACGGGCGATCGCTCCGCAGCCAGTTGACGCGGTCTCACCATGAGCCGCATCCTGGTAGTCGAGGACGACCCCGCGATCCTCTGCGGCATCGCCGACAACCTCGGCTTCGAGAAGTACGACGTCGTCACCGCCGCCGACGGCGAGACGGGATACCGCCTCTTCCTCGAGCGGCGGCCCGACCTCGTCATCCTCGACCTGATGCTGCCGAAGCTCAGCGGCTATGAGTTCTGCAAGCGCGCGCGCGCCGATCGCATCACCACTCCGATCATCATGGTCACGGCGCGCTCGGAGGAATCCGACCGCATCCTCGGGCTCGACCTCGGCGCCGACGACTACGTGGGGAAGCCTTTCTCGGTGCGCGAACTGCTCGCGCGCGTGCGGGCCGTGCTCCGGCGCTCGCAGGGTGGCGGCGCCGAGCCGGACCAACTCACGTTCAGCGACGCGACGGTCGACTTCCGGAGCTACGAGGCGACGCGCGACGGCCACCCCGTCGAGCTCACCCGCAAGGAGTTCGCGGTATTGCGGTTCCTCGCTGCGCGGTCAGGTGCCGTGGTGCGGCGAGACACGTTGCTGAACGACGTGTGGGGCTACGACTCGGAGACCACCACGCGGACGATCGACAATCACATCGCATCGCTGCGCGCCAAACTCGAACGCGATCCCCGGCAACCGCGCCATCTGCTCACGGTGTACGGCGTGGGATACAAGTGGTCGCCGTGACGCCGGCGCCGACACGGACGTGACAACCTTCGGACATAGACCGTGCACTGAACGCGCGCTCGCGTGACACGCACTTCGGGCACGCCCCTAACGTGCGACGCAGGTATCAACCGGAGACGAAAATGAATCGGACCGTGTCGGGACTGGCGAGACTGATCGGCATCGTCTCGCTGACTGCGATCGTGGGCATGCGGGCAGGCGCGCAGAGCGCGGGCGACTTGTTCCAGCGGGCGCTCGTGCTCGAACGGGCGTCGGGCAAACTCGATTCCGCGATCCTGCTCTACCAACGGGTCGTGAAGGAAGCCGGCGCCGATCGGGCGCTCGCCGGTCGCGCCCTCCTCAGGCTCGGCGACGCGTACGAACTGCTCGGCCGCGCCGAGGCGCGCGCGGCGTATGAGCGAGTGTTACGCGAGTTCGGCGACCAGCGCGACCTCGTGTCCCAGGCGCGTTCGCGCATCGCGGCACTCGATCTCGGCGGGCGCCAGAACGGCGCGGCCGTAGCCAGCGGGCAGACGACGCGCCGCATGTGGGAGAACTCGGAAGCAGGCGCGCCGCACACGACACCCTCGCCCGACGGCCGGCTGTTCGCCTTCACCGACTGGGAGACCGGCGATCTGGCGGTCCACGATCTCGCGTCCGGTGAGGATCGCCGGCTTTCGCACAACGCGACGCCATACCAGGACGGCTACGCGGAAAGCGCGACATTCTCCCCCGATGCGAGCGAGATCGCCTACCAGTGGTGGACCAACGCGAAATATGAACTTCGCATCGTCTCGACGCGAGGCGGCCCATCGCGGGTCGTACTAGGTAGCGACGTTGGTGCGGTCTACGGCTGGAGTTCTGCCGGAAACCGCATCCTCGGCATGGTGATCCGTGAAAAGAAGTCGCAGCTGGCGTGGATCGATCCAAAGGATGGCAGCACGCGGCTGGTGCGCGAAATGCGCGGGTGGCCCATCAACGCGAGTGTCTCGCCCGACGGTCAGTGGATCGTCTTCGACGAGTTGTCGAGCGACAAGCCGCTCGCCAGCTACGAACTCCGGATCATCGCCGCCGATGGCTCACGATATCGCGCGCTCCTCGATCAATCGGCGGGCGACTACCAGCCGTACTGGACCCCGGACGGCCGCGGCGTCGCCTTTCTCAGCGAGCGCACCGGTTCCCGCGGCGTCTGGTTCGTCGAGATCGCCAACGGCTCGGCTCGTGGTCAGCCCACGCTGCTGAAGGGCGACATGGGGGCGAACATTCCCGTCGGGTTCTCCCCGAGCGGGAGCTTCTACTTCTACACACCCGCCACGCACGACGTGCAGGTCGCGACGATCGATCCGCAGACGGGCAAACCGAACCAGCCACCCGCGTTCATCGCACGGGCATTCCTCGGAAGCCATCAACATCCCGAGTGGTCACCCGACGGACGTTCGCTCGCGTTTATCCTCATGCGTGGCAGCGGCATGGGGATGCCGTACTCGCGCGTGATCGAGGTGCTCGATGTGGAGACCGGCGCCCGACGCGAACTGACGCCCGACCTCTCGCAACTGTTCCTCCCGCGGTGGTCGAGCGATGGTAAGTCGCTGCTCGTCTGGGGCGTCCGCGGACAATACGGTACCGCCGACGCTGGCTTCTATACCATCGACGTCGTGAGCGGTGCGCTATCCGAGATCTACCGCGGCCCAAACCCGCGAGGGATCAAGCCGAGCGCGTGGTCCGCGGACGGGCGATCGATTTACTATGTGGTGCAGGACTCCACGAGCGACGCGCTCTGGCGGTTCGACCGGGCCGATACCAGCCGCCACCTCATCCTCTCGGACAAGGATGCCCATCGGCTGTTCTCGCTCGCCCTATCGTCGGACGGTCGCTCACTCGCGTTCACGATCCTGCACCCGGCGGCAAGCGCCTCAGGGAAGGAATGGTCCGTGACACGGGTGCTCTCGCTCGTCGACGGCGCGATACACGACGTGCAGCTGCCTCGTCCGGAATGGTTCGTGCAATCCCTCAACGCGACCCCGGATGGCGCGTTCGTGGGCGTCGCGCAGCGGAAATCCGATGGCATGGCCGAACTGTGGCGCGTGCCGGCAGACGGTGGCATGCCGCGCAAGCTCGACCTCGAGGGGAAGTCGCTCTACGCGCTCCGGTTGAGTCGCGACGGCCGGAAGGTCGCATTCGAGGCGGGCGCGTCCGAGACCGGCGTCGGCTTCTGGGTGATTGACGGACTGTTGCCGCGAGCCGCAGGCAAGCCGGACAAGTAGCGCAAGGACGAAGCCCATAGGTAGCCGCCTGCGGGTCTTCGTCTTGTCTCAAATGGGCCATCGAGGAGTTCGCCTTCGGCGTGCTTCGGATGATCCGCAGGAGAGCGAAGCTCTACCTCGGACCTCACGCTTATCAGGTACTCCGCGAACATCGAAAGTTACGCTATCCTGACGGATTTTATAGAGGACAGAGACTCGATCCGCCGACCGTCGTCCCGTCACTTAGAGCGCATTTCAGAACCTCGTTCGGACCTG
>JADGQS010000184.1 GCA_017881585.1 Gemmatimonadaceae bacterium | reverse complement strand
CAAAGACCTCGCGGAGTTTGCGGGATCCATCAAGTGGTTCCTCGGACTCGGCAAGCGCCCGAACTATGGCCGGTGGACCTACTGGGAAAAATTCGACTACTTCGCAGTATTCTGGGGCATCGTGGTGATCGGCTCGACGGGATTGTTGCTCTGGTTCCCGACGGTCTTCGCGCGGTTCCTCCCCGGCTGGTTAGTCAACGTGGCTACGATCATCCACAGCGACGAGGCGCTGCTCGCGACCGGGTTCATCTTCACGATTCACTTCTTCAACACGCACCTGCGTCCTGAGAAGTTCCCTATGGACATCGTGGTCTTCACCGGTCGCATGACCGTTGAAGAGCTGATGCACGACAAACCCGCGGAGTACGAGGAACTGATCGCGAAGGGCGAACTGGAGCAACACCTCGTCGTACCCTATCAGCCGATCGTGATCAGGACGATTCGCGCATTCGCGTGGACGGCGCTCGCAATCGGATTCATGATGGTGCTGTGGATCGTCTACGCGATGGTGTTCGCGCACCCATGATGCGTTCGGTCTTATTTTTCTTTCGTGGCCACCAAACGGACGTGCCGCACGAGTTCTTCTATCTGCTCGGGCTTCAGGCTCTTCTTGTAGCTTGGCATTTTGCCCTTGCCGTCCGCAATGATCGCAGTCAATTTGCCGTCGCTGATTTTCTGCACTTCCGGTGAGGCGAAATCCCGCAGTCCCATCTTCTTTCCCATTGGGGTGTCGCCCTTTCCGGTCGCGCCGTGACAGGCTGAGCATTTTGCCTTGTACAGGCCCGCGGCGCCTTGCGCAACCAGCGGCCTATTCCATAGGGCCATCATCGTTACTGCGACTGCCGCGAGCAAAGCGGGCCGCAGCCCAGTCTTCATACTTGCCATGATTCCTCCTGAGAAATCCGCACCTCGTTTTCAGTCAACCTAAAATGCGTACGGCGCAATTTACACCAGCGTAGACATCGGCGAGTAGGTGCGGCCTCGAGCTTCCTGAAGCTCTGGTCGACAATCAAGAGCATCTTCTCGATGAGCGCGGTCGGGTTCTCCACCTTCTATAATCGCTTCGCCGCGCCTGTGCGTAGGTCTTCCGAAACTCGCCCTGCAGTCGTTCGGCTTCCTTCTCCGTCACTGCTGCTGCGATGGCTTGGAGATCAGCCGTCACCTCAGCCTGGCGCTTGAGCGCGTACTGGGCGTCCTAGGCGTGCTTCAAGCGGAGGATCGAGCTCGGGCTGAGTGGGCGTCCCCTCGCCCGGCAAACCGCGAAGCGCCAGCTCGAAGTCACCGAGCGAGAGGTTCCGCGCCATGTGCGGGTGATTCGCGCTTCCTGGACGCGGGATCGGGACGATCACCGCGCGAGCCGGCGTCGGGCGGTGATTTCGTAGGAAATGGCATCACACACACTCGGGGTACACGGAACTTCGGACAGGGTGCACGTGCGATACTGAACGACCCCCCTTGCTACCGTTGTGCCGCCAGCGTGCGAAGGTAGTTGATCACCGCCCATTTCTCGTTCTCGACCAGGGTGGCCTTCGGCATCACGCCGCGGCCTTCAGTCATTTTCCAAAAGAATGCGCCATCGGATTGGGACTGCACCTGCTTCGAAGCGAGGTCGGCGGGGCGCGGCACCAGCGAGGCTGCCAGCATTCCGTCGCCGTGGCCGGCCTTCCCGTGACACGGCTCGCAGTCGCGGTGGAACAGATTGTGGCCGCGTTGCAAGGCGTCGGGCATCGGCGGGAGCGGGTTCGCGCGGTGGCTCGCGCGCTCCGGCGCGACCCACGGTCCCGCGTTCGCCGACCCCTGCGCCCGCGCCGGCGTGGGGGCCATGAACGATATCAGGGCGAGTGCGGCGGAAATGGCGAGGGCACGCACGACGGATTTACCGACTCTGTGGTTCAGGGACATCGTCAACTCTCCTCTCTCAGGTTGTGCAACGCGGCCAGTTGTGTGGCGACGAATGCATACGTGCTCCATACGCAGAGCAAAAGCAAGGCAATCGTGACCGGGATCGCCAATGGGACGCGCGACGACCAGAGCGCGCGCGGCGGGACGGACGGCCAGGGTCGCGCCGGCGCACCGGCGAGCTTCACGTCGGCCGCCGAGCCGTCCAGCTCCGGCGGGGATCGCAGCGCGACACGGAACGTCAGCTCGCCCTTGGCGTCACCCGGCAATGCTGTGGGAAATGCCACGGCCGCCGTGCCGTCGTCCAGCGTCTGATCCTCGCCGAGTGTCATCAAGCCAAACGTGCGCCTCACCGAGAACGCGACCGTGGCGCCTTTCACCGGCAGTCCGTTGGCGGTGACCTTCGCCACGAGCATCTCCCGTTTGTCCTCGGTGGTGCGCGTCAATTCGATGACCGCCTTGCCCTGCGCGGTCTGTGCGCGCACCGCCGACCAGGGTGCCGCCGCGGCAACGCCGCAGGCGAGCAATGCGATCCCGAGCGTCGCCGGACTCAGGCGTGAGTGTGCGCGCCCCGCTCCCGCGAACGCGTGGCCGGGCCTCACCGTGCCCTTCACCTCTTCGGCATCCTCGACGGTCTCCCATATCGAGAGGATCGGGAACAGGCGCGAGAACAGCGTAAAGAGCAACAGGAAGCCGGCGAACGCTCCCGCCGTGATCAGACATTCCACGAGACTCGGGAAATAGTGCGGCGCAATCCCCGCCGCCTGCGCCGGGATGAACGGCGTCTCCAAAGTCGGCACGACGATCAGGAACCGCTTCCACCACATGCCGACGTTGATCAGCACCGAGGCAGTCATGATCGCTCCCAGCGAACGGCGGCTGGGGAAGACCAGCAGTCCGATCGGAACGAACAGGCCGAACGTTGCCCAGAGCCAGAACGATCGGCCGAAGGCGGTGTTGCCGGCGAGCAGATCGAGCAGCCGCGAGTCTGATTCGAGCCCGCCATACCACGCCGTGAGGTATTCACTCAACGTGAAATAGGCATAGAGCAGCGAGAGGACGAGCAGGATCTTCGCCAGCTTGTGGAAATGCTCCGGCAGGAGATAGCGCTCGAGATGGTACGCGCGGCGGAAGATCACCATCGCCGTGATGATCCCGGCCGTGCCGGAGAAGATCGCCCCGATCACGAAGTAGGGACCGAAGATGGTGCTGTGCCAACCGGGCCGCAGCGTCATGCCGAACACCCACGACACGACGGTGTGCACCGACACCGCCACCGGAATGATGATCACCGCCATCGCGCCGAGGGCGCGCGCGAGAAGTCGCCGGTGGGCCGGCGTTTCCCGGTATCCGAGCGACAGCAATTCGTACAGTCGCACGAGCTTCGGAGAGCGACCATGCTCGCGAGCGTGCTGCGCCAGCATCGGCATGTCCGGAATCATCGCCACGTACAGATAGAGGAAGCTCCCCGTCAGGTACGTCGTGACCGACACTAGATCCCAAAGGATCGGCGACTGTAGCCGGCCGTGGATGAGCAGGTTCAGAAGACGGTCGGGGCGCCCCATGTCGATCATCACACTGCTCGCGCCGATGAGGAGCGCGATCACGGTGATCGCCTCGGCCATGCGCGTGATTGGCCGGCGCCAACCGGCGTCCGTGACGCGCAGAATCGCCGAGATCAGTGTTCCCGCGTGGCTGATACCGATGAAGAACACGAAGTTCGTCATGTACACGCCCCACGACACATAGTTGCGCATCGCGGTCACGCTCAGCCCGAAGACGAGCTGATAGATCCATGCGATGAAGCCGATGGCGCATACCGCCAGCAGACTCGCGATCCAGAGGCGGCCGGGGCCGCCCAAAGGATCGAGCGTCGCCAGCAGATCTCGCTCGACGTCGGTCACCGTGCGCCGCACCGGGCGAGCGAACGAGGTGACGGTACCGATCTGACGATCGGAAAGTGGCATTGCGTTCATCGCTACTCGGCTCCTCTTGTTTCGTGACCGGTGTTGGCGCCGGGTTCGCCGGGCGCCGGGTAGCGCCGGTTGTCCGCCGGCAGGTAGTGGACGCGAGGCTTGGTCCCGAGCTCCTCCATGTACCGGAAGGCGGCGCGATCGCGGAGCAGCGCGGAGAGTCTCACCGTCTCACCCTTCCCGTTCGTCACCGCGTCTTCGTTCTCATCGCCGAACCAGATGGCAGCCATCGGGCACTGGGCAGCGCAATGTGGAAGCTTGCCCTCACGCGCCATGTCGGCGCAGAAGTCGCACTTCTCGGTCGTGCCGACGCGCCGCGGATACCCCCATTCCGGCGAGTAACCGCGTGCCACGGCCGCCGGCGGATTATCGGGGCGGCTCCAGTTGAACACGCGCACCGAATACGGGCAGGCGGCCAGGCAGAACCGGCAACCGATGCAGCGCTCGTTGTCGATCAACACGATCCCGTCCTGGCGCTTGAACGTGGCCCCGACCGGACACACGCGCGTGCAGGGCGGGTTGTCGCAGTGAAAGCACGGCCGCGGGAACCAGTATGG
>JADGQS010000183.1 GCA_017881585.1 Gemmatimonadaceae bacterium | reverse complement strand
GTGCGGCGATTGCACACGACTTGTCCGGGACATGTCAGCTGGCGCGAACACGCGCCTGAAGGTCAGCTGTCACAACTGGCGCTCGCCGGGCAGCTACTTCCCCTTCTTTGGCGCCGGCAGAAAGTTCTCCATCGTCCAGATGCCGCCCACGTTCGGGTCGTCGCTGAAGAATGTGAACGCGATCCGGCTCGCGTCTGCGGCGATGCGCGGCGACATGACCATTTTCCTGGTCTGCGAGTCGAAGGCCAGCTTGTGCGACGTGCCTGCGCCGACAGACACCCGCCACAGTTCGATTCCGGTATCCGCGCCGCCAAAGCGGACTCCGACCAGGTCGCCGCCCGCGAACGAGATCAGATTTGCATAACGATTTCCGCTCTCCAGGCTCTGCAACGCGTGCGTTGTCAGAGAGAGGGCCACGGAGCGTTGAGCGATGGGGCCGGCGCTGCTTCGATACGTCGCATTGAACCCAAGCCATTGTCCGTCCAGCGACGGCGCGATGTTGCTCACGGAGAGCAAGCTGTCGGGAGCGTATACCGGGCGATGCGTCGAGTCGTCGAGGTCATACCGCCAGAGCGACGAGCCCACGGTGGCGGAATCCCATCGCTGATAGAATATGGAGCGTCCGTCCGCCGACCACTCCGCGGGTGTCGGCGGCACGCTTGGCGAGATCGTCAAAGCATCCAGCGCCCCGGTTCGCGCGTCCAACCGAAAGAAGCCGTTGACGTCATCCAGCCCGCGACCGGGAAACCCGATCGAACGACCGTCCCTCGACCAGCGTGGGAACTGAAAGAACATGAGACGCGGCGAGAACTCGCGCTGCTCACCGCTCGTCAGGTCGACGATCGCGAGAATACGGGTGCCGGGCGACATGCCGGACCCTGGTCCGCGCATCGACACGAACGTGAGAAACCGTCCGTCTGCCGACAGATCGGGGTCGATGTTCGATCCGACGAAGCGTTTCGTGACGATCCTGGGTTCACCGAGCACGTCTCCGGTATGCGCGTCGAGCGTCGCAACGCTGATGTCGCTCAGCACGGACGGCGTGTAGAACAGGCGGCCGTCGCGCGCGAAGCCCAGCAGCCCCTCTCCGCGCACATCGCTCATCAGGACGACGGGTTCGGTGTGCACCTCTCCATCCGCTACCTCGAGGAACCAGAGGCCCACGCTGCCGGTTCGATCGCTCTGAAAGACGATGCCGCGTCCATCAGGCGTCCAGATCGGTCGCCAATTGAGAGAGGGATCATCGACGATCGCGTGCTCGTGCGACCCGTCCACGGCCATCACGCGGATCGACGGATTGCGGCCCAGCTCGTCGTTCGACGGCACGGCGAAGGCGACCCACTTGCCGTCCGGCGAGACCGACGCTCCCAGTGCAGCGCTGAAGGCGAAGTCGCGAAGGCGACGCACGCTCGCGCGCTCGACGTCGACGAGCGCGAGCGCGGCGCGCGACGTGTACTCCGGCGGACCATCTTTCACCACTGCGAGGATGTTCTTTCCGTCGGGGGACCATCCGCAGAGCTCGAGATACGCCACGTCACGCAGCGCGACCGGCCGGGACGTTCCGCCGCGCAGCGGGACTATCCGCAGCTCGTAACGCCGCGTCCCGGAGGACTCCGTGTACCACACGTACGCGACGTCGAGTCCATTCGGCGAGATCATCGAGCGTTCCGCGTAGTCATTCGATTCTTTGCTCCTGCCGTGATCCGTCAGGACGCGATTCATTCCCGTCGAGAGATCGTAAATCGCTACGTCGCCCGTCGCCGAGTTCGTATAGGAGAAGTATCGTCCATTCGGCGACACCGTCCCGGTGCTGAAGTCATGCCGATCCCGCGACACCCGTCGGATCATCGCCACGGTGCTTGAGCTCGATGACCCGCTTCGCCTCGCTGACGGATCGAGCGCGGCGATACGTGCCCGCGCCTGGGCCGCCGGCTCGCGCTGATCGCCGTACTCGCGCAGCAACCGCTCGTAGGCCGCGCGCGCCTCCGCGCGGCCGAGCATCTCGTACGCACGCCCCTCGCCGAGCAGCGCGCGGGCCGCCAGCGCACGATCGGCTCCCGCCTGCCGGACCACGCGCTGGTACAGCGCGATTGCGGAATCGAGCCGGCCGCTCGTCCGCTCGGCCATCACGGCCCGCTGATACAGATCGCTCGCCGTCTGCGCACGCAGCGCGGAGCCGAGTGTCGCCACAGCGACGACGCATACAGTCCATCGCTTCATGGCATCCACCTGTACCCCACGCGATGCACCGTGAGCAGGTGCCGCGGGTTTTGCGCGTCCTGTTCGAGCTTCGCCCGCAACGACGCGACGTGATTGTCCACCGTGCGCGTGGTGACATCGCTCCCGTATCCCCAAACCTCGTCCAGCAGCGCGTCGCGCCGCACCACCTCCGAGGGCCGTGCGGACAGGTGGCGCAGCAGGGCGAATTCCTTTGGTGTCATCGCCACGGGTCGACCGGCGCGTTCGGCTTCGTAGCTCCTGAAATCCACGCGAACGTCGTCAAACCGGAGCTCGTCCGGCTCGGCAGCCGGTTGGCCCACGCGTCGAAGCACGGCACGGACGCGGGCGAGCAGCTCGCCGATGGCGAACGGCTTGGTGACGTAGTCGTCCGCGCCGAGATCAAGCCCCGCGATGCGGTCGCTCTCCTCGCCACGCGCGGTAATCATGATGATCGGTGTGGTGATCCGCTCCTTCCGCGCCCGCCGGCAGAGCTCGTGTCCGCTGAGCTTGGGAAGCATGAGATCGAGGATCACCAAGTCCGGGTGCTCTTCGCGGAGCAAGCGAAGTCCCGTTTCGCCATCCGCCGCGGTGACCACCTCGTAGTTCTCGAACGCGAGGTTGTCGGCGATGCCGCGCAGGATGGACGGGTCGTCCTCGACGACGAGAATGCGCGTCATGAGGGTGTGGCCAGCGGCCCGGACGCCGGTGCCAGCCGTTCGTTGGACGCGATCGAGGGCGCGGCGACGGGAAGGCACAATGTGAACGTACTCCCGTGTCCGACAGCGCTCTCGACGCTCACGCTGCCGCCGTGCGCCTCGGCCATATGGTGCACCAGCGTGAGCCCGAGACCCGTGCCCGGAATGACGTCGTTGTCCGCCGTGGGAGCCCGGTAGAACCGCTCGAAGAGACGCTGTTGGTGTGCCGGCGCGATGCCGATGCCGCAGTCACGTACGATGACCGCCACCGCATCGGCACGACGCTCCACCTTCACGTCGATCCGCCGGCTCGTGCCCGAGTACTTGATCGCGTTCGCGACCAGGTTCAGGACAGCCTGCTCCACGGCGTCCGAGTCACAGCGCACGTTCGCGAAGTCACAGTCGCAGTCGTACGATACCGTGAATCCCTGCTGCTCGAGTGGAAATCGCAGCGTCCCCAGCGCGCGCGCGACGATGGCCGGCACCTGCTGCGGCGAGAGCTGGTAGGTGCGCTCGCCTCGCTCGACACGAGAGAAATCGAGCACGTTCTGCAAGAGACGCGTAAGGCGATCGCTCTCGTGCGCGATCGTTTCCAGGTACTCCTGCCGCGCTTTGGGGTCGAGCTGGGCGCGATCGCGCAGCGTCTCGGCGAAGATGCGAATGGAGGTGAGCGGCGTCTTCAACTCGTGCGACACGCTCGACACGAACTGGGACCGTAGCCGCGCGAGCCGCAGCTCGCGCTGCACGTCGCGCCAGAGCAAGTAGCCGCCGAGCAGCACGACGCCCAGCACGACCGCCAGAAGAGTGACGTAGAGCGTGTTCGTCAAAGTCGCGTGCAAGCCGGCCGGCGCGTCGCGCGACGACCAGCGCACGCCGACGCCCTGAAAACCATGGCCGATCGGCTGCACGGCGTCATCGGTTGACGCGACCAACCGCAAATCGCTACCGGCAACGCCAGAAACGGCTTCCGCCAGTGAGTCGACGTACACGGCGAGCAGGATCGAGGGATGCGTGGTGGTCGCCGGCGCGATGCTGGCCAGCCATCGTCCACTGTCGCTGGCCACCCAGCTCGTGTCGCGCCCGCGCAATGCCACCAGCAGTGTCGCGTCGGTCGCCATGGTGCGAGCGCGCTCGAGGTTGAGACAACGCTCGCGGACCGCTGGATCGGCGACGAGATCGGCGGCCAGATCGGCGATCGTATAGCACGCGGGCAACGAGAGCGATCGTGCATGGAGCAGCTCCGCGCGGGCCCGTCGCAGGACGGCGACGACATCGCCCCGCACCGCGGTGTCGCCGGCAAGGGCTCGCGCGGCATACAATGCGAACGGGATCCCCTGCTCGTCGCGAACGGTGAACGGCATACGCAGCACACGCCGGTATGGGTCGCGGGCAAGCGGGTCTCCCGCGCCGAGAAGGGCGCGGCCGAGAAGCACCTCGGCGTACGCAGCCTGCGCCGGGTCGGTTGCCTGGCCACGCGCGGTGCGATAGGCGGCCGCGGCGGTGTCATACTGATTGGCAACGAGCTCGGCCTGAACGCCGCGTGCG
>JADGQS010000182.1 GCA_017881585.1 Gemmatimonadaceae bacterium | reverse complement strand
GACGAAGTGAGAGGTACGAGTGAGGAAATGGCCTGCGACTATTTCGTCTCGACGATGCCCGTGCGCGAGCTGATGGAGCAGCTGACGCCGTCGCCGCCGGCGCCGGTGCTCGACGTCGCGCGCGGCCTGCGCTACCGCGATTTCCTCACCGTGGGGCTGCTGCTCGAAAAACTCCACGTGAGCGTGCGCGGCGGGAAGGCGAAACCGATGGTGGAGGACAACTGGATCTACGTGCAGGATGCCGGCGTGCAGGTGGGACGCATCCAGCTGTTCAACAACTGGAGTCCGTACCTCGTGGCCGATCGTTCCCGCACGGTCTGGATCGGGCTCGAATACTTCGTGGACGAGGGCGACGCGCTCTGGAAGTCGCGCGATGATGAACTCGTGAAACTGGCGGCCCGCGAGCTGGAGACGATCGGGTTCGCGCTGCAGTCCGACGTGCTCGACGGCTGCGTGCTGCGCATGCCCAAGGCCTATCCGGCGTATTTCGGGACGTACGAGCGGCTCGACGAGGTCCGGCGGTTCGTCACGGCGATCCCGAACCTCTTCTGCGTCGGGCGGAACGGCATGCATCGCTACAACAACCAGGACCACTCGATGCTCACCGCGATGATGGCGGTGGACAACATCATCGCGGGCAATGACGACGACTCGGCGATGTGGGACGTGAACCTCGAGATGGTGTATCACGAGGGGGAGAAGTGATCCCGCCGCCGGCGGCGGAGCGGCGTGCGCTCGATGGCTGGCGGCCGGTGCTCGCGGCCGGCGTGCTCGCCGCGCTCGCGGTGTTCGTCGTGTGGGGATCGCTGAGCCCGGTGCCGGTGATGCACGACGAGTGGGCGTACTGGCTGCAGGCGGACCAGTACGCACACCTGCACTGGAAGGTCGCGTCTCCGCCTGCGCCGGAGTTCTTCGAGCAGCTCTACGTGCTGGTGACGCCGGTGTTCGCGGCGAAGTATCCGCCCGGCTACGCGCTGATGGTCGCGCCGGGATTCGCGCTCGGGATGCCCGCGCTGATGCCGCTGATGATCGCCGGTGCGACGGGCGCGCTCGTGTTCGCTCTCGCGCGGCGCGTGGCGGGAAACCTCGCGGGCGCGCTCACCTGGGTGCTCTGGCTCGGGACGTTCGGGAATCTTCGTTTTCGTGCCGCGTACTTTTCCGAGACGACGACTTCGCTCTGCTGGCTCGCGGCGTGGTGGGCCCTGCTGGAATGGAGGTCGACGCGGCGCACGCGATGGATGGTCGTGCTCGCCCTGTCCATCGGATGGGGAGCCATCACGCGCCCGGCGACGATGTTTGTCTTCGCTATTCCCGTCGGCGTGGTGGTCCTGCGAGACGTGGTGGCGACGAAACGGTGGCGCCAACTCGTGATAGGTGTGGCCGCGGGCACGCTCGTGCTGGGCATCCTCCCGCTCTGGAGCGCGGGGACCACGGGCAGCTGGCGCACGACGCCCCTCGCGATCTACACGCGGCAGTACCTGCCGTTCGACGTTCCCGGCTACACCGTGGATGACACGCCGCCGCAGCGCGAGCTGCCGCGGGAGATGGAGCGCGTCAGGTCGTTCCTGCACGACGTCAAGAGGGATCAGGTCGTCACGCCGGTGGGGGTGACCGCGTTCATCCGCGCACTGCACCTGCTGCGCGACGTATTCGGTGCCTGGCGGCTGCCGTTTCTTTTCGCGCTCGTGTTCGGGTTCCGGAGAGTCGGTGCCTCGGGCTGGTTCGCCCTCGGCACAAGCGGGCTGCTCATCGTGGCGTATCTCTCGCAGGCGCATAGCTCCGACTGGCTCGTCTATTATCTGGAGGTGACGCCGGTTTTCGCCTTCACGGCGGCGGTCGGCATGGCACGCCTCCTGGGAGGTGTGCGATCGAGCGCCGTGCCGAGCTGGGTGGGACTCGCGGCGGGCCTCGGGCTGATGGGCTTGCTCGTGACCGACGTGGCCGTGGCGCGCGGCAGGATGAGCCGGATGTCCGCCGGAATCAGGCTGTTTCGTGAAGAAGTCGCGCAGCTGCCGAAGAAGCCCAACGTCGTGTTCGTGCGCTACGCACCGGGGCGCTACATGAACATCGCGCTCGTGGAGAACCGCGGCATGCTGCAAGGGGCGGAGAGCTGGATCGTGCACGATCGCGGGGCCGACAACCTGCGGCTGTACGCGGCTGCGGCCGGCCGCACCGCCTACCTGTTTGACGAGGTGACGGGACGATTCTACGAGGCGAGGCCGTGATGCCTGAACGGCGCGAGCGTGTCGCGGCGTTCGCCGTGATCGCGCTGGTGTTCATCGCGATGCTGCAGCCGGAGCTGAACTACGTGCCGATCTGGGACGGTCGGGTGTATGCGAACTGCGCGATCGAGGCGGCGGCGAACGGCATCGCGGGCATGTCGATGGAGGCGCTGCGCTGCGGCGGACATCCGTCGCAGGGGTACATCGTGTTCCTCGCCGCGTCGCAGCTGCTGCGGTTCGGCGACATCGCGGCGCTGCACCTCACCAACGTGCTCCTCGGCCTGCTCGCGCTCGCGTCGATCCGCGTGGTGCTCGCGAGGGTGTTTCCGGATCCGCTGATCGCGCGGCAGCTCGACCTCGTCACGTTCCTGTGCGCCGTGCATCCCGTGGTGGTCTCGACGCTCCTGCAGGTGAACGTGGACTTCGGCGTGTACGTGTTCTTTTTCGTCGCGCTGGCGGCGTTGCTGAGCGGACGATTCGGGTGGACGGCCCTCGCCGGCGTGTTTCTCTGTTTTTCGAAAGAGACCGGCGTACTTGCGTACGTCCTCATGGTGGGGCTCGACGGGCTCTTCAGGGTATTGCCGCCATCGGGAACGGTGGCCGAGCGTGTGAAGCGCGTGCTGCCGATGTGGGTGACCGCGATCCCCGTGGTGCTGTTCGGCGTGCACGTGCTCTGGTGGAATGCGACCCACGTGAAGGCGGCCGTGTGGAAACACACCTGGCAGCAGGGGACGATGGACGGATTCCGGTTCTTCGACCTGAGCGATCCGGTTTTCCTGAGCTATGCGGCGGGGATCTTCCTGCTCGGGTTCATGTGGGTGGTCTCGGGCATCATCGGCGCGGACTTGCTGTGGGGAGGCATGCGCATGGCGCGCCGCCTGCCGAATCGCGTGGTGCCGGGCGCGGATCCCGCGCGGCTCGCGTATCTGGGCGTTGTCACCGCTCTGCTCACGTACCTGCTGACGTCGTTCCGGACGTGGAGCAACCTGCGCTATTTCGCGCTGATCTACCCGTTGCTCGTGATCCTCGCGTTCGCCGCAATGCTGCGGCTCGGCGCGGGCAAGCGAGTGCGCTATGCGGCGTTGGCCGCGATCGGCGCCTTGTTCCTGTTCGCCGCGTATCGCTCGTCGGATCCGGTGTCGCGCGCGGTGTACGGCACGTTCTCCATTGGCCAGCGCGACATGTACCGGATGTCGTCGATCGCGGAGGAGCACGCGGGGCCCGGCCGCGACCAGCTCGTGTACAACCTGCAGTTCACCGGCTACCACCACGTGCAGAACGCGCTGTTCCACGCCCTGCAGCCGACGGACTCCACGGCGTTCGCGACGTCGCGGGTAGCGCGGTGGTACCTCTGGAGCCAGCTCGACGCGTTCACGCGCGAGCGCACGATGAGCCAACAGGGCGTGATCGTGCCGCGGTACTGGGACGACGTGGACCTGCTCGCGTCGCCGCAACGGCCGCACGACGTGTGGTTCCTCGTGTTCACGAACTTCCCAAGTCGCGACTCGTCGCTCGCGTCGCTCAAGCCGCTGTACCGGGAGGTCGGCGTGACGCGAAGCACCGCGCGTGGCCACCTGCTCGTCGCCCACCATCTCGAGCTCATCGCTCCGTGACGCTCCTGCGGCGCTGGTGGGGCGTGATTCCGGCGGCGCTGCTCGTGATGCTCGTGTGGCCGGAGCGGGCCTTCGTTCCCATCTGGGACGGGAACGTCTACATGCAGTGCGTGGTGGACGCGGCGACGAGCGGCCTCGGCGTGCACTCGCTCCGCTGCGGCGGCCATCAATCGCAGCTCTACATGGGACTGCTCGCGCTCACGCAGCTTCCGCGGCCGGGCAACTTGACGGCGATCGTCGCGATGAACCTCGCGCTCGCGATGGCGGCGCTCGCGGCGTTCGCGGCGATCCTCCGGCGGCTGATTCCCGGCGAGAACTTCTGGGTGGAGCGCGCGCTGATCGTGACGATCCTCGCGGTTCATCCGCTGCTGTCGGCAACGCTGATTCAGCTCAACAGCGATTTCGGCGTACACGTGTTCTTCGCGATGTCGCTCGCTTGTCTCGTGTACCGCCGGTATTGGCTCGCGGCGGCCGCGGGGCTGATGCTTTGTTTCTCGAAGGAAACGGGGGCGCTCATCTATTTCGTGGCGCTCGGGCTGCACCTGCTCTTTCGCGCGACGGACGAGAAGGGACGCAACGTCGATCGTGCCAAAGCTCTTGCCCGTGAGGCGGTGCCCGCCCTGCTGCCGCTCGTGGCATTCGCCGCGTTCCTCGCCTGGTGGTC
>JADGQS010000061.1 GCA_017881585.1 Gemmatimonadaceae bacterium | reverse complement strand
CCGGGGAGCCCCTTCCGGCCCGGCATGGGGGTTGGCCGGGACGCTATAATTAACGGCCATGACGCCCTCCGGCCCCAATTCGGCAACCGCCGCCCGAGCAGGCGTGACCGACGCGAGAATCGCCGCGGCGGAGACGCTCGCCGACCTGCGCGCGGGCACGCTTCTCGACGCCGCGTTCGATCGCCGGGCCGCCGGCCTGGACGCGCGCGACCGCCGCTGGACCCAGGAGCTTCTCTATGGGATGCTGCGCTGCCGGAGCCGGCTCGACGCCCTGCTCGGCGAGCGCGTGCGTGGCGGCCTCGTGCGCCTCGATCCCGACCTGACCGACCTGCTGCGGCTCGGCGCGTACCAGCTGTTCCATATGGGGAGCGTGCCGCCGTATGCGGCCATCGCGCAGACCGTCGAACTCGCGAAGCAGCGCCACGGGATCGGTGCGAGCAAGCTCGCGAACGCCGTGCTGCGCCGGCTCGATCGCGAACGGGACGATCTCAGCTCGGAGACTCCAGCCGATCCCATAGCCGCGCTGGCGCTCAAGTTCTCGCATCCGCGGTGGCTCGTCGCGCGGTGGGTGGCGCGGTGGGGCGCGGAAGAAACCGCCGCCCTGCTCGAGGCGAACAATCATCAGGCTCCGCTCGTCGTCCGGCCGTTCGGCGTGGTGCGCGAGCAGCTCGAGGCGATGCTCGAAGCGTCGGGCGTGGTGGTGGAGGATGCGCCGCTCGTGCGCGACAGTCTCGTGATCGGCGGGGGCGTGGGGCTTCGCGAACTCGGGGCGTTCCAGCAGGGACTGTTCTTCGTGCAGGATCCGGCGGCCACGCTCGTCACTCAATACGCGTCGTTCCCAATCGATGCGCGAGTCGCGGACCTGTGCGCGGCCCCCGGCGGCAAGGCCGTCGAGCTCGCGCGGACCGCACGATTCGTCATCGCGGCCGATACGTCCCTCGCGCGCCTGGGCCGTCTGCGCGAGACGATCTCACGGCTCGAGCTCAGCAACGTGCACCCGCTGGTGAGCGACGCGCGCTCGGGCGCCATCGCGCCGCTCGACGCGGTGCTCGTGGACGCGCCATGCACCGGCACCGGCACGTTCCGGCGCCACCCGGACGCACGCTGGCGCCTCACGCCGAACGACATCGCGATCCTCGCCGCGACACAGCGATCGATCCTGCACGCCGCGGCTTCGACCGTCGCGCCGGGTGGGCTGCTGGTGTACGGCACCTGCTCCCTCGAAACGGAGGAGAACGACGCGCAAGTGGAAACCTTCCTCGCGGGCCATCCGGAGTTCACGCTCGAGCCGCCGCCTGAGGGAGCGGTGCCGGCCGCGGTGCTCGACGCGGGACGCCTTCGCGTCCTGCCCCAGCGTCACGGAACCGACGGCGCGTTCGCCGCGCGCATGCGCCGGAGGACCGACTGATGGTTTCGCGCGCATTCGCGAAGAAAGTACGCATCGCGCCGTCGCTGCTCGCGGCGGACTTCGGGCGCCTCAAGGACCAGATCGCGCAAGTCGAGGAAGGCGGCGCCGACTGGCTGCACGTGGACGTCATGGACGGCGTCTTCGTTCCGAACCTCAGTTTTGGAGCCAAGGTCATCGAGACGTGCCGTTCGATTTCGAAGCTTCCGCTCGACGTGCACCTGATGGTCGTCGAGCCGGAGAAGTACTTCGACGCGTTCGCGAAGGCCGGGGCGAGCGTGATGACGATCCACGTCGAGACGGCGCCGCACCTCCACCGGCAGCTGATGCGCATCAAGGAGCTCGGCTGCGCGGCGGGCGCCGTCATGAATCCGGGCACATCGCTCGATTCGGTCCGCGAGGTCGCGACCGATCTCGACCTGCTCTTGATCATGAGCGTGAACCCGGGATTCGGCGGCCAGGCGTTCATCCCGGAGGCACTCGGCAAGATCCGGCGCGCGCGCGCCCTGCTCGACGCCGTCGGCAGTTCGGCGGCGCTCGAGGTGGACGGCGGCATCAGCCGCGAGACGATCAACGCGTGTTGGCGCGCCGGGGCCGACACGTTCGTCGCCGGCAACGCGGTGTTCGGCGCGAAGAACCCCGCCGCGGAAGTCCGTGCATTGCGTGCGCTGTGCGCCGAGATGGTATGAAGGTTTCTTGACGTCAAAGGCGCAGTGGGCGATTGCCGCCGGTATCGTCGCGCTGGGCGCCGTCGGCCTGCTCTACGCGACGAACGTCATCGGCGGCGGCATCCCGCCGGTCGAGGCGGGGAGCGCGGCACCGCCTTTCCGCGCCGCGACCACGGTCGCGGGCGCGAACGTCCGGGAGAAATCACTCGCCGACTACAAGGGCCAGGTGGTGCTCCTGAACCTGTGGGCCACGTGGTGCGGACCGTGCCGCTCCGAAATGCCGAGCCTTGAAAGGCTGCAGCAGGAACTCGGCCCGAAAGGACTGAAGATCGTCGCCGTGAGCGTGGACAATCCGGGCATGGAAGACGCGATTCGCGACTTCAGGAAGGAGTTCGGACTCACGTTCGAGATCCTCTACGCGCCCGACGGAAAGATCCGCGACGACTACCAGGCGACCGGATTCCCCGAGACGTTCATCATCGGGCGCGACGGCGTCCTCCGGAAGCGCGTGATCGCGGCCACGGACTGGAGCGCGGAGCCGCAGAAGGCGCTCCTGCGCCAGCTGCTCGCCGAGCCCGGATCGTAGGTGTCGTCAGTGCGCGTCCTCGGCGTCGAGAGCTCGTGCGACGAGACTTCGGCTGCCGTGATCTCGTCGCGAGGTGACGACGCCACCCTCGACTCGCTCGTAATCCTCTCGCAGGACGTGCACGCGATCTTCGGTGGCGTGGTGCCCGAGATCGCATCGCGCGCGCACCTCGCGGCGATCGCACCCGTCGTGCGACGCGCGCTCGCCGACGCGCGCTGCGCGCTCGGCGAGGTGGACGCCATCGGCGTGACGAACGGGCCGGGGCTCGTCGGGGCGCTGCTGGTGGGCGTGAGCTTCGCGAAGGCGCTCGCCGCGTCGCTCGGCGTGCCCGTGATCGGCGTGAACCATCTCGAAGGGCACCTGTTCGCGACCGCGCTCGAGGACGGCGCCGCGGTCCCGCCCTTCACCGCGCTGCTCGCGAGCGGCGGCCACACGATGCTGCTCGACGTGCCGGCGTGGGGCGAATACCGCCTCCTCGGCGCGACGCGCGACGACGCTGCCGGCGAGGCGTTCGACAAGACCGCGAAGCTGCTCGGACTTCCGTATCCCGGCGGCCGGCACATCGAAGCGCTCGCGAAGGAAGGCGACCCGTCGCGGTTCCGCTTTCCGCGCCCGATGCTCCACGGCGGACAGCGAGCCGGCGATGCGGACTACTACGACGTGTCGTTCAGCGGCCTGAAGACCGCGGTGCTGCACGCGGTGCGCGACGCGGAGCGGCGCGGTGCGCTCGACGAGGAGCGACCGCACCTCGCCCGCGCGTTCCAGGATGCATTGGTGGAGACGCTCGCCGCGAAGACCGTGCGCGCCGCGGTGGAAAAGGGACGCACGCGCGTGGTGCTCGGCGGCGGCGTCGCGTGCAACGCGGCGCTCGTGAGCGCCGTGCGCGAACGCGTCCGCGCACAGATCGGCGGGGATGCGGCTGTGTTCGCCCCGAGCCCGCGCCTCGCGACCGACAACGCCGCGATGATCGCGCGCGCGGCGCTCTTTCATCTCGCGCGCGGCGAGCGCTCGGACCTTTCGTTGAACGCGTTTTCGTCGATGCCGCTGGCCTGAGTCCGCGATCAGCGCGGCTTCGTTTCGCTCTCGATCTCCTTCTCCAGCGTTGACACGCGGTCCTGCAGCCGCTGCGCCGTAGCCTGAAGCTCGGCGAGCCGCGCGGCGACCTCGGGCGGCACGGTCTCCTCGGTCTCCGCCTCGTCGTCCGCCGACGGCTTGAAGTGGCTCCAGAGCGCGAACAGGAGCAGCACGATGAGCACGCCCTGCGCCGTGAGCGTCTCGACCGTCGGATAGAGCCCGATGAGGTCGGCGTGCGGGAAGCCCGGGATCATCGTGCGCGGCAGGATGTTCGCCTCCTGAAGCTCCTTGATGCCCGTGCCCGCGAACACCAGCGCCATGTAGTAGAGCAGCGCGCTGGTCACCGCGAAGAACGGACGCAGCGGAATGCGGAGGCCGAACCACCAGAAGAGCGTGAAGATCACCGCGAGGGTCGCACTGCCCGAGAGCAGGCCGAGCGAGACCGGCATGACGATGTCTCCGCCCCGCGTGAACAGCGCCTGATAGAACAGCGCGGTCTCGGCGCCCTCCCGGAATACGGCGAGGAACGCGACGAAGGCGAGCGCGTACATGCCGCCGTGCGAAAGCGCCGCGTTCACCTTGTCGCGGATGAACTTCTGCCACTTCGCCGCCTCGACCTTCGACAGCAGCCAGTAGCTCACCGAGAACAGCACCACCACCGCGATGAGCATCGTGACGCCTTCGATCGTGTCCTGGCTGGCCGGCACGTGCTTCAGGATCGTGCTGAGCAGGACGGCGAGGATCGCGCTGGCGCCGATTCCCACGCCGGCTCCCCACCAGATGTCGCGCAGCCGCGCGCGATTCCCCGTCTTCACGAGAAACGCGACGATGGCACCGAGGACGAGGATCGCCTCGAACCCCTCGCGCACGATGATCACGAACGACTCGAGGAACACGCCCCACGTGGTGGAGGTCGGCGTCGACAGTTCGAGGATGGCGGGCATCCCCTGTTCGATCTTCGTGCGCACCGATTCGGCGGCGCCGAGATCTCCGGCCTTCAACGCTCCCTTGAAGTCGGCGAAGTGCCGCTCCATGTCGGCGACGAGCCCGGGGTTGCGCATCCGTGCCGGGCCCTCGAGCGGCTCGAACGCGATGTACGCGTCGAACGCGAGGTCGCCGGCGTCGGTCGGCCGCGAGGCGCGGGCAGCGGTCAGTGCGTCGTCCACGAGGCGCACCACGTGACGGGCCGCGTCGCTCGGCGAGAATGCTTCCTCGGCAACCGAGTTCGCCCGGGCCGCGATGACCGGTGCGGCGCGGAGTGCCGCGACCGCCTGCATCGCCTCGGCTGCCGAAAGCCGGCCACCGTCGCGGAAACCGGTCGCGGTGTCGACGGCCGTGATGGCCGCGACGATCTGCGAGTCGCTGCGCTCGGCCTGCCAGGCGAATCGCATCAGGTCCGGCGGTGAACTCGTAGCGCACGGCGCGCAGTGCGCCTTCAGCAGCGCCGCGCCGGCGGCACGGTCGGCGTCGCTGGCGCGCAGCGAGTTCACGTACGTCGCGACCGCCCAGCGATCGTCGGGCGAAAGCATTCCCGCCCACGCCGGCATCAACGTTCCGGCCACGCCCACCGAGATCACGCGATAGATCAGCGCGGGCGACACGCCGTTCATCGTGGCCGCGGTGCCGATCGCCGCCGGCGGCGGCGTGATCTCGTGCGCCCGGGGACCGTCACCGGCGCCGTGCGGGCCGTGGCATTGTACGCAGTCGAGCTCGAAAATCTTTCTGCCGTGGGCGAGGTCGACATTGCGCGTCGGCAGGTCGAGCGCGCCCTCGACACCGAGCACCAGGACGAACTTGCCGTGGATTCGCGCGAGCTCGGACGGCGTGACGCGCCGCTCCGCGGCAGCCATGAGCGAGTCGAGCACCAGTCGAACCGCCGGAGCGTTCGCGGTGGTCAGCCGATTGGCGACGTCTTTCGCGTCCTTGAGGAACCCCGTCACCTCGTCGAGCTCGGACGACGCGATGATCTTCCCGTTCGCATCGACGCCCTTGGCGTACTCCTCGACGGCAACGCCGACGATCGCCGACAGCCGTTTGGCGGGTGGTTCCTGCGCGCCCTGCAACCGGGGCGACATGAGGGCGGCGGCGAAGAGCCAGCCGTGAAGGGTGCGTCGAAAAAGCATTGTCTACAAAAATACTCGGATTAGGCCGACAGCCGCTACTACGCTCGTTCCAGCACGACCGTGGCGGCTGCCGCCGAGTCCGTGTGGGTCAGAGAGAGCCACACGTGCTCGATGCCCAGTTCGCGGGCACGGGTGTCGGCGCGCCCTCTCAGGATCAGGGTCGGCGAGTGGCCGTCGCGGGAGACCACTTCGACCTCCCGCCATCCGATCAGGCGCGCGTCGTCGGAACCGGCGAGCGCCTTGAAGGCGGCTTCCTTGGCGGCGAGTCGCGCGGCGAGGTGCATGGCGGGTCGCACGCGCGCCATCGCGTACGCGACTTCGTCGGGCGTGAACAGCCGCTCGAGCACGCGCTGGCCCTTGTCGTCGAGCAGGCGCTCCACGCGGGCGATGTCCACGAGATCGATCCCTATGCCGGCGATCATACGATGCCTGCAAGTATTGGCGGTATCACGAACCGTTCCTCACGACGAACAGTTTCAGCCTGAGCGTCCTGGTTCCGCCTCGCGCGATCACGACGTACACGCCATTCGCCACGCGTCCCGCGTTGAGGTCCCACGGCACATTGCCGCCGGCGGTGACGCTCGTTTTCCAGACGAGGCGGCCGCTGAAATCGTACGCCTGAATGTCGCCCGTCGCGGTGCCGAACGGCCAGGGAAAATACACGACGCTGTGATGGACCGGGTTCTCCGACGGACGCAGCACGCCCGTGTTCGATGTCACGGTGCTGGTGACGGCGCCGTGCGAGACCACGGCGATCTCGTCGAGGCTCCACAGCATGCCGTTCGGCACGAAGTCGAAGACGAGGTGCTTTCCTTTCATGCCGCCGATCGTGACCTGCTCCGGATAGAACAGCGGCGCGTAGCCTTCGAGCAGCATCACGCGCTGGAAGGTCGTGCCGCCGTCGATCGAGAGGTTCACGTCACCATGAGGAAGCTCCGAGAATCCGCTCCCGGCGTAGCGCGTCCAGAACACGAGCGAGACGGTGTCGGCGTCGGCGGGCACGGCAATCACCGGCGATTTCAGGTCCCCGCCAGACGACGTGAACCACGAATACTTCCCCGCCATCGCGAACGTGGAGTCGCGAGTGAACTGGTTGGCGGTCCAGCCGGTTTCGGCGAGCTCGGCGCCGTTGATGCCGAGCACGCTGAAGTTGGCGGTCTGCCCGCCGGCGCTGATGCTCAGGCTCGTCGGTCGCGTGACGGGCGCCGCGACGAGGCGCCGCGTGTACTTCCCGGCGGCCAGTGAATCGATGCGGAACGAGAGCGGATTCGGCGCGGAGATGGAAGCGCCCGACGCCATCGCCGCCGGCACGGTGGCCCGAATCGTCGGCGACACGCTTTCGAGCACCACGCGATCGGTGTGATAGAACGTCGTGGGGCTCACGTACGCGAACGGATCGCGCGCACTCTCGATCGCGTCGAGCGCAAACGGCAGGTTGTCGTTGAACAGCTGCTGCAACTGCGTTTCGCTGTCCGCAAACTCGAATCCGTAGTACACGCTGTTCTGGTATCCGCTCGACATCTCGGGCGTGAACGACAGCGTGCCGTACTTCGCCGAGGCCCAGTCGTTGTACTCGCCGTTCGTGGTATAGAGCGTCCACGCCGTGTTCGGCGAATAGAACGAGCGCGCCGAGCCGGGGAGGTTGTCCTTCACGGCGCTGCGCTGGTTCGTTCCCGCGAGCGTGCGGTACACCGGCAGATCGGCGGAGAGCTGGCCGTACACGGCGCTCGGCGAAAAGAGCAGCAGCCCCGAGTACGTGTGATAGCTGATGGAGATCACCGGCGGGTGCGCGGCATGAAACGTCTCGATGTTCCGCGTCTCGATTTCCGACGCCGGCGACGGACCGCGGTAGATGTCGGACGTGGGATCGGACGACGAGCCGACGTCGTCGAGTCCCCAGTTCTGCCGGTGATTGCGGTTCATGTCCACGCCGAACGCGCCGCCGGGCTGCGGCGACCGCGTCTTTCGCCAGAGGCGGTCGTTCGTGAACGTATATTCGTAGCCGTCGGGATTGGCGACGGGCAGGATCCAGATGTCGCGCGCCTGCACGAGCGAATCGACGCGCGGGTTCGTGCCGGGAGCAACCGCAAGGTACTTGATCAAGCGAAGCGCCATCTCGGTAGCCGCCCACTCGCGCGCATGGTACGTGGCCATGAACAGGACGTTCGGGCGCTGCGGGCTGTCGTCCTTCGGGCCGATCTTCACCGCGATCATAGGCCGCCCCTGAAACGACACGCCGATCGTATCCACCGAAACGAGCGGATTGTTCTTCACCATCGAATCGACGAAAGCGCGTACTCCGCGAACCGGGTCGTCGTAGTCGCGATAGATCTGGGTCGACACGATCGTCTGCGCGCCCAGCCTGCTCGCGGCGGGCGCGCTCGGCGCCCTGAGCACGGTGCCGTGCCAGCCGCGCAACTCCATCTTCGCGAGCTGGGCCGGATCGGCCACGACGATCGGCACGCCGCCTTCCGAGCCGACGACGTCGAATCCGCGGGCGCGCAGCGACTCGGCCGCGACCCCGGGCACGCGCACCGTCACGTGCTGCGCCTGCGCGGCGCCGGCGAGCGCGGAGACGCCGATCGCCGCCGCTGCGATCGCGCGCGCCGCGGCGCCGCGCCCCTTCCGTTTGACCGGCGCGCGCGGCCCGAGCTCCGGCTCGATCGTAAACCAGAACCGGTCGGCGGCGTCGAAGAGCGCCTGCACGGCCGCGATCCACGCACTCCAGGAATCCGCATCGGGAGCATCACCCGATGAGCGCACGCGCTCGGCGGCGAGCTCCAGCGCCGGAATTGCGGAGAGCACGGGCCCGGCCTGTTCCGTCAGACGGGCGGTGAGCGCGCGCCGATCGGGCCCGGCCTTCGGAACACGCGCAGCCGCGATCGACTCGACCGACTCGAGCCATGCGCGCTTCAGCCGCGCGGCATCGAACGCGGCGACGCGGGCGCGCACGCTCCCCGCCTGCTCCGCCAGCTTGCGCGCCGCGAGCAGCGGACCGAAGACGCTCGTGTGTTCGACACGGCCCAGCCCGCTCGCGGAGGCGAGCGCACGCGATGCGCGGGTGAACTCGGGCATCGCGTAGTCCTGCGAATCGCCGCGCAGGCGTTCAGGCATTGGCGGCGTAGGGATAGTCGCCCGCGAGTTCGCGGTCGCAGAGTGCGGCGCGCTGGCCGGTGCGCGACTCGAAGCGCATCGCGAAATCCTGGAGCCGTTCCGACGTGAATCCCGCACGGGACAAGCCCGTGCCGGCGATCGCCGCTTCGATCGCGGCGGGCTCGCCCTCGACCTCGACGAGCGCGTCCATCCGGGGATATCGTTCCACGCGTACGCTGGCTCCCCGGAATTCGAATTGCGAAACCTGCCTGTGGATTTCGCGGATCACGATGTAGCCGAGCCCGTCGAGGAGCCGCGCAAGGACGCCCGCGTCGCCGATGCTGGTGCTGAGTTCTTCACGAACCTTGTACCCGTCGGCGTAGGATGTGGGCCCCTTCCAGTCGAGACTCGAGTGAGAGCCGGCACTGCCGACGAACACGCGCAGCCGCAGCACGTGGTCGCGCGCCAGGAGCGCGCGATCCGGCGTGTCGTAGCGCGTGTCGCTGAGCCGCCCCTCGAGGCCGGGCACGGCGCCCGCCGCGCGCAGCACCGCGATGGTGCGGTCCGGATCGGCGACTAGGCTCTTGAGTTCCACCTCACGCATCGACGATCGCCCGCACGATAGCCATGGTGTCCGTGAGGTCGGGAAACACCGCGTGCGGGTTGCATGCCTCGAGCGACGCAACGTCGTAGTGGCCGGTCGCCACGGCGATCGCGCGCGCGCCGATGCCACGGCCGCAGGCGACGTCACTCGGCGTGTCGCCGATGATGACGCACGCGTCGCCGCGCACCGGGCGGCCGATGTGCGCGCTCGCCCGGTCGCGGGCGATCGCGGGGAGGTCATGCCTGTGCTCGCCGTCGCTGCCGAACGCGCCGACCGGAAAGCGCGCAAACTCTATGCCCACGCACCGCAGCTTGCACTCGGCTCCGTGGACCACGTTGCCGGTGAGCAGGCCGAGCACGACGTCGTCCCGTTTCTCCAGCGCGTCGAGCAGCTCGAGCACGCCCGGGAGCAGTTCCACGCCGTGGTCGTCGCGTTCGAGCTCGACCGTCAATTCGGCGACATAGTTCGCCATCACGCGTTCCATGCGCGCATCCACCTCGGCGTCGGCGAACCCTTCGTGGCGCATCGCCTCGCGGACGATCTGCCGGTCGGTCTTGCCGTCGTAGCGGTGGTCGGCCGGTCCGCTCGTGCCGATGTTCGCCGCGAGCGCGCGTTCCATCGCGCGCCGGCCGGCGCCCTTCGTCCAGAGCAGGGTTCCGTCGATGTCGAACAGCGCGACCTTCATTCGCCGTGCGCCGGTTCGGGCGCCGACGGCTGCCGCGTGAGCAGCAGCCCGCCCAGTACCGCGCCCGCGCCGAGGCCTTGCACGAGCGTCGGCTTCTCGCCGAGCAGCGGCCACGAGACGGCCAGCGCGACGATCGGCTGCAGGTTCGAGAACATCGCGGTGCGTGTGGACCCGATGACTTTCACGCCGCGGTACCAGAACAGGTACGCGATCCCCATGCTGCCGATGCCGCTGTAGAGAATGGCGCCCCAGGTGAGCGGCACGACCGCGGGCCAGTTCGCCCGCAGCATCGCGGGCGTCGCAAGGACGAGCACCGGTATCGTCCCGCCCACGAGCGCCCACGTCGCGATCTGGATTCCGTCGATGCGATGCGTGTACGGGCGCATGAGATGCGTATAGAACGACCAGCACACGACGGAGGCGAGGATGAGGAGGTTGCCGAGCATGGACGACTGTCCCTCGCCCGAGTCCGCGGAGCTGAGAATCACGAACGCGATGCCCGCGATCGAGAGCGCGATTCCCCACACGGCGCGGACACTCACCTTTTCGACGCCCATCATGCGACCGACGATCGCGATGATCGCCGGACTCGACGCGACCACGAGCGACGCGGTTCCCGCACGCGTCATCGCGAGCCCGTTGATGAAGAACGCCTGGTAGAGTCCGGTGCCGAGGCAACCGAGCAGCATGAGGGCGCGGATGTCGCGCCATGGAAGCAGCGGCATCCGGCGCACGTACAGGATCGCCATCATCACGACGGAACCGATGGCCAGCCGCACGCCGTTGTACGCGAGCGGCTCGAGGACATCCGTGCCGTACTTCATCACGGCGAAGTTCATGCCCCAGATGATGGACATGAGCACCAACAGGCCTTCGGTGATGAGGACGTTGCGGCGCGCGGCGGCTTGCATCAGCTAAACGTAACGACTGATGGAAGATCGAAGATGGAGGATGGAAGGAAAGTGCAATCTGCGATCTTCCATCTGACATCTTCCATCTTCCATCTGTAAGTTTTAATCATGCATGTTTCCTTCGCGCTCTTCGCCGACGCCGCCAATATCTCCCAGGAAGGGAAGCTCAACATCCTGGGCGTGTTCGACGCGCTACAGATCAGCGCCCTTCCCGCGGTGCATCCTCGCGCCACGCTCGTGGTCCGGCTCAAGGCCGGGGAGGGCGACGAGGGAATGCACACGCTCGCATTCGGCTGGGTGGGACCGGGCGGCGAGGAGATCTGGTCGTCGTCGGGCGAGATCGAGGTGGGCACGCCGCCGCCGGGATCGTACGAACTCGACATTCCGGTGATCGCGGCGATCGACCTTCCGCTGCAGCATGCCGGCGCGCACACGATGCGCGTGGAGCTCGACGGCGAGCTGCGGGCGGAGATCTTCCTGCACGTGAGAGTGGGGGCGCCCGTTGCGCCGCTCAGCGGGCTCGTCAGCTGACAGCATAGGGGCGAGTGGCGAGACCAGTGGGGAGTGGCAAGGGTGAGTGGGAAGTGGGGAGAACCGAGTGGCGAGCGGGGAGCGGGGAGACACACGACCGGCTAACCGAGAAATGAGCAGCGGCGAGACATCGAGTCTCGCCGCTTTTTCCGTGTCTCCCACCTCGCGACTGCTTGCCACTTGCCACTCGCCGCTCGGTTCTCCCCACTCCCCACTCACCCTCGCCACTCCCCACTGGTCTCGCCACTCGCCCCTGCTGTTCAGCCGTCAGCGAGCCCCGGCACTCCCTCGCGCCCCCGCGCCTGCCGCACCGCCCGCACGATCGCCTCTTCGAGCGCCGACACCGCCGCAACTTCCGCCTGCAGGAGCCGTCCCTGACGGCCTTCCATCGGCGACACCGCGAAGATCACGTCGCCGTCGAAACTCGTTCCCGCGGGTCCGATGCGCCGGTAGCATGCGGCGCCCGCCGCGCGCGCGACCTGCTGCAACTCGAGCTTGCTCAGCGCGATGTTGAGCGCCACGACGGCGAGCGTCGTGTTCGCGCCCGCCTCGAATCCTCCGCTCGACACGCCGGTGATAATCGCGCGTTCGGTGTCCGACGGCACGCCGTTCGCGTTGCGCGGGCCGGCGATGATCGTGCCGTCCGTGTCGCGCACGTGCCCGAACGCGTTCACGGCAACCAACGCCGCCGCCATGACCCCGTTCGGTCCTCCGATTCCGGCGACGCCGACGCCGATCCCCCCCTTCATCGCACGCGCGGCGCCCGCGGCCTTTCCGACCGTGCACCCCGTCCCGGCGCCCACGCTTCCCTCCTCGATCCGGTCGGTCTTCGCGTCGTCGCAGGCGCGGTACGCCATTTCCGGCGTCGGCCGCGCGTCGAACCGGCCGAGCGGCGCGAGATCGAAGAGCACCGCGGCAGCCACGATGGGCACGACGCCGCCCGGCACCGGGTAGCCGCGTCCGCGCTCTTCCATCCAGCGCATCACGCCCGCGGCCGCATCGAGTCCGTACGCGGAGCCGCCCGTGAGCATGATGGCATCGACGCGATCGACGTGCGCCGACGGATCCAGCAGCGCGAGCTCGCGTGAACCGGTGGCGCGTCCCAGCACGTGCGCGGACGCCCTCAGCGGCGCATCGACGCCGCGCACCACCGTGAGGCCCGTTCCGCCGGCGGCATCGGTCGCGTGTCCGACCGCGATGCCGAATCCATAGCTGTCGAGTTGCGCGTTCGGATTCACGCGGGGGGCGGGTCGGCCGCGAGTCCCTGTGCCGCGCACTCCCTGCAGAACACCACGCCGCGCAGGTTGCAGATCACGCAGATGAACGTGCCGCAGCCGCGGCAGGGATAGCCCTCCGACGCCCGCTCGATGCGGCCGCAGGCCCTGCACTGCATCGCGTCCGTTTCAGTCACTGGCGCCTCCGGTCTGGAGCATCACGAACGTGGCTTGTCGAGAAGGTTGTATTCCTTGATCTTCTTGATGAGCGTCGCACGCGAGATGCCGAGTTCCTTCGCCGCGTGCGTCCTGTTGTGGGCGTTGGCCTTCAGCGTGCGATCGATGTGCGCCTTCTCCACTTCGGCGAGCGAGCGCGGCACGTGGTGCGCGACATCCGCGCCGCTCGCGCCCTGCACCTCGCGCGGGAGGTGGGTCAGCTCGATCGTCGGCTGACCGCGCGCCATCAGCATCGCGCGCTCGAGCACGTTGCGCAGCTCGCGGATGTTTCCCGGCCACGCATAGCGCAGGATCGCGTCGAGCGCGTCGTCGCCGATCATCGTCGGCGCGCCGGACACCGAGGGCGAGAGTTCGTCGAGCAGGTGGGCGGCGAGTTCCACGAGATCCTCGCGCGAGCGCGCCCGGAGCGGCGGCAGGTTGATCGGCATGACCGACAGCCGGTAGTACAGGTCCTCGCGGAACCGCCCCGTGGTCACCTCGTTCACGAGATCCTTGCTCGTGGCTGCGATCACGCGGACGTTCGGCGTGATCTCGGTCGTGCCGCCGTGGCGGCGGAATCCCTTGCCCTCGAGCACGCGCAGCAGCTTGGGCTGCAGGTGCGAGCCGAGATCGCCGATCTCGTCGAGGAAGAGCGTGCCGCCGTCGGCGATCTCGAAGAGGCCGCGCTTGGTGGGCCCGCCCGTTCCGTCGGTCGACGACTCGACGCCGAACAATTCCGAGTCGAGCGACTCGGCCGTGAGCGCGGCACAGTTCACCTGCACGAACGGCTTCGCCGAGCGCGGGCTCTGCGCGTGCACGAGCTCCGCCACGCGGCCCTTTCCCGATCCGCTCTCGCCGACGATGAGCGCCGTGGTGCGGTCGCTCGCGGCGAGCAGCGAGATCTGCGCGGAAAGCTCGCGCATCGCCGCGGACGACCCGAGAAGCAGGTCCGCTCCGCTGCCACGCCGATCCGAGAGATACCGGTTCATGCGGCGGAGCGACGCCTTCTCGAGCGCGCGCTCGGCGGCCGCGGCCAGGTGGCTCAAGTCCACCGGCTTCGTGAGGAAATTCTCGGCGCCGCGGTGCAGCGCGTCCACGGCCATCGGCACGTCGCCGTACGCCGTGACCATGATGACGACCGGGTTGTCATCGCGAATCTTCGAGAGCACGTCGAAACCCGTCATGTCGGGCAGGCGCACGTCGAGCAGCACCAAGTCGGGCCGCACGCGCTTGTACGCCTCGATCCCTTCCGTCCCCGTATGCGCCTCGGTGACGACGTGCGCGCCGTCGTGGCGGAAGAACATGGCGAACGCCGAGGCGATCGCGACTTCGTCGTCAATGATGAGAATGCTCGCCATCTGCTACTCGCCGCTTTGAGAGGGGGGCGTCATGACCGGCAACATAACTTCGAACGCGGCACCCTTTCCGGCTTCCGATACCAGCTGCAGCGTGCCACCGTGCTCGCGCACGATGCCGAAGCTGATCGAGAGCCCGAGCCCGGTGCCGACGCCCCGGGGCTTCGTCGTGTAGAACGGATTGAAAATGTGTGGCAGATGCTCAGGCGCAATGCCTGGGCCGGTATCGGCGATGGTCGTCACCAGCGACTCGGCGCGCAGCTCGGTGCGAACCGTGATGCGACGCTCCCCCGAACTGGAGGCCAGCGCCTGCTCGGCATTTGACAGAAGGTTGATGAAGACTTGCTGGAGCTGGAACGGATCCGCCCACGTGGCCGGAAGGTCCTCGGCGAATTCTACCACGAGCGCGATCTGTTGCATCTTCAGCGGATAACGCCGCAGTTCAATGGTATCCTGCAGCACCTGGTTCAGCTCGGTGCGCATCTTCTCCGGCGGATTCTGCCGGGCGAAGGTCAGCAGCTTTCCGACGATGCGGGCGGCCCGCTTGGCTTCGCTCACGATGGTGTCCGCGGCCCGCCGCGATTCTTCGCTGGCCGTGGACTCCAGCTGGAGGATCTGGCCGAACGCGAGAATCCCGGTGAGCGGCGAGTTCACCTCGTGCGCCACTCCTCCGACGAGTTCGCCGAGCGCCGCGAGCTTCTCGCTCCGCACGACTTGCTCGAGCAGCATGCGCTCGTCGGTCACATCGCGGAGAATGGCCAACACGGCGCTCACCTGACCGTGTTCATAGATGGGCGCGGTGATGACCGTCGCCACACGCTCGACGCCGTCCGCCCGCGTGAAGTGCATCTCGCGGCGCTCGCGCTGCCCCTCGAGCGAGGCGACGAACATCAGCCAGAGCTCGCCGCGCTCGTCGGCGTGGACCAGCTCCGTGAAGTGCGTGCCGAGCAGCGCCTCGCGATTGCGGCCCATCACGTGTTCGAGCGCGCGATTGACCGAGGTGAAGTTCCCCTCTTCGTCGGCGGTGCAGATCGCGTCTTCGGCGGACTCGACGAGCCGGGTGTAGCGCGCCTCCGCGCGCTCGAGCGCGGCGGCCCGCGCCCGGTCGTCCGTGACGTCGCGCGCCACGCAGAGCACCCCAATGACGCGCGCACCGCGCTTGATCGGCGTGTTCGAGACGGACACGAGCCGTCGCGTGCCGTCGGGCCGCACCACGTGGCATTCGTAGCGCTGCGACTCGCCGACGAGCGCCGCGGTGAAGAACGCGCGGAGCCCGGCCGTCTCCGCGGGCTCGATGAACGGCACGATGCTCCGCCCCAGCAGCGCATCGCGCGCGATCCCGAGCAGCGTCTCGGTCGCCAGGTTCGCCGCGGTGAAGATGCCCTTGCCGTCGAGCGTGTAGATCGCGTCGGCGGCGACCTCGACGAGATTCCGATAGCGCGCGTTGGCGGCCGCCGCCTCGTCGCGCGCGCGGGTCTCGTCGCTCACGTCGCGGAGCGACGCGACCAGTCCCGTCACGGGTCCCCCGCCTCGAATCGGCGCAAGGCTCATGGACACGCGCCGCTCCTCGCCGTCGCCCCGCATCACGGAGCCGTTGAAGCGCATGGCTTCGCCGAGGAGGGCCCGCGAAACATGACCCTCGAATTCCTTCATCATCGACGGCGGCACGAACGACGCGAGCGGCACGCCGGCCAGCGCACCCGAAGACGCGAACAGCGCGGCCGCCGCGTCGTTCGCGTATTCGATCGAGCCGTCGCGCGCGGTGATCAGAATCGCATCCGTCGTGGACTCCACCACGAGGCGGTAGCGTTCGGCGAGCGCGTGGAATCCCATCACGTCGTCGACCGTCACCACCGCGCCGCCGGCCGGATGCGGCGAGGCGACGATGTCGAACACCTTTCCGGTCCACGGCTGGCGGATGGTGCCGCGGCCCACCTCGCGGCG
>JADGQS010000181.1 GCA_017881585.1 Gemmatimonadaceae bacterium | reverse complement strand
GACGGGTGCGAAATGTCGAGCATGATCCCGTACTTGTTCGCCTCGGCGACGACCTGCTTGCCGAGCGGGCTCACGCCGTGCCACTTCCAGACATTGTCGGATTCGCCGGTGTTCGAATCGGAGAGCTGGTTGTGCCCGTTGTGCGTGAGCGAGAGGTAGCGCGCGCCGTAGTCGTAGAACTTCTTGACGTTCGTGATGTCCGTCCCGATGCCGTAGCCGTTCTCGACGCCCATGAGCGCAACGAGCTTCCCCTTCGCGCGAATGCGCCGGACGTCGACCGCCGTATAGGCGATTTCGATTTGATCAGGTGCGAGCTTTTCGGCCAGATAGTGGACGGCCTCGAACTTCGCGACGTCGCCCGCCCTGGCTTTCGCGTAGCCGCTGTCGGAGAAGTCCTGCGCCTGGCCGACGAAGATGCTGAAGAAGACGGCGTCGACGCCGCTGTTTCGCATCTTCGGGAGATCGACCTGATGCGCGTGCCCGGTGACGTAGTTGGGCTTCACGTCGGTCATCGTCGAGGGATCGATGTCGACATGTGTATCGATCTTGATCGCCTTGGCATGGATCGCCTTGGCCTTCGCGATCAGCGCGGGATCATCCTGCTGTGCGGCGAGCGGCAGCGCGAGCAGTGCTGCGGCCGCGGCGGCGCGAAGTACAGAGTACACGGGATCCTCGTGGGGAGCGGGTGATGTTCCCAAAATACCACACCACGGGCTGAGCGGCTAAGTGAGAAAGGAGCCGGACCAGCGTCACGGCCGCCGGCTACTTTTTGCGGTACGCTTTCAGAATCGCGATGGGCGGCTGGAGGTTCTGTGTGCTGCGGCCTCCCGCGCCCGTCTGCGTCGGCGACGCCTGAACCTTCCTGATCACGTCCATGCCGGCAACCACCTGCCCGAAGGCGGCGAAGCCCTGACCGTCGGCGTTGCGCCTTCCTCCAAAGTCGTTCTCGGGAGTGTTGGTGATGCACACGAAAAAGTCACTCGTCGCCGAGCCGGGCGAGGGACCGCGCGCCATCGAGATCGTTCCGGCCAGGTGCTTGAGACCCGTCGCGCTCGTGCGCTCGAGCGGGATCTCCGGGTAGCTCTTGAAACCCTTCGCGGCGCTCGCCTGCACCACCTGAATGGGATAGTCCGTACGAGTTTCCGTCTCAGGCCGTACGGTGCGATGGAAGATCCCGCCGTTGTACGCGCCGGCGTCCACGTACCTCAGGAAGTTCGTCCCGGTGATGGGCGCATGCGCCACGTCGACGGCGACTTCGAAGTTCCCCGCGGCCGTTTCAAAGACGACCACGACCGGCGGCGCAAGCTGCAGAAAGATCGACACGATGGCGGCAATGATCGTCATGGACATTTTTTCCTCTGGTTCAGGCGGGCGCCTTCGCTCCTCCAAGCATGTCCACCGCCGTGTGATACAATTTCCCCCGCAATTCTTCCCGGTCCGCCACGCGCGTGATGTAGCGAACCGTGATTTCCACCCCGCTCGCGACCGGCCTGAGACTGACGCTTGCCGCCGCCGGCGCGGTCGACTGCGGTGAACGCCCCGCCTCCGTCCACTGCGCCTCGGCTTCGCGCGCATTCTCGGCCGTCGCCTCCTCCACCTGCTTCTGCAGTGCCTCAGCGATCGGATACGGGTCGCGTCCCGCCGGCACGACGATTCGCACGTCGTCCCCAAGCCACCGTCCCGACGTCGAGAAGTTGAAGTAGTGTCCCTCGATCGCAAAACCGTTCATGAACGTCACGCGACGGCCGGTCGGATGACCCGACTCGGTCCAGTCGCCCGTTTCGAGCAGCACTGTGTAGAACACCCCGAGCTGCACCACTTCTCCGGTCACGCCGTTGATCTCGACGAAGTCGCCGATGCGAATGCCGTTCCTGCCCATCAGCACGAACCAGCCGATGAAGCCGATGATGAAATCCTTGAGCGCCACGGTCAGGCCGGCGCCGGCAAGGCCGAGGATCGTGCCGAGGTTGTCGGGCTTGCCGAAGATCACGAGAAGGATCAGCAACGCGGCGACCACCTGCAGCGACACTCGCACGAGCATGTACAGTGTCTGCGTTCGACGGCGGTCGAGCGACTTGGCGCCGAGCATGTGCTCGATCCAGCGGGCGAGGACCAGCGTGACGAGCACGATGACGAGTATCAGCTCGACGCCGCGCAGTGCGCGGTTGATGACGCCGATCTCCTCCGCGCGCAGCACCGCGATCCATCCGGTGTAGGCGTCGGCGAGTCGGTGCTGGTTGTCGACGCGCTGGTCGAGCGTCGCCCGAATCTTCCCGTCGAGGGCGCGGCGCTGCGTGATCGCGAGCAGGGCCGCCGAGGAGTCGTGGCTCAGGTGCGCGGTCGACGAGTCGCGGACGAGGGCCGCGGTGCGCGCTTCCACGCTGTCGTGACGCTGCCTGAAGCGGACGGCGAGCGAATCGGCGGCCGCCCTGGCCCGCCTCAACAGCGCTTCCTTCGCGTATAGGGCTTGCAGAGCCTGCAAGCGGCGAATGAGCCCGTGCAATTCGACGGGATTCGTGACGACGACGCGTATGCTGTCGGAACTCTTCGACGCGGCGTCGTGCTCCTCGATCATGTCTTGCATCCGGCCCTGCGGGTCGCCGCCCGCGCGCCGGAGATCCTGCCGGGCGTCGTCCACCTCGTCCTGATCGAGCGCGGCTTGCGCCTGCACCAGGTCGAGCCGGTCGTGGAGCGACTCGGCGCCGGCGATGTTCGCTTTGCCCAGGGCGGCGGTGAGCGAGACAACCTGAGCCTGATCGGCCACCAGCGCGCGCAGTGCCCGCTGCAGGCGCGAATCGGCTTCCCTGGCGGCCTCCGACTTCGCGCGCGGCTGGTTGGCCGTCCGCCGCACCGCCTGGGCGAACGCAAGATCCATCTCCCCATCGGCGATGCGCAGGGCGTCTTCGGCGAACGGCCGTTCGTCGGCGGTCGCGGGCATGCGGACGAGCTGCTCTGCCGTGACGAGAGAGCTTTGATCGACGACGATCGTGCGGTCGGATGGCGCGCGTCGAGCGGTGCGTGCCGACGGAGCCGCGGCCCGGCTATCGGTTCGGTAGACGCCGTACGCGACCGCGAGCAACGACGCGACGATCACGAGAACGCCGGCGTTCTGCTTGAACCTCATGGCGGGCACTGGAATGGATGACCTCGAATCGTTACGACTTCCGGCTCTCCCGAACCGCTTCTTGGACCGCGTCCTTCACCGCCTTCTTGACGACTTTCTTCATCGTCTCCTTGACTCCCTTGTCGTGAAGGACGTCTTCGCCGGCCTTCGCGACGGCTCTCTTGACGGCCTTCTTCATGGTGCTGACGATAGGACTCAGGTCCTTCGTCAAGACCTTCACCGCCTTCTCCGACTCCTTGTCTTGAGCCACGGCCGTCTCCTTCTTGTCCGCCTTCACCTTGACGGAGCGTTTGGGATCCCAGTCGGATTCGAATGTCTCGATCAATTTCTTTACGGCCTTCACGTCCTGAATGATGAGGCCGAGTTCGCGGCGCGAATCGAGCTCCGGCGCGCGCAGGCTCTGGCTCCCGATGAACGCCTCGCGCCGATCGCGGATGATCGTGCGCGTGTGCAGCCGGACGCCGCCGAGTCTCTGCACGTCGAGCTGGGAACGTCCACCCACGGTGCCGATAACCCGGATCGCCACACCCGCCTTCCTGCGCTCATCGAGCACACGAAGCATCTCCCTGTCGGTGATTCGCGGATCGTAGATCAGCAACTCTTTCTTGGCCCGTTGCAGGAAGGCGGCGAGCGATTTCCTGGCATTCACGGGACTGACGACGAACGTTTCCGTCTTGGGCACGTATTTCGCCCGGCTGCAATCGGCCCGAAAAAGTCTGCGGGCCTCGTGCACCCAATTCGCGCGAGTGGTCACGATGCCGAAACCGCGGCTGTGGTCGATGTCGAGGCGGGTGAAGTTGGTCGAGAGCATGCAGAGGACGCGGCGATCGATCACCACATACTTGTCGTGATAGCGGGTCAAGTCTCCGGAGGTACGCGCCACGATGATTCCCGCCGCGAGAAACCGCAACTCGAGCTTCCGAAGGCTTGCCTCGCCGCCGCGGTTGTGGAACGCGATCAGCGCGATCACGCGGACGCCCTTCACGACGGCCGCCGTCAACGCCGTTTCGAGGTCCTTGCGGTCGAATCGGAAGATCGCAATCTCTACGCTCTTCTTGGCGCTCGTGATGGCGGCGAGGATCGGTGCAACGCCGTCGGTCGGTTCGATGATCAGTTTCACAATTCAATCGCGTCCGGTTGAGTGCGTGGCAACATGATAGCAGTCGCTGGCCGGCATCGTAAGCAAACCGTGAGGAATCAGGCCGGCGTCGCGGGCTCCTCGGGGGTCTGGATCCTGAACAACTCGGCGTATACGCCATTGAGGGCCATGAGTTCCTCGTGCGTGCCCCGCTCGGACAATCCAGTGTCCTTCACGACGAAGATGACGTCGGCGTGGCGGATCGTGCCGAGCCGATGCGCGATGACGACCGACGTTCGGCCCTTCATCAGTCGGTCCAGCGCTTCCATGACGGTCTTCTCGGAA
>JADGQS010000180.1 GCA_017881585.1 Gemmatimonadaceae bacterium | reverse complement strand
GGCGACATCGCCGCCGCAGGATCGGTCCCGACCTCGCCCATCCACACGAACGTGCCGCCACGCCCATCCACCATCGCGAGCTTCAGCACCGCAATCTGAAGCGCGCCCTTCCGCGCGAACCACACTTCCACGGGAACGAGCGCGTAACGCGCATCGCCGAGCCCGATCAGCGGCCGCAGGTTGTTGTTGAACAGGTCCGGAATCGGCTCGCCGATCCTGAACTTCACGGCCCGCATCGGCTGAACGCCCATGGAATACGGGTCGCCGACGTATTCCGGATTGCGCTTCGCGATGCGCGCGACATCCGCGGCGTACTTCCACGTCTTGCCGATCCCACGGTTCGAGATCGCCGACGCGATCGAGTCGTCCAGCTCCCTGCGAAACTTCTCCCACTTGGTCTGGTCCACCCACGCGCCGCTGTCGGCACGCAACAACTGAACCGGCAGCACCATCACGTGCTGCGACGCCATCGGCGAGAGCGGCGGCTGAGGCGGTTGCTGCTTGGTCCCGGCGCCGGGCTTGGCCTGCGAAGGCTGAGAGGTCGTTCCAGCTTCGGGCTGTGTCTGCGGCGTCTGGACGCCGCCCGCACACGCTGCGATGGCGAGCACCCCGGCAATCGCCAGCGATCGAGTCTTTTTCATCGATCCCGTTGTGAGAGGTGGTGAACGCACCCGACGAGGAGCCGCCATGCAATCAGCGGCCCGATCCGAGCGGGAGCGACAACTGAAAGATAGTCGCGACTTCATATAGTTGCGTCGCAACGCCGCCGAACCGCATCTTCTCCCCCATGCGAATTCTGAAAGCTGTCCTCTGGGCCTGCGTCGCCCTCCTCGGCGCGGGCGCGTTCGGCTTCCTCGCGCTGCAACGGGGCGAACACGTCTCCGCGGGCTGGCTGCTCACTGCCGCGCTCTGCACGTATGCGATCGCATATCGCTTCTACAGCAAGATCATCGCCGCGAAGATCTTCGCCCTCGATCCCGCGCGTGCGACGCCCGCCGAGCGCCTCTCCGACGGCCGCGACTTCGTGCCGACCAACAAATGGATTGTCTTCGGCCAGCACTTCGCCGCCATCGCGGGCCCCGGCCCCCTCGTCGGTCCCACACTCGCCGCGCAGTTCGGATTCCTCCCCGGCTTCATCTGGATCGTCGTCGGCGTCGCGCTCGGCGGCGCCGTGCAGGACTGCGTCATCCTCTGCGCCTCCACGCGCCGCGACGGCAAGTCGCTCGGCCAGATGGCCAAGGAAGAGATCGGACCGATCGCGGGATTCACGGCGCTCGTGGCGACATTCGGGATCATGATCATCCTCATCGCCGTGCTCGCGCTGATCGTGGTGAACGCGCTGCGCTCGAGCCCATGGGGAACGGTCACGCTCGGGCTCACGATTCCGATCGCGATCATCATGGGGCTTTGGATGCGGTTCGTGAGGCCGGGTCGCGTGCTCGAGACCACGGCGATCGGCGTGATCCTGCTCGTGGTGTCGCTCTACGCCGGCCGCTGGGTGGCCGACAGCCCGGCGCTCGCGCCGCTCTTCACGCTGAGCGCGGTGCAGCTCGCGGTCGCGATCGTCATCTACGGCTTCACCGCCTCGGTGCTCCCGGTCTGGCTGCTCCTCGCGCCGCGCGGATATCTCTCGGCGTTCGTGAAGATCGGCGTGGTGGTCGCGCTCGCGGGAGGAATCTTCATCCTGCTGCCGCCGCTGCAGATGCCGGCGACGACTCGCTTCATCGACGGCACCGGTCCGCTCTTCGCCGGAAAGGTCTTCCCCTTCGTATTCATCACCATCGCCTGCGGCGCGATCAGCGGATTCCACGCACTGATCTCATCGGGCACTACACCAAAACTCATAGAAAACGAGAAGGATGCACGGTTCATCGGCTACGGCGCGATGCTCAGCGAGTCGCTCGTCGCGACGCTCGCGCTGATCGCCGCCTGCATCCTGACGCCGGGCACGTACTTCGCGATCAACGCCCCGGCCGGCCTGATCGGCAACACGGTCGAGAGCGCGTCGCAGGCCATCAGTCAATGGGGATTTGTAGTTTCCCCACACGAACTCACCGCGCTCGCCACGAAAGTCCACGAGGCCTCTCTGCTCTCGCGCACCGGCGGCGCGCCGTCGCTCGCCGTGGGCATGGCGAACATCTTCGCCAAGGTCCTCGGCGGCGAAGGCTCGATGGCGCTCTGGTACCACTTCGCCATCATGTTCGAAGCCCTGTTCATTCTCACGACGCTCGACGCCGGCACGCGTGTGGGGCGCTTCATACTGCAGGACCTCGGCAAGCACATCTGGGCGCCGTTCGGACGTGTGAGCTGGTATCCCGCCGTCCTGCTGTCGAGCGCGCTCGTGGTGGGATCGTGGGGATACTTCCTCTACCAGGGCGTCACCGATCCGCTCGGCGGCGTGAACCTCCTCTGGCCGATCTTCGGAATCTCGAACCAACTGCTCGCCGCGATCGCGCTCTGCGTGGGCACGACGGTGATCATCAAGATGGGGAAGGCGAAGTATTCGTTCATCACGATCATTCCGCTCACGTGGCTCGCGATCGTCACGATCACGGCCGGGTGGCAGAAGATTCTCTCGCCCGACGTGAAACTCGGCTTCCTCTCGCACGCCAACTGGCTGGCCGCGACGGTGGCGGGCGGAGCTCTTCCCGCCGGAGCGAAGACCGCCGGCGACGCGGCCCGGATGATCTTCAACGACCGGCTCGACGCGGCGGTGGTCGCGGTGTTCATGATCTCGGTGATGGTGATCCTGGTCGACTCGGCGCTGCTCTGGTCGCGCGTGATCAGGGGCACCGTTCCGTGCGTCAGCACCGAAGTGCCGTTCACCGCTCGCGCCGTACCCGCGCAGTCGTAAACCTCTCAGAGGCTCATCCCATGCCGTCTGCCTTCGATCCTCCATCTTCCATCTTACATCGTCGTTTCTCCATCTTCCATCTTCGATCTTCCATCTTGGGTCTCGCGCTAGCCCCCGCCCTGCTTCTATCTCAGTCGCCCGCCAAGTTCGAATTCACCATCAAGAACATGATGCGCGGCCCCGAGGTGTACGGCCGCGAGCCCGCGCAGATCCGCTGGACGCCCGACGGCCAGTGGATCTATTTCCAGTGGCTCCCGCCCGGCTCCGATTTCCGCGACGCGCTCAAGCCGTATCGCATTCGCGCGCAGGCCGGCGCGAAGCCCGAGCTGGTGCCGCCATCGGAGGTCGATTCGGTCGGCCCGCTCGTCGCGGACGGCTCGTATTCGCGGGATCGCTCCATGAAGGTCGTCGCGTACGCCGGCGACTTGTATATCGTCGACATGAGGCGCTCGACTGCGCGGCATCTCATCGAGACCGCCGCTGCCGAGTCGAATCCGCGATTTTCGTCGGACGGACAGAAGGTGATGTTCGTGCGCGACGGCAACGCGTATTCCATCGACATCACGAACGGCGCGACGGTTCAGCTCACCGACATCCGCGCGGCTGATGCGACCGGAACGGTCGCTGCCGCCGGCGGCCGCGGCGCGGGCGGCGGCGGTCGTGGAGGCGGGGGCGGCGGCCGCGGCGCGGCGGCCCCGCCACAGGGGCGCGGCCCCGCGCTCAACACGCAGAAGGGCCGCCTCGAGGCCGACCAGCTCGAACTGCTCGACGTGGTCAAGGACATCGCGCGCGCGGATTCCATTCGCCGCGCGGAGACGGCCGCGCGCCCGCCGTCCGGCCCGAAGACCATCACGCTCAACGCGAACGAGCGTGTGGCGAACATCGCGGTGAGCCCCAACGGCAGCGCGGTGTTGTTCACGACGACGACCGCGCCCGCCGACGCGCGCACCGGGAACGTCCCCAACTACGTGACCGCGAGCGGCTACACCGAGGACATTCCGAACCGCACGAAAGTCGGCGACGCGCAGAACGCGACGCGCTTCGGCTATCAGTCGCTCCCGCGCGGCGACGTAAAGTGGCTCAAGCCGATCGCGACTGAAGAGGCGAACGCCGCCAACGCGAACATCGCCGCCTGGAACGACGCGGGTTCGGCTGCGATCGTCGTCGGCAACGCGGACAACTTCAAGACGCGCGAGATCTCGGTGGTCGACGCGGCAACCGGCACGGTGAAGATCGTCGAGACGCTGCGCGATACGGCATGGGTCGGCGGTCCCTGCGGGTTCGGCTGCCTGGGCTGGTACGACAACGATCGCCGCATCTACTACGGCTCGGAAGCCACGGGCTACGCACAACTCTGGTCGACAGCGGCTGACGGCAGCGACCGCCGCGCGCTCACGAGCGGCAAGTGGGAGGTGTACGACGTCGCGCTCTCGAGCGACAGGCAGAGTTTCTACTTCCACTCGAGCGAGACGTCCGCGTTCGATCGCGATTACTGGAAGATGCCGATCGCGGGCGACGCGCGCGCGAAGCTCACCGTGGGCGAGGGCGGCCACCAGGTGGTGCTCTCGCCCGATGAACAATGGATGGCCGACGCGCTTTCGTTCGTGAATCGTCCCGGCGAGATCTTCCTCGGCAAAGTTGGCGCGAAGGGAGTGCAAATGACGACGTCGCCGACGGCCGAGTGGCTCGCGTTCAATTGGATCAAGCCGGA